>CAZKVF010000123.1:0-6419 GCA_964556085.1 uncultured Solibacteraceae bacterium
CCAGCTTGCCGTGACTGCACACGAAATACTCGAAATCCATCGCTTCCACGGCTCGCACCATGGGAATCTCATCCGGCGAGATCGGACCAAAGGGAAGCCGGTGCACGGTAATCCAGTCGGAAGCAAACAGCACGTTGGTTCCATCGATGAATCGCACCAATGTGTTGTCGTCGGCGTGAGCTGTCGGGCGCGAGATGATCTCTACGCGCTTGCCGCCCAGGTTGATGTTCAGCCGCTCCGTGTATGTCAGGTCGGGAGCTCTCACATATTCGATCGGCCCGCGCGTGATTTCGGCTCCGCTCAAAAAGCCGTCGTGGTTCGCGTCATATAGGCTGAACATCGTTTTGAGCTG
Source organism: uncultured Solibacteraceae bacterium (assembly GCA_964556085.1). GTDB lineage: Bacteria > Acidobacteriota > Terriglobia > Bryobacterales > Bryobacteraceae > PSRJ01. The sequence goes on from CAZKVF010000123.1 coordinate 353, forward strand.
GCCTTGCGCTTCCTCGGGCGAGATTCGGCCGTCGCCGTTTTTGTCCTGTGCTCGCACATTCGCTGGCAGCGGCGTGTTCGCGGGCGGCATAGCGATATTCTTCAGCATGTTTTCATGGCCGATGAACCGCGCGGTATCGGCGTAAACTGCGCCGCCCGAGGCATGATCCCAGTGGGAATGGCTGTAGATGACATACTTCACTGGAACCTGGAATCGACGCGCGATCTCGGCTTTTAGCCACGTGCCGAACTCGGTCCCAATCGGCTCCACCAGAACGATGCCTTCGCTGGTCACCATGAAGACCGAGACGTAGTCGTCCATGCGCGCGTAATAGATATCTCCCGTGAGCTTTCCAATCTCCTGACCCTTGTACTCGGTTTGCTGATAGAACGAGCGCTGCTGCGCGCCAAGGCCGGGCGTAATCGCGCACAAAGCCAGCGCGGCCAGTAACAGAATCACGTATCTCACCCTCATTCGCTCCGGCTCCCGACCGGAAAACGATTCTATCCTAGGGGGCCCGGCAAGGTGCGGTAGGCCGGACCCCTTCGCTCAAACCCGCGGCCGGACCATCTCAAAACGGCTGGACGTGCGTGTGTACTCATTGCCGCCCATGCGGCCGACAGCTCGCAGCTTGCCGGCGTCGATCCGCAGGTTGTTGGTAATCGCGGCATCGACATGGAATTGAACCACCTCCCCGATCACCAGGCTGCCGCCCATGGGCCGCGTGCTGACGTCCACGATCTGAATGAGCTTGCATTCCATGTTCACCGGCGATTCCAAGACGCGCGCCGGTTTCACCAGGGCGCTGGCGACGGGCGTCAGGCCGGAGATGGCAAACTCATCGACTCCGGCCGGATATTCGCCCGAGGTCAGATTCATCCTCTCCGCTATTTCTTCGGTGACGATGTTGATCACAAACTCACCGGTGGCGCGCACGTTCGCCAGCGTGTCCTTGGGCGGCTCCCGCACTCCGGAAGCAAACGTGACCACTGGCGGGTTAGCGCACACCGCGTTGAAGAAGCTGAAAGGCGCCAGGTTTCGCACGCCTTCTGGGGATAAGGTGGAGACGAACGCGATCGGCCGCGGCACAATCGAACCGATCAGGAGCTTGTAGCTGGTTTCCGGAGGACAGGAAGCCGGGTCAATTGCGAGTTTCTCGGACGGCATAAGAAGCTATGTAAGCACAATTCAGGCACTTCCCTGTGGAAACCGCTTCTGAAATTCGGTCATGAGTTCCGGTTCGCGCCCCTCGGCTGTGGCTTTGGCTTGTCCCCGAATCTCCTCGGACCCGGTGTGGAGCGCCAGAGCTTCCAGGGCCGCTGTGGCATCGGCCAGGCGTCCCTCGCGCACCACTCCGAGCAGCCAATCGAGAGCCGCGTCGAGACGAGAAAGGCTGATGGCGCGCAGCAGCACGGCGCGAAACTGACGGTCGCGCGTCTCATTCCAGGCCTGGCGAAGCAGATCGAATCCGCCTTCCAGCCGCGAAGAGCCCAGGGCCAGAGCTGCTTCCTCGGCGCGCTCGTCTGTGTGTTTCAGAAATCCGGCAAGGAACGGCAGTGCCCGCGCACCCTCGATGGCCAGCAGGGAATCGAATACCTGCCCCGTTACTTCGGGACTCTCGTCGCCCAGGCGGGCCTTGAGGCGGAGCACTAGCGCGCCTTCGTCGCCCGCCATCTGGCCCAAAGCGCGGGCAGCTTCGATGCGAATCGTATGAGCCGGTTCGGTGAGGGCATCGACAAAACATCGCAGGGCTTCGCCGCGCTCTACGTCGGAACAGGCGACCAATGCCAGCAGGCACGTGGCGCGCAGGTTCTCGGCGGTATCGGCCTCGCCGCCCCAAACCGGTTCCATCTGCCTGTGCCGCAGTCCGCGCAGATACGGCGCCGATTCGGAATACCCCAGGTCTTTGAGCGCGGCGGCCAGCGCTGTCTTGCCCCAGCACTGCGGATCGCGCCGCAGGGGGTCGTCAAAGAGCCGCGAGAAGGCCTGTACGAGCTCGGGCAGCAGAGCCTGGAACTGCCGCTCGGCAGCGATCCGGGCGGCTTTGGCGACCACCAGATTCACGCGATCGCCCAACGCCTTGCGCAGCGCGGGAAGGGCTTCTTCAACCGGAGCTTCACGTAGCGGCGTCAGGCCGTCGAGCTGCTCTTCAACCTTACGGGCCACCGGCTACAATCGTACCAGCACGATGGCGCGCGGCACCCCGGAGTACGGGGAAACACAAGGCGATCTGCTGAGCGGTTTGCCCGGTCCGCAGCGGGCGCGGGAAGAACTCGAAGAGGGCGCCGTGCTGCTGCGGGGATTCGCCGCCGCGGAAGCGCCGGTCCTTCTGGAAGCGGTAGCGCGGATCGCCGCCCAGGCGCCTTTCCGCCATTTGATCACTCCCGGCGGCTACCGCATGTCGGTCGCCATGACCAACTGCGGTCCGCTCGGATGGGTCTCGGACCGGAGCGGCTATCGCTACGATCCGTGCGATCCCGACTCCGGCGCGCCTTGGCCGCCCCTGCCGGAAGCGTTTCGCCACCTGGCCGCGGCCGCGGCAAGTGAAGGCGGATTTGCGAACTACGCCCCCGACGCCTGCCTGATCAATCGCTACGAACCAGGCTCCAAACTTTCCATGCACAAAGATAAGGATGAACACGACCCCGTGGCGCCCATCGTTTCCGTGTCGCTCGGTCTTCCGGCGGTGTTTCTGTGGGGCGGCAAGCGCCGCGCCGACCGGCCCCGCCGCATTCGCCTGGAAAGCGGGGACGTGGTGGTCTGGGGTGGCCCCGCCCGCTTCATCTATCACGGCGTCGGCCCGCTCCCCGATGGCGATCACCCGCTCACCGGCCGCCTCCGCATCAACCTCACGTTTCGTAAGGTGCTATAGCCAACAGCTCTATAATCGAAGTGACGCATGAATTACGTGGAGCAGCGCGAGGGCGGTTATTACCTGACGGGTAAACGTGTGTCGCTGGACTCGATCGTCTACGCCTTCCGTGAGGGCGAGAGCCCGGAGACGATCCAGCAAAACTTTCCTTCGCTCACACTGGAGCAAGTCTACGGCGCGATCGCCTTCTACTTAGGGCGCCAGGCGGAGATTGATACCAATATCCGCCAAGGTGAAGAGGAGTTACGCCGTCGCGTGCCTGCGCTTAGCGAAAGAAAGCCTGAGGCCTGCGTCCGGCTTCAACGCACCCGCGAACAGATGACCAAGCATCCGTGAGTATCCGGTACCAGGCGGACAACGACCTGAACAGGCTCATCGTTCGAGCAACCTATCGCGCCGAACCCGGCATCGACTTCCAAACTGCCCAAAAAGCTCACTATGACGACCGTGATGACTTCGCCGTTCTCCAGCATTGTGCGGCCGAAGACCGCATTTTAGTGACACACGATAAGCGGACTATGCCTCGGCACCTCGCCGCATTTCTTGAAAAAGGGTACGAAAGCCCGGGTGTCTTCGTAGTGATTCCGCAGGATGCGCCGCTCCGTTCTGTCGTCGAAACGCTCATCTTGATTTGGGTGGACGATAGGGCTGAAGACTGGCAGAACGCTGTCACGATTATTCCTTTTTAAGTGAACTGCGGCTCCTGACTTCTATTTCCCCGCCAGCGTGCTGCGCTTTCGCCCGAACGGGAAGTAGATAGCAAGACCAATCACCAGCCACACGACAAATCGGATCCATGTCAGCAGCGGCAGGCCCATCATCAGCAGCGCGCAGCAGCCGATCGAGATCAGCGGGAACAAGGGGACGAAGGGCACGCGGAAGGAACGCGGGCGGTCCGGTTGGCGCGAACGCAGGACGATCACGCTCGCCGAGACCAGGACAAAGGCGAACAGCGTTCCGATGTTCGAGAGTTCCGCAAAAGTATCGATGTCCCAGATGCCGGCCGGGATGCCTACAAAAAAACCGGCGATCCAGGTGCTGATGTAGGGCGTTTGAAAGCGCGGGTGGACAACGGAAAACATCGCCGGCAGCAGACGGTCGCGGGACATGGCGAACCAGATCCGGGCCTGGCCGTACTGGTAGACCAGCAGCGACGAAAGCATTCCCATGAGCGCGCCCGCCGTTACGATGAGTCGCAGCCGGTTGAACCCCAGCGCGCGCAGCGCGTCGGCAACAGGTGAATCCGTGGTCAGGGTCTGGTAATTCGCGATTCCGGTGAGGACCAGAGAGACCGAGCCGTAAAGCACGGTGCAGATCGCCAGGGTGGCGATGATGCCGACCGGCAGATCGCGCTGTGGACGGCGGCACTCTTCGGCGGCGGTCGAGACGGAATCGAATCCGATGTAGGTGAAGAACACAATGGACGCCCCCGTAAGGATGCCGGAGAAGCCGTGCGGCGCAAACGGGCGCCAGTTGCCTGGATGGATCGCGCCGGCCGCGCCAAGACAAAAGATCACGATAGCGCCGATCTTGATTGCGACCATGGTGGTATTGGCCCGGGCGCTCTCCCGCACTCCTCGCACCAATACCCACGTCACTAGCAGCGTGATCAGCAGCGCGGGGACATTGAAGGAACCCGCCGGGCCGCCGGGCGCGGGAAAGGGCGGGAAAGCAATGCTATCGGGCAGGTGAAAGCCGAAGACGTTTTCGAACAAGTCCTGCAAATACGCCGAGAATCCGACGGCGACTGACATGTTGGAGACGGCATACTCAAGGATCAAATCCCAACCGATGATCCACGCGACAATTTCGCCCAGGATGGCGTAAGAGTAGGTATAAGCGCTGCCGGCGATCGGGATCATGGAGGCGAGTTCCGCGTAGCACAACCCGGCAAAGACGCAAGCCACCGCCACCAGGAGGAAGGACACGGTGATCGCCGGTCCGGCTCCCGGCCGGCCCAACTGTGAGCCGGCATGCGATCCGTACAGCAGCAAGTCGAGGACCGTGGCGTTGAGAATGGACTTGATGGCGATCGTTTTGCCCGCGGCCGCCGTGCCCGTCAGGGTGAAGATGCCGGACCCGATCACCGCGCCGATTCCGAGCGCCGTGAGACTCACCGGCCCGAGCGAGCGCCGCAGCTTTTTGTGCGGATCCTCGGACGCGGCGATCAACGCATCGATGCTCTTGGTTCGGAACAGATTCACTTGAATTTAGACCATCGCATCGGCGAAAGCGGATTCAGACCCGGCGGACGCGGACGCGCGCCTCCGAGAACAACACCTCGACCATGCCGAAATGTTCGTTGTAGTAATCGCTGGAGTACTGCCGCATCCGCTCGGCCGAAATCACGACCTCGGTGATTCCGGCCTGCACGACGGCCCGCGCGCAGTCCATGCAGGGCATGATTTCAACATAGATGGTGCAGCTTTCCGTGGCCGTGCCGGCCCTGGCGGCATTGCAGATGGCGTTGCGCTCGGCATGTTCGATCCAAAGGTATTTGGCGGGCCGCACCAGCCGTTCGGGTACATCATCGCGAATGCCGCGCGGGAACGAGTTATAGCCGGTGGACCGGATTTCGTGGTTCGGCCCCACGATCACGCAGCCGATCTGTGTATTGAGGTCCTTGCTGCGGCAGGCGACCACTCTGCAGATATCGAGGTAATACTGATCCCAGGTAGGAATCGCGCGGAGTTCCATCAGCTCTCCAGCTCGTGGACGATTTCCGCGGCCACCGAGCGTGCTTTCTCCAATTCGCCGGGCTCGAAACTGATGGCGCCCACGCGCGGGTGGCCGCCGCCGCCATAACGCTCGCAAATCGTAGCCAGATTATGGCGCGGTTCTTCCGGCGCCCAGGGATTAGAACCCACCGAAATTTTGGTGCGGAAACTCGAGGGGCTCACCGATACCGTATATGTGGAGGCAGGGAACAGGTAATACGGAATGAACTTGTTGTAGCCCTCCATGTCGTGTCCGGTCAGATCGAAGAAAATCACTCCGTCACTCTGGCGGGCACGCGTCTTGATGATTTCGATGTTGGCCAGGTGCTTCCGATAGAGCGGTTCGTATAACGCCTGGACTTCCGGTTCCGCCATGATGGCCCCGAGCGGGCGATGCTGCATCCACCGGATGATTTTTTGGACGATATCAGACCCTTTGGCTGCTTCGATCACCAGCGTAAGCTTAGTCGCGGGCGCG
>CAZKVF010000124.1:0-8366 GCA_964556085.1 uncultured Solibacteraceae bacterium
GATCTCGCCCTGGCCGGCGAGAGTCACGCCTCATACTGCCCCCACACTCCTGTTGTCATATACGATGCTGGTTCCTCCAACGAACATCGCACTGGCGTTGGACGAGGCGACTTGGATGCCGCAGTAGAAATCGACGGTCACCGACCCGGTAACCTCCAAGGCTTTGGAACTGCTGGGATTCATTGTGTCTACACAGCCGCTCGCCCCGCTGTTGCCCAGCACCGTCACCGCGCGCGCACTCACGGCAGCGCTGCCACTGCCGATCACAGACATGAAGTATGTAGCGAAGGTACGCTGCACAATGACTTCGACGGCGTTCTTATTACCCGCCTGGGAGCCTTGAAGCGGAGGGTGATTGACGGTGACGGTGGTGTTGGAAGTTCCGTTCGCAAACCCGTTCAAGGCGGCGTCCGTTTGGCCTTCGCTCACAATATTGGCGTCGCCTCCGCCTTCGAGAAGTTGCAGGCCCGCTCCGGCGGCGGCCGCATCGGCGGCGGTCTGCGCCCGCATCTTCTGCCACTGGAGATAGCCCACGTCGGTGGCTAATCCCAGAAAAGCCAGCAGCGCCGTCGCAAAAACCGTGGTCGCCACCATTACATAACCGCGTTCTGCCGCCATAGCAGCACGTACGGCCGGTCCCGTACCCGCGTGACAAGGTTGCCTCATATACCTCCTGCCACTAGGGCTGTTTCCGTAGTCGAAGGTAGCAGTAAACGGTCCGTCAGAAAATCCTGAAAACCGCTTAACCGGACTAGGAATTTCATTCATAACTACAGGTTTAATTCCTGAATGGCAGCCATCCCCGGCGTACCGGAGTCTTCTGAGGAACCGCCTGCTTCCCGTGCAGGCGTTCAGCAAGATCGTGCATGCTCTTTGCAAAATGCGATCCCACAGGCGCCGGTTGACCCTCCAGCACCGCGTTCTGCAGGATTTCGTAATCATTGCTTAACAAAGCAAAGCATGCCAGGTGAAGCGCCGTTTTGACGTCTTCCGCCTTCAACCCCGTTGCCGGCGTATAACGGTTTACCAGCAACTTCGGCCTTCCCGCGGGCACCCCGCTTTGCACCAGGGACTCGAGGGTTCTCTTGGTGGCATGCAACGGCCCCAGTTCATTCGTCGTAACCACAAGAATTTCGTCAGAGAGCGATGCCAGGCAGCCGCCGGAGTCTTGCGCTCCGGGCGTGTCCAGCACGACGGCTTCGTAATGCTCGCGCCAGAAACAAACCAGTTCGACCGCCGCCGGCCGATCCACGGCCGCTGCCGACGACGGATGCTCGGGAGCCAGCAACACGTCGACACCGTGGCAAGGAACCACCAGCTGACCCCACAGATCATCGTCCAAGCGCAGGCAGTCGCGTACCGCATCGTCCAGGTGGAAATCCGACTTCAACTTCAGTAGAAATCCCACGGTCGCTGCCAGGTAATCGGCATCGACCAGCAGGACGCGGCTGAAACCGCATCGCTTGAGTTCCACGGCCAAGTGCACGGACACTGTGCTTGCCCCACACCCCGGCTTACCGGGCACCACGCAATAGACGGTGGCGGGCTTTTCCCGCTGCGCTGGAGCTCGCAGCCGCGCCAGGCGGTCCAGCAAGCCGTCCAGCTGCTCGCCGCTCCATTCCGATAGGAACTCGCAGGCGCCGCGGCGCAGGCAGCGGAGGATCAGATCGGCATCATTCTTTAAATTCAGCGCCACCACGGGCATGAACGGAGCCGCCTCGGAGATCAGCCCGAGCGCCTGCTCCTGTTGCGTGGCAATGTCCAGAAAACACAGGTTTACCTGGTGCTCCGCCGCCAAGCCGGCAATGGCCGCCGGTTGGGGATACTCCTGGAGCCAGAGGCCGCAATCCACTCCCAGCTCGCCCATGGCAGACCGTATTTGAGGCGCCATGGCCGGATGAGGACAGATAATCAGCGGTTTCCAGTAGTTCCGCGAACTCCGCGCGCGCATCCGCAATCCCGTTGATACGATCGGCCAATTGCGGTCAAAAGCTTAGAACCGGCCTCATTTGAGCCACGGATGCACACAGATAGACGCGGATACCACTGCCCTTCATCCGTGTTTATCCGCGTCCATCCGTGGCTAATGGGCTTACGGGCGCGATTGGGTGGGGGTCCGTTAGCGAATTTAACTGCGTGCCGCGGCTGTGGACCCGCCGCGGACCATTGCCGACCAGGCCTCGTACGTCTCGGGCCCCATCCGCTTGATAGCGGCTTGCGCTACGGTCTCCAGATTCTTCAGGTATAAGGGGTTCTTCATCCTGGCGCGGGATTCCGGAACGATATTACGAACCTTCTCCCAGGTAAACAGCAATTCGCCTCCGGTTTCCAGGAACATCTCCTCGTTGAGCACGCCGGAGGTCACCATGGAAGCTGCCATATCCCAGTAGCTCAGCACCATCCGCATATAGGCGTTCTCCTGGGTGCCGAAGGTACTAACTTTTTGGATTTCTTCGGGATTGTCCGAGGGGAAAGAGGCGAACCACTGGCGGGCTTTCCGCATGGTTTCCTCCCGCCGCAGCTCATAGAGCCGCAGAATTAAATTTGCGTCATCGTATGTCGGTTTGTTGGCCATAGGAAAATTATAGGCCGGGCCGGCTTTGCTCCCGCTAACTCTGGGCTTGTCCCGTGCCCGCCTGACGGACCTGCTTTTGACTCAAAAGCCCCGCCGAGAATCGCGTGAGCGTCGAGGACCCGCGAACTTTGCCTGGCGGTCACGGGACTTGTATTGTGAAGTTATGTTCCATTATTCCGAGGCTGACCTTTACTGCGAGGACGTGCCGCTGGCCGATATCGCGGCCCGCGTCGGCACGCCTGCCTATGTCTACTCGAGCAAAGGCATCCTGGAAAACTATGCGGCCTACAACGAGTCGCTAGCGGATTTGCCGCACGCCGTCTGCTACGCGGTGAAGGCCAACTCTTCGCTGGCGATTCTCGCGCTTCTGGCCAAGGCAGGCGCGAGTTTCGATATCGTGTCGGGCGGCGAACTGCACCGTGTGCTCGCGGCGGGCGGCGACGCTTCCAAGGTGGTTTTCTCGGGTGTGGGGAAAACCGCCGACGAAGTCGAGTACGCGATCGAAAGTGGAATCCACAGCTTCAACTGCGAGTCGGAATCGGAACTGGCCCTGATCGACGCAATTGCCGCGCGGCGCGGGGTCAAAGTGGGATACTCCGTCCGCGTTAACCCCGACGTAGACCCCTCAACCCATCCTTACATCTCGACCGGCCTGACCGAGCACAAGTTCGGCATTGCCATCGCCGAGGCCCGGGGCGTTTACGAACGCGCGCGGATGCTGCCCAACCTGGTAGCGGAAGGAGTCAGCTGCCATATCGGATCGCAAATCCTGGACCCCAGCCCGATTCTGGAAGCCGTCGACAAAGTGGTGGCACTGGCCGATTGTCTGCGCGGCGCCGGCTTCCCGATCCGCCATCTGGACTTAGGCGGCGGACTCGGCGTAGCCTACCGGTCCGGCGAAACCGCGCCAACCATTCGCGAGTTCATTCAGAGCTTGCACAGCCGTCTGCGAGCCAGCGGACTGTGCGTCATTGTCGAGCCGGGACGGTCGATCGTGGGCCCTGCGGGCGTGCTGCTCACGCGCGTGCTTTACCGGAAAAAGACCGGCGAAAAGGAATTCGTAGTAGTGGACGCCGCCATGAACGACCTCATCCGGCCGTCGCTCTACCGTGCCCACCACGAAATCATTCCGCTGCGCCGCCGCAATCTGCCGCAGATCAAGGCGGACGTGGTCGGACCAGTGTGTGAGACCGGTGACTTCCTGGCCCGCGACCGCGAAATGGCCAACGTCACTTCCGGAGACTTCCTGGCAGTTTGCACCGCCGGCGCCTACGGTTTCGTGCTGTCCTCAAACTACAATTCGCGGCCCCGCGCCCCCGAGGTGCTGGTGGAAGGGGCCAACTACCGCGTGATCCGGCAGCGGGAAACATACGCGGACCTCGTGCGCGGCGAGACGGCCTGACTGTCCGGCCGGATCGCACAACGAGTGTGGCGGTGACGGTCCGTGCGATCGTGGCTGTAAGTCATGACTGCAGCGAGCGTTTTCGGCTCCGCCAAGCCAGAGCGGCCGCTCCAATCGCGAGTAGTACAAAACTGGATGGTTCAGGCACGGCGCTGGCGCTATTTCCAACACCAGGGCTCACAAGGACTTGATAGTTGCCCGCCCCCGGAAACTGGGGGTCGACAAAGATGAAAGGATCTGCAACTGCGTCGGCGCTCCCGCCGAGCAATCCGCCAACGGCGGCTTGGGTGACAAGCAAGACCGACGTAACCTGCCCTGATACGGCGTCGACACCAAACGTGCCAGAGAAGTCGGTGCCGAAAGGGCATGATCCATCAGTACACACGGCGACGACTGTAGGTACGGACGTGGTGAACACTTGAACGTTGGCGGCAGCGAAGGCCTCACCGCCCACCGAGACCGGTCTGGATCAGTAGTGGCACGTGGTCGCCGGCACTCCCCCCAACAACTTCGAAGAAATACTCCAGATTGGTCAGGGCTTGGGAACTGACGCCGGTAGGTACGGCGGCGTGCGACATCAACTGAACAAAAGGAGCCTCCTGCACGGAGCCGGTTGCACGCCCCGGCACGGTATATGCCGAGGGATTCTGTATCGGGAAGGGACTGTCGCCTTCGCAGAAAGTGTTTCCGGCAGCAGGAGGCAGAATGACATCACCCCAAGCCAACGCAGACCAATCGCAGGTAAACACGACCAACAAGATCAACAGATACGGCTTCATTTCATCTCCTCCGAATGCCGTTGAGACAAAGGCAACGGTTCCGTCCATGCGCGGCGGCGGAAAATTCAATTCAGACCGGCCGGAACAGACAGCCCCTATATCAGAGAGCGAGATTCAGTGGAAAACTTCGCGAGAAGATATTGGCCTCCGCAGGGCGGCGCCGAGGCCACCCGCGGGCTGGCGCGCTCGTCGATGCGTTACGTCCCTTTGCGCGCCAGCGCAACTTCTTCCGCTGTGTAACGGTAAACGCGAAAGACGCTGTTGGTCTGAGATTTTGCAGGCCGGCTCGCCGGCCCGAAATAAGGATTCACATATTCCCAGACAACCTCGCCGGCGGGAGTCACCTCGAAGAACCGCCCGAACATGCCTTCATTGATGAGCGTGTTTCCGTTAGGCAGGCGTTGCGCGTTGGAGATGCGATCGCTATAGAATGCTTGCGCGTTAGCATCCTGGTATTCCCACACGATTTCGTTCGTCGCCGGATTGATCTCGATCACCCTCGAAAAAGGAAATGTCCGATCCAGGCGGGTCGGTCCGTTATCGAAGATCAGAATGTTGCTATTGGGCAACGGTACGGGCGCATGCTGCCCTGATAAAGGTGGAGCCCCGAGTTCCCAGGCAACCTCTCCCGATTTCCGGTCAATCTTCACAAGGGTCGAGATGTTGCGGAAACTGACCAGCACATTGCCGTCCGGCAACTCGGCGATGCCGTTTCCGTGGGTCCACTCCGCGCGCTGGTTCTGGACCAAAGGAATGGGATATTCGCCTGGATCCATATGTTCCCAGGTTCGCCACTCCCAGACCTTCTTGCCTTCTTTGGTCAATTCCACGAGATAGTCGGCCCATATCTTTCCATTCACTTCGGTGCCCGGCCGCCCGCCTTGAATCTTTCCAGCGATGCTATCCGGCAATTCGGCGGCGCATAACAGCAGCACATTTCCGTTTTTCAACAGGCGCCCGTCGTGATGATGGTTCGGTTCGTGAACCTCCCAAAGAACCCGGCCGTTCCAGTTGGCCTCCAGCGCCACACCCCCTTTGAAGGGCGCCCGCCCCAGGAAGGTATCGTTCGGAATCTTTCCGTTGTAAAAGAGTGTCCCTGTCGCGGTGAGATAGCCGTACATGCCCGGGGGATAAGGCATTCGCCATTGGTGGACGATCTTGCCGCTGAGATCGATGAGATAGACGGTCCCGTCGCCCATCATCGGCGTGAACAGAGTCAAACCGGCCGAGGCGCTCGACGCATCCAACCCGCGCAATCCGACGCCCCTCCGCCGGATCGTGTTTTGATCGACCACCGTTTTAGCCGCGAATGCCAGTGGAGGCTTACCCACGGCGCCAAGTGCCCCTGCGCTTGTTGCAAATTCACGTCTTGTCAATTCAGTCACCGTCCCTTCAAAACACCACCTTCGCTTGTACCCACATGGTGCGAATGCCGCTATCGGTAAAGTCGCGATTCAGAAAGCGCCCGGCCGGCGTGCCATTGACGCTCATTTGCGGAACCTGGACGAACTGCGGATGATTGAAGGCGTTGAACGCTTCCCAGCGCAGTTCCAAACGCGCTCGTTCTCGCAAGGAAACCGACTTCGTCAGATTCAGATCGAAGTTATTCGTGCCGCCTGTAAGCAGGGTGTTGCGGCCGACTGTGGCGGCATCGGGGAACCCGATTCCCTCGACCCAATGGACGTCAGTCGGGCTCACGCAGGAGCCCGTGTCGGGATTCTGATAGCCCGTCGCACACTTGGGGAACAGAATCGCGCGGGTATTCAACGGCGCATTGGGATTGCCGATATCAGGCCGGTCCCCCAGGATGCCATCGTTGTTTCGATCGGAGCCGTTGGCGACAGTATAGGGAGTCCCGGACTGAAAAGTCGTAACGCCGGCTAGGGACCACCCACCGAGGGCGTATCTCATCCAGCCCGAATGCGGACCGGGAATCGCCCACAAGTAAGCTATGGTCAGCCGCTGCGCGCGGTCGTAATCGCTTAATCCGCGATCGAGCTTCAGCCCGCCCTGCGATATGGGGACCGAGGTCAGATACGAGCCACCGGGGTCCTGCAAGCTGCCGGAAATGGTTTCGCTGGTGCTGTCGATGTCCTTCGACCAGGTATAGGACGCGGACAGTTGCATTCCGCGGCTGAACCGCCGGTCCACGCGGGCCTGGAGTGCATGATACGCGGAGTTTCCCTGGCTGGTGAGAACCATGGATTGGCCGTAGTTCGGATACAGGCGAACTCCTGTCAACAAGCGCGGGTTCCAATCCGCTCTGGTCGTCAACCTGTGACTCTCGGACCCTATGTAGGAGACGTCCAGCAACAAGTTTTCCGGCAATTGCCGTTGGAACCCGAAGGACCAGCGCTCGGTATAAGGCGCGAGCAAGGTTGGGTCAATCGCGCTGCGGGAGTCCGTCAACTGTGGCATGGCTGCCATGCTGGGAAGTTGCTCCAGCCAGTTGGGCGAGCCCCGGCCCGTGTTCGGCGCAATGATGTTTGTGGTTATATTATTGGGCGTCGTTAGGTTCGTCAGCATCTGAGTGAAGAAGGCGTCATAGCTGATCTGATAGCCTCCGCGGAAAACCGTTTTCCCATCCCCCAAGAATCGTCCCAGCCAGCCAGCATGCGTCGAGGGCGACCAGGCCAGGCCAAAGGCCGGCCCGAAGTCTTTGCTGTCTCGATGGACTTCCTGCCGCGCTAGAAACCGGGCCGGGTCGAATCCCGTGAAACCGGGGTACGGAAGCGAGTTCGCCGCCTGTCCGGGGCGCTCGTAGCGCAAGCCTAGGGTCAGCGTCAGAGCCGGTGTTACCTTCCAGTTGTCCTGAAAAAAATACGTTTGGCGGAACTGGTCGGGGTTGAATACCGTGGTGCCGAAAAACCGGCTAGTCTTGGCGGAGGGCCCGCTGTAGTCGTCCAGGAAATTTGCAAAGGCGGAATAGCCGACCGACTGCGTGAACGTGACGTTCCCCAGCGTTGGCCCGGCGAACGCCTGGGTGACGGTTTCCCGCAGAAACTCCACGCCGTAGCGGAAAGCGTGTCCCCCCTTCAGCTTGGTCTGGGTCTCCTGCACGAGAAAGTTGTTGGCAGAGTGGAACTGGCCATTGGAGCCTAAGCCCGGCGCGGCGACATTGGTAATGCTGATGGACGGTAAGGTGAACGCTTCCGGTACCGAGCCTGGCCAGGTGACGCCAAATTGACCGTCGGGCCTCTCATAAGAGAAATGAAACTCATTGGTATAGCTGGGTCCGAAGGCATAACTGTCTGCGAACACGACATTGTAATGGCTATATGCCTGCTCCCCCACGAAACCGGGAAAGCTGACGACGGTCGATCCACTGCGCATCGGCAAATTGAGCCGCGAGTCGTAGCTGAAACGCAAGGACAGGCGATGCGCTTCCGATTGGTAATGATCGATTCGCCCCAGCCACTGCGGGCCGTCATTGATGGCCGGAAGCACGTACGAGCCGGTAGCGAACTGCACCGGTCCCCGGTCGATCCCGGTCAGCGGGTCCACACCCAGCGCTACATTGAAGGGCGCTCCCGTTCCGCGCAGGTTGCCGAGAGCGCCCAGGTACAAGGCGAGCCTCGGGTTGTTGGGAAAAAGCGACTGCAAACGCGAG
>CAZKVF010000125.1:0-8018 GCA_964556085.1 uncultured Solibacteraceae bacterium
GGAACGCTCGGCCGCTTGACCTCGTCGCGAATCACGGTGAAACTGATCGGTTCGGCGCTTCCTTCCCGCACCACTCCGATTTTCACCGGCGTTCCGCGCGGTCCTTTCAGCAGGTCGGCAATTTCGGTGCTGTTCAGGTTATCGGTAGGCTTGTCGTTCACGAAAGCGATGATGTCGCCCGGGCGCAATCCGGCCTTGTAGGCCGGCGATCCCGGAAAGGGCGCCATGACCACGGTTTTGCCGCTGCGCGTCCCAACCAACATCCCCACACCGTAATAATGTCCGCGCTGATCGTCGCGAAGCGCCTGATATTCGTGCGGGTCGAAGAAGTTGGAGTGCGGGTCGAGTGTCCGCAGCATGCCGGGAATGGCCCCCTTGTAAACCGCTTTATCGGCCTTCACCGGGTCGGCAAAGTTCTGCTCCACCAGGGAATACACTTTGGTGAAGTTCTGTACATCACTCGAGAGCTCGTCGGAAGGCGAAGCTGCGGCGGCCACCAGGATTCGCGGCCCGTAGATTCCCCCCATTACCGAGCAGACGAACAAAATCAAAGGTAAGACAAACAACAAACGCCCTCTAGCACCCATCGGAAACACTCCGTCCTTCCAAGTATAGCCTACCTCACAAGTTAGGACGCGCACGGGCCGATAAAAGACTCGGGAATCTCAGGCGCTGGACGTGATTTCGCGATGAACCGCATCGAGGACTCCGTTGACGAATTGCACCGCTTCCTGGTTGGAAAATTTACGGGCAAGCTCCAGCGCCTCATCGATCACCACCGGGGCGGGCGTCCCCTCATGCGTCATTTCATAGACGGCCAGGCGCAGAATATTGCGATCCACGGCCGGCATACGTTCCATGCGCCAGTGCTCGGCGTGGCGCGTAATGCGGTCGTCCACTTCGCCCAGGTGCTGTATAGTGCCATGCACCAACTCGGAAACGAAGGGATCCCGTCCGGGGTGCTCTTCGGGGAAGAAGGTATCGTAGTAAGCGTCGAGGGCATCGTCAATGGGCTGGCGGCGGGCATCCCAGAGAAACAATATCTGCAGGGCCCTCTGCCGCGACCTGCTGCGCGAAGACATCAGGGAGCCTGGCGCAACTGGCGAAGCAGGTTGGCCATTTCGATCGCCGTCATGGCCGCATCGAAACCTTTGTTCCCGCCTTTGCCGCCAGCGCGATCGATGGCCTGCTCGAGGGTATTCGTAGTCAACACGCCAAACGATACCGGTACGCCAGTGGCCGCCGAGGCCTGCGCGATTCCCTTGGCCGCCTCGCTAGCCACATAGTCGAAGTGAGGCGTCTCGCCGCGGATCACGGCGCTCAGGCAAATCACCGCGTGATAGCGTTTTTGCCGGGCAACCTCGCCGGCCACCAGCGGCACTTCCCAAGAGCCCGGCACTTTAATGATGTCAATAGCGTCTGGATCCGTGCCGGTGCGCGCCAGTGCGTCCAGCGCGCCGGCTAGCAGTCGCTCGGTAATGAAGCTGTTGAAGCGGCTGACGACTATGGCAAACCGAAGCCCGGTCGCCGTTAGCGCGCCTTCCACGGTGCGCGGCATGGATTTTCTATTCCGGTATCATGCCAGTGTAGCACTGGCTGGAGGCGCCGCCTGAGCGTGAACTCTTCGGAGCCGCGACCGTCAGGGAGCGGTCAGCCAGGATCTTTGGACAGTGCGCTCTTACATCTTTACGATGGCCGTCTTATCCGCCTCAATCGTTACTTGTTGTTCCGCGCTTTCGGCGCCATTAGCGGGAACGAATTTTACTTTATAGGTGCCGGGGTTGAGCAGCAATCCCTGGACCGAGTTGTTGAACTCCCCGGCATGACCCATATACCGGCCGTTCACATAGACAGCAACAAATTTGTCCATCGGAGCGATGGTGCGCAGGCGGCCGAATGGCGGTTTGGCCGGCGGTAGCGCCTTCATCGTCTCAGAGAGGGTCACCGTTTTGCCGGCCTGTATGGTCGCCTTCGTGACGATCTCCTCGTACCGCGGTTCCTCCAGCTTGATCTCATGTTCGCCCGGCGCAACCGCATATTTCCGGCTAATGCGGAAATTGGCGGCCGGCCCTACATACTTCCCGTCGATGAATACTCCCGCCCGGCCCGGATTCACGCTAGTCTTCAGATATCCGGTGTTCTGCTGCCCGAACACCGGAACGCAAACGGCTGCGCTCAACAGCAGCGCCTTCCATGTCCACGAATAGACCCGCATAATGTTCACCTCTTCTTGCGAATTCAACAGCCGCAACTCGCAACCCGTTTTTCAAATCGTAACGTTCAAGGAATGGCGAGAAGCGCGGCGGCACCGCGCGACCAGCCATGAAATACCGGTAGCATCACGCCCCTGACAGGATTATCATACCTGCGTACCCGCAATGCCGCAATAGGAATGACGCGGCGCCGGGTAATCCCTGGGGCCGTGAGCGGAATTCTTGAAAGGAGAATGCTTATGCCGCTAGGCAAGCGTACCATCGCGGAGTTCATCGGAACGTTTTGGCTTGTGTTCGGGGGGTGTGGCAGCGCCGTACTCGCTGCCGCATTTCCAAACCTGGGCATCGGATTTGTAGGCGTCGCCTTGGCTTTTGGTCTGACGGTCCTGACAATGGCGTATGCCATCGGACACGTTTCTGGATGCCACCTAAACCCGGCGGTTTCGGTAGGCCTGGTGGTCGGCAAGCGTTTCCCCGCATCCAACCTGCTGCCGTACGTGATCGCGCAGGTAATCGGCGGCATCGCGGGCGCGGCTGTGCTGTATGTAATTGCGAGCGGTAAAGCCGGATTCGATCTTGCGGCCGGATTCGCCTCTAACGGTTACGGCGCGCATTCCCCGGGCGGGTACTCGATGACGGCGTGCCTGACAGCGGAAGTGGTCCTGACGTTCATGTTCCTGGTGATTATTCTGGGCGCCACCGACCGCCGCGCGCCCCAAGGCTTCGCGCCGATCGCCATCGGCCTGGGGCTGACCCTCATTCACCTGATCGGCATCCCGGTGACGAACCTCTCGGTGAATCCGGCGCGCAGCACCGGCCCGGCTGTGTTCGCCGGAGGGTGGGCACTCGAACAACTTTGGCTGTTCTGGCTGGCGCCCATTGTGGGCGCGGCCATCGCGGGGGTAGTCTACCCGGCGGTCACCGGGGAAGCGGAAGAACAAGCCCGCGCGGCTACTTCGCGCGCCCTTTGAACCCTTGGGCCAGCATCGGAATCTTATAGATCGACATCGCCGTGTTGCGCACTCCCGTGGGCGTCGTAATCTCTTTTCCGCTCGCGTCTAAGGCGCCCAGGCAGGCCGCGTAAAGAGTCTTTTTGTCCGGCCCCGAAAACGCTACACTGATGACGTTTCGCGGCGTGGGTATGAGGCCCAGATATTTTCCTTCCGGGCTCAGAACCTGGATTCCGGAAACGGGGGCGCCCGGCGTGGTCACGAAAAGGCGGCCGGTCGCGTCGATGGCCATGCCGTCACCCGCCCCGCCGCCTTCGAGTTTGCCGAATCCATGCTGATTCTTTACGGAACCGTCCGGCTGCACGTCGAAGGCGACAACCGCCTGACCGTTGGTGATGTATAGCGTCTTCTCATCCGTGCTGAGCATGATCCCGTTGGTGCGTATCTTTTCACCGATGCTGCTTACCTGTCCTCCGGGACTCACGTAAAACGCGCCAATGCTGGGCGTATTGGGCCCCGGCGCGCCCAACGGCACGAAACTGGTGAAGTAAACCCCGCCTTTTTTATCGGCGATGAGATCATTCACGCGCCCCAGCCCCTTGTCCTCGAACTTATCGGCCAGGACTTTGCGCTCCGGCGTGAGAGCCGCGATTCCCGTCGGCTCCTTGCAGTCTTCCGGCTTCATGCCCTGGTGCCCGCCGGGATCCGTGCAGGTTCGCTCGACCACCACAATGCGGTTCTTGGGGCCGATGGAGACGGCACCGGGGCCGTGTCCGTTGGTCAGGAACGCCGAGAATTTTCCGTTTTTGTCAAGCTTGCTTACCTGGTTGAGTTGCTCCTGGGCGAACAGCAGCCCGCCGTCGCTCGTGCCGGCGATACCGTCGGCATTCTCGTTGCCCTGCCAGACCAGGGTCCATTTGGCGCCATCGGCAATCACTCCGGGAATGGCCATGACCGTGACCTCTTTGGCCGGCGCAGGCTGGGGAAAGTTTCGGGGCTGCTGAGCAGCCAGTGGGTTTAGACAAGCGCAAATCGAGATGAACTTTATTGCGGAGGACATGCTGCTTATAGTGGGACAGGGCCCACGGCCTGTCAAGCCGTTACCCGTATGTCAGCCTTCGCAAATACCGGCCTCGTTGTTTCCGGATCGATCTCAAACGCCTACTCAGCCTTCGGCGTGGCCGTACTTCATTTGGTCCAGACAGACATCCCGAATCAGGACTGTGAGTTGGCTGAACTGATAAGGTTTACGGATATAGAACCAGGGTTGCTGGCCGCCAACCGAGTCCTGTGCCCAACCCCGGCTGTATGCGGACGTGACAATCACTTTCAGGTTGGGCCGGATCCGTCGTAATTCATGCAGGACTTCTCCGCCGGATATTCCAGGTAACGTCAGATCCAGAAGAACCAGCTCGATGCTTTTTTCGTTAGCCCGAAAGCGGTCTATCCCCGCCTGGCCGTCGGCTGCTTCAATTACCGTACAGCCTTTTCTTCGAAGCATCTTGGAAACCGCGCTCCGAAGCGCCTCTTCGTCCTCAACCACAAGGATATTTCCGGCGAAGCTCCCGGCTTCTTCCGCCGCGGGTATTGAGGAATTGCCGGGGTCCCGCACCGGCTCACCTGCGCTTGGCATCAGGATCTCAAATCGGGAACCATGGCCGGGCGCGCTTGCGACGTTGATTACCCCACCGTGATTCTGGATAATGCCGTGAACTGCCGCGAGCCCCAAGCCGCGACCTGCGAATTTGGTGGTGAAAAACGGATCGAAGATGTTGGACCGAGTCTCTTCCGCCATGCCGCAGCCGGTATCGCTCACTTCCAGCCGGACGCCACCACCCCTTAGACCTTGAAATCTGTCGGCCGATCCGTCTCCAGCCTGGACCTCGGAAGTCGCAATGGTGATCACCCCTCCTTTTTCTCCGATGGCCTCCGATGCGTTGGTTATCAGGTTCATGACCACTTGCCGGATCTGGGCGGGGTTGGCCAGTACCGCTGGCAAGTTCTCGCTGAGATCCGTCTTTAGGGTGACCTTCTTGGAAATGGAAATCCGGAGTAGCTGGAGCATGTCACCCACTAACCGGGAAAGGTCCAACGACTCCAGGGCAGCGGTCTCCTGGCCGGCGTAGGCCATCATCTGGCGTACGATTTCCGCTGCTCTGCCGGCAACCTTTTGGATATCCCGGAGCTCATCGTCCGCCGGCCAGCCGCTGTCGAGTTTCTGCTGAGCGAGTTCCGAATTGGCCAGGATACTTCCCACCAGATTGTTGAAATCGTGCGCGATACCCCCGGCCAGAACACCCAGGCTCTCCAGCTTCTGAGCTTCCCGAAATCGCTTTTCAATCTTCTTCAACTCGGTGATGTCCATTATGGCCACCGAGCAGCCGGCGATCCCGCCATTTGCGTCGCGAATGGGCGCGGCGCTGTTCAAGACAAAGGCTCGTCTTCCATCGAACCGCTGGATCACCAGTTCCTGTCCAACAGTCGTTTCTCCCTTTTGTAGAGCGCGGGCGCAAGCCCAATCTTCAGGGAGGACGGGCTGCCCGGTTGACGCCCAGCAGCCGCGGTAAGCGGCAAGGTTAAAGACTGAGGTCTCCACAGGTCGCGGTCCGCCCCAGATGCGCTCGAACTCGGGGTTGGCCCGAATGGTGGCCCCGTGGACATCCATCAAGGCGAGACCCACAGGCAGACTTTCCATGACCGCGTCCAGAAGGCTCTTCTGACGGACCATCTCAGCGTGGGCTACCCGCTCCTCTTCGGCCCGCTTCTGCCCGGTGATGTCGCTGATCACGACACGGTGGACAGGCGTGCCGTGTTCGTTCCGCGCGTTGGCCGCTTCTAGGCGCGCCCAGAACACCTCTCCGCTTTCCTTTACCATCCTCAGTTCGCACGCCCATGTCTGGCTGGCCTCTCTCGAGCCTGCCAGAGGGATTTCATGGAGATGCTTGCCGTGGAAACAGAAGTAGTAGGCGGCCTGGTCTTCCGCGAAAACGAAACGCGCGAGCGGCCGCTCGACCAACTCGCCCCGGGCTACGCCCAGCAGGGTGGCCGCGGTAAGGTTGGCACCCAGGATCAGCCCCTCTTTTGAAAGGGTGCAATAGCCCACCGGTGCCAAGTCATACAATTCGAAATAGCTAGCCCGGGACGCCTCCGTCTCCTCCCGTGACGTGCGCAACTCCTCGTTCTGCATCTCCAGCTCGATCTGGTGCACTTGCAACTCGTGAAGGATCCGGCGGGCCTCTTTGGGAGACAGGGCATCAATGTCCGTTGACGCCAGCGGCCTGGCCTTTTGCTCGGCTCGGCTGCGCAGGTTTTCTCGGGCCGGGTGCCGAGTCGAGGCCGGCGAAAGGCTCTTCGCGGAATTACGTTCGGTCAAGAGGTCCCCTCCTTCCGGCCGCTCCCCGCTATCACCTTCACTTTACCCCGAACGGGATCCGGTTGCACGCCCAGAAAAATCAGTAGTTTTACTGAGTGCGAGCACACTCTTGGACGAGCCCTTCCGGGAAATGGCCTTGTCGGTTCCTTTTTTCGGGCAGGCGGACGGTGTGGATTCCGTGAGTCCTGCCGTTCCAGAGCACATCGTTTGTGTCGTGTCCGCGCTCCAAAAGGCTTCTTTCACCCGCGATCTGCTGGTGGCGGCTGTCGCCGTCGGGGCCGTAACAGGCTTGCGGGTTCTATTGGCTCCCGTTCTGTACGATCGCGCGGCCTTCCTCCTGTTCACACTAGCGGTGATGGTTAGCTCCTGGACGGGCGGGCGTCGCATGGGGTTCATGACGACCGCTTTCGCCACCCTCGTTGGATGGCTGCTCTTTGTGAAGCGCTTCGGCGAGTTAAGACCACTAGAAGAGCCGACTCAACTCCTCCTGTTTGCAGTCGTAGGCTGCGGAATCAGCCTCCTGGCAGGCCGGATGCATGCCGAACGCGAAAGAGCGCAGCAAGAAGCCCGCGCCGCTACACGGTCGCGTAGTGAAATTTCGGACCTCATCGAAAGCGTTCAGGAAGGACTACTTGCTTTCGACCAACATTTGCGGCTCACGTACATGAATCGGGCGGCCGAGAGCATGTTGGAGCCGCGCATCGGGAAGCCGTTTGGGAAGACTATTGGGGAACTATTTCCCGGAATGGAAGCCGCGGCCAAAGAAACACTCCGTCAGTTCATGTCGGAACCGGCAGCAAACGTTTATGAGACCTACTACGCTCGTTTGGAACGATGGTTTTCGCTCCAGGTGTATCCGTTTCGAGACGGCATGTCGGCTTTGATCACTGACATTTCCGCGCGAAAGAGAGCGCAAGACGAACGAGAGCGGTTGATTCGCGACTTGCAAGACGCGCTGGCACAGGTGCGTACGTTACGAGGTCTCATCCCGATCTGTGCCTGGTGCAAAAGAATTCGTAATGATCAAGGTTACTGGGAGCAGCTTGAATCTTATATAAAGAGTCATTCGGAGGCAGACTTTACCCATGGCATGTGCCCCGATTGTGCGAAAAAACTGAGTGAAACCTGAACCGCACCGGCCGTTGGCCCGGCGCCCGCCGGTTGATATCGGTCTGGATCGACAATCGATCTTCGCCGCCGGCTGAAATTGGAATTTGTCAAGCCCCGGAGATCCCGCGAAAAGACTGGAACAGTCTTGGCCTCGCCAGGACGATCGCGGACGAGCCGTCCGAAAACCACGCCGCAAAGGCCACCTCTCCGCCGCGGTTGATGGCGGGCGGTCCCAAACGCGTCAAGCTCTTGCCCAATACGGTGTCACCGGTCTTCGCAAGAAGCGTCGATTGCGTAAAGATGCCGATGCCGCCCCCATATGCTGCGAGGAAAGCGACGGTCCCGCTGTCGTCGATCGCGGGCAGACCGAAG
>CAZKVF010000126.1:0-8365 GCA_964556085.1 uncultured Solibacteraceae bacterium
AAATCGGTCCCCGGCGTGGCCGAAGTGGCGCCGCTCGGTGGTTTTGTGCGCCAGTACCAGGTCAACGTCGATCCCAACAAGCTCCAGTCATTCCGCATCCCGATCGGCAAGGTAGTGGAAGCCGTGCGCAGCGGCAACAACGATGTCGGCGGACGTCTCGTCGAATCGAATGGCGCGGAATATATGGTGCGCGGGCGCGGATACGCCCAGTCCACCGAAGACATCGGAAAGATTGTTCTGGCGACCAACGCCGGCGGCGTTCCGGTGCACGTCTCTGACGTGGGCGAGGTGACTCTGGGGCCCGATATTCGACGGGGCGTCGCTGACTGGAACGGCACCGGCGAGATCGTAGCGGGAATCGTCATCATGCGGCAGGGCGAGAACGCCTTGCGCGTGATCGAGCGCGTGAAGCAGAAGCTGCGCGAGATCGAGCCGGGGTTCCCCCCCGGGGTCAAGCTGGTGACCGCCTACGATCGCTCGGAACTGATCCTGCGCTCCATCGACAACTTGAAGCACACACTGATCGAAGAGTTGATCATCGTAGGCATCGTGATCGTGATTTTCCTCTGGCACTTTCCCAGCGCTCTTACGCCGATCCTCACGATTCCGGCGGCGGTCATCATTTCGTTTCTGCCCATGAAGATGATCGGCGTCACGTCGAATATCATGTCGCTCGGCGGCATCGCCATCGCCGTGGGAGCGATGGTGGATGCTGCCATCGTCGTCGTCGAGCAGACCCACAAGAAGCTCGAGCAGTGGGAACGCACCGGCCGCCAGCAGGATTACCGCGACGTCGTAGTCGGCGCCGTTAAAGAAGTGGGCGGTCCGAGCTTCTTCGCGCTGCTGGTGATTGCGGTGGGGTTCCTTCCGGTGCTTGCGCTGGAGGCGCAGGAAGGCCGGTTGTTTAAGCCTCTGGCCTACACAAAGAATTTCTCCATGATCATCGCGGCCGTGCTGGCCATCACCCTGGTTCCGGCGATTCTGCTAACCGTGATGCGGCTCAAGGAATTCGATTTCCGTCCGCGGTGGCTCGCCCGGCTCGTCAACGGCATCGTTATCGGCAAGATTCACACCGAACAGAATCACCCGGTCAGCCGCGTTCTGATCCGCTTGTACGAGCCGGTATGCCGCTGGTCCTTGCGTCTGAAGTGGCTCGTCATTGCAGGAGCCGCCGCCGCTGTAGTAATAACCGTGCCGGTCTTTCAAAAGCTCGGCTCCGAGTTCATGCCGCCGCTCGACGAGGGCTCACTGCTATATATGCCCTCCACGATGCCGGGCATCTCGGTGACGCAAGCGCAGCAGCTGATGCAGATGCAAGACCGGATTCTCTCCCGCTTCCCTGAGGTCGAAACCGTTTTGGGAAAGGCCGGACGCGCCGAAACGCCCACCGACCCGGCGCCGCTCTCGATGATGGAAACCACCGTGGTTCTGAAACCGGAGGCCGAATGGCGCAAAGTCGACGCCTGGTATTCCTCATGGGCTCCAGAATGGGCGCAGGCCGTCTTTCGCCGGTTCACGCCGGATCACATCTCTACCGATGAGCTGGTCCAACAGATGGACCAGGCTCTTAAGATCCCAGGCACCTCCAACGCCTGGACCATGCCGATCCGCAACCGCGTGGATATGCTGACCACCGGGATCCGCACGCCTGTCGGCATCAAAATCTACGGAGCCGATATCAAAAAGATCGAGGAACTGGGGACCCGGATCGAAGCCATCCTGCCCGCCGTGCGGGGCACGCGCAGCGTATTCGCCGAGCGTACCAGCGGCGGCTACTTTCTCGACTTCCGCTGGAACCGGGACGAACTGGCGCGATACGGTCTCAGCATCGATAACGCGCAGGAGGTCATAACCAGCGCCATCGGCGGCGAAAACGTGACCACGACCATACAGGGCCGCGAGCGCTACCCCGTGAATGTGCGCTATCTGCGTGACTACCGCAGCGATCCCGATAAATTGGGACGCGTGCTCGTCCCCACGGCAGACGGGCAGTCGCAGATCCCCTTGGCGCAACTCGCTGACATCCGCACCGTCAGCGGTCCCTCGATGCTCCGCGATGAAAACGGCATGCTCAACGGCTACGTGTACATCGATGTGGCCGGACGGGACATCGGCAGTTATGTCGCCGAAGCCAGGCAGGCGATCCGCGATAAGGTGGTGCTGCCCGCCGGCTACTCGCTGGTCTGGAGCGGCCAATACGAAGCCATCGAGCGTGTGCGCGACCGGCTGACCGTGGTGCTCCCCTTTACCGCGTTCCTCATCATCCTGCTCCTCTACCTGAACACCAGGTCGCTGAGCAAGACCATGATCATTCTCCTTGCCGTGCCGTTCTCCGCCGTAGGCGCGATCTGGTTTCTGCATCTACTCGGATACAACATGAGTGTCGGCGTTTGGGTCGGGTTGATCGCGCTCATGGGCGTGGACGCCGAGACCGGCGTCTTCATGATGCTGTATCTCGATCTGGCTTACGCTCAGGCCAGGAGTGAGGGCCGGCTGCACAACCTCCGCGACTTGCAGACCGCCATCATGCATGGCGCTGTGCAGCGCATCCGGCCGAAAGTCATGACAGTGGCGACCATGTTCATGGGCCTGGCGCCCATCATGTGGTCCTCAGGTACAGGGGCCGGCGTGATGAAGCGCATTGCCGCTCCCATGATCGGCGGTATCGTCACTTCGTTCATTCTCGAATTGGTGGTCTACCCCGCAATTTATGAGGTCTGGAAATGGAATTTCGAATGGAAAAGGGAACCTTCGCACTCGTAAGCGCGTTGCTGCTATCAGCTCCGGCGGCCATCGCTCAAACAGAGTTCCGTTACGATGTTTGGTACGGCCATTCCCGGCCGCCGTATATCAAGAAGGTCGGAAATATAGGCGCGCTGTTCATCACCAGCTCCGGTATCTTGTTCCAGGAGCGCAATTCCGGTGCTAAGCTGCCCAAGCATTCGAATCAGTGGTTCTGGGATTATCGGGACATCCAGCAGTTGAAAATCGAGCCGCGGTCACTTACGGTACTGACATATAACAGCGATAAATGGAAACTCGGCGCAGACCGGCAATACCAGTTCGATCTGGTTTCGGAGCAGACCTTTCAAGAGGCCTATCCCTTCCTGGAACAGCATCTGGACCAGCGATTCGTGGCCGGTCTTGCTGAACGTCTCCCGGATCTGCTTTGGGAGATCCCTGTAAAGCACCTGTTGCGCTTCAGCGGGGATGAAGGAGTGCTCCGGATCGGAACGGATATGGTGGTCTATTCGTCGGAGAAGGCCGGCGAATCGAGGACCTGGCGGTATGAGGACATCGAGAACATCAGCAGTTCGGGCCCGTTTCAGTTGACAGTGACCACATTTGAGAAGGCCGCCGCGCATTACGCCGATCTCAAAGGCTTCAACTTTGCTCTGAAACAGCAACTGGACGAGGCGCATTATAACGACCTGTGGCTGCGGCTGAACCAGTCAAAGGGGCTGAAGATATTGGACGCGTATAGCCTCGGAAGCGCCGGCCGCGGCATGGCCGCCCATTAGCCCCACGAGACGAGGCAGGCGCCTTCGCCTGTCAACGGTTGACGGCCATCTGTTGCAAACGTGGGCTTGGTGCACGAGTGACCGATTCGCCTCAGAACATTTCAGCCAGGGGCGCGTACGCTTTCCAGATGGGCCTCGTCAATCAAGTTAAGGAAGGTCTCGAGATCCGGGAACGAAATTCCCCACCCTGGGACCGGCTCCTCGTGACCCTTTACTTTGACCTCCACGCGCTGGAACGGCAGCGGGGGTGGAGCAATCAACGCCTCGTATGTGCTCTCACCCAAGAGCACACTCAAACCAGTGGCTTTGGTGGCAGCTTCCAGGCGCATCGCCACGTTTACCGTGTCACCCAGCGCGGTGTAATGTGTTCCCCCCAACACCGCGACGCCGGTGTTTATGCCCGCGCCGATCCGGAATAATCCGGGAAGCGGCAGGCTCCGGCCCATTTCCGCAGTCACCTCGCCCATTTCGCAGGCCGCCCGCAAAACACGCGTCAGTTCGGCGCCCACGCTGGCTTTATTTTCGTGAACCCAGACGGCCATCATCGCGTCGCTCATGTCCTGTTGCTTCCAACTTCCCCATCTCTCCGCAACTTTTCCCAAACGGAAAAACCAGGTGCCGAGAGTCTCGGACAGGAGCGCTTCGGAAAGAGAGCCGGCTAGGCCGGTAAAATCCCTGATATCGACAACAAGAATAGTACTCAGGCTTTGCATTAACACCGCGGATGTAGGCGCGTCGCGCGAATCCGCATCCGCCGGCGGTGCTTCGGAAACGCCGCCGCCGGGATTACGAAACACCAATTCCTGCTCAGCAAAGACCAGATGGTCGCTGTCGTGCAGTTGCGTTGGCTCACTTACACGCCGGCCATTAATAAACGAGCCGTTCCGGCTGCCTAAATCGACCAGGAAATAATCGCCGCTCTCGCGCCGCTGGATAAGCGCATGCAGGCGCGACACGGCGCGGCTATCCAGGAGGACCGCACACCCGTCGCCCCTCCCGATGGCCCAAGTCTGTCCGTCCAGAAGTGCATATTTCCGGTCGGTACCGGCCCAGATCAAGTACGCCGATGGTTCGCCGCCATCCACCTTCAACATAATCTACCAGAGCAGGCGGCCCAATTCGAAAGGGCAGTACCGCACGGCTTCGAGCCGTGCCGTCTGGGAGCGAACTTTGCGGCGGCTGTAGCCCCTGCTCAATCGTTCAAGGACGTTTCAGAAAGTAACGGTCAATTAAATGGTCGAGTGAGAAGACGCCCGGGCCGCGGGTCAAAATGAAAAGCAAACAGGATCCCTGGAGCAGCGAATCTACGTAGGACTGAGGAAAAACGAATATCTGAATAATCAATAACTGCTGCACTAGTAGGGGTAGAGCTGCCAGGCGCGAGAACAATCCTAGAAACAGCAGACACGAGCAAACTGTCTCGTTGAAATTAGCCAGGTGCATGGCAACCGCGGGATCGAGAAAAGGCACCTTGTACTCTTCTTGAAAAAGCTTGAGGCCGAACTCGGGAGATTGTATGCGCAGCAGCGCGCCCTTGAACCAATACAGTCCTACGCCGAAGCGCATCGTTAACTGCAAAATCGAGAGGGGAAATCGGCCCAGCCACTCCCGCACTGTGTCGAGGCGGGCGATCAAGCCTTGAGCCCCAGTTCCTGTTTGGGAGCGGACGGCCATGGTGGTTACTCCTGATTATTTTTTCGGATGCCGGTAACCAGGCCGCTGGTGACGAGCGAAGCCAGGGCGGTACCGGGATCAAAGTTCCCGTCGATATCCAGTGCGCGTTCGGCAGCCGCGCCAATCGAATTGCCCTCACGGATCGATTGGCGAAAGAGAAACTCCTCGTGTGCAAACCGTGCCAGGCTGAACTCTCCCCGAGCGCCGCGGATTTCCAGCCACACGGCGGCCGGTTCGAATGATAAATACTCCGGAGCACTCTCCGCCAGGTAAAGCTTCATCAGCTCGTCCACGGGCCATTCCGCCGCAACGTACCGAACTCCCGATTGAAAAACGAGAGTTAGGTCCGGGAGTAACTCGGGGGCAATAGCCGAAAAGTCCTCCGGGGGAGCGCTCGGCTCATCCACGGCGATGGCCACCTTACCCAAACACCACTCGAGCTCGGCGAATGCCCGGAGATACGGGACGCGTTCCGCGCCAGGACATTCGTCCAGAAACTGCGGAAAGCCGCCGCCGTATTCCGCTATGCATGGTACCTCGGGCGGGTATCCTTGAACATAGGTCATCGCCGCTTGCGAAAGGAACGAGGTTCCGGCGAGCCACGCGCATGCCGGAAACTTCTCCAGTAAGGCGTTGACCAGGCTTGCTTCGTAGTTCCGGCGGTGGATTTCGAAGCGTGTGAGCGATTTGCCGCCACCCGTGAGCAAGGGTTCGAGCGCCCCGGTCTTACCGTGGATCACTGCATCACGGACGAGCGATTGGATCTCAGCGAGCCCCGGCACAATGCGTCTCCGGCGCGGCTATGTCCGCCGCGATCTCGTCAGCACGCGCGGCCTCGTCGAGGAGCATTCGCAGCGGCGGAATGTCGTTGTCCCATTCAATCAACGTATGCCGTACACCGAATCTTCGAATGGCGTAGTCGTAGAGTTCCCAGGCGCCATCGGCCACTGGTGCAGCGTGCGTATCGACCCAAACTTCGCCGCCGGGGTTCGTTTCGTCAGCCTGGCGAGTAAAGCCTCCCAAGTGGAATTCGCCGATCGCGTCCGATGGCAGGCTGTCGATATAAGCGCGGGCATCGTAGCCCATGTTATGCGCGCTCAGGTGAATATTGCTGACGTCACACAAGAGCCCGCAGCCGGTTCTATTAACTAGCGCTCCGAGAAATTCCGTCTCGCTCATGGTGGAAGCCTCGAAGGCTACATAACTGGAAGGGTTTTCGACTAAATACTGCCTGCCGAGGATATCCTGAACCTCGCGAACGTGATCCGCGACCAGCTCCAGGGCTTCTTCCGTAAAGGGCAGGGGAAGAAGATCGTTTAGGTATTCGTCATGGTGCGTAGACCAAGCCAAATGGCCCGAGACAAGAAACGGATCGAGCCGTTCAATGAGCCTGCCGATTCGTTGCAGGTGGTTGCGATCGATGCCGCTGGCGCTTCCGATCGAAATGCCGACCGTGTGTACCGAAATCAGATAGGCCGAAGATAGCTCCTCCAGAAGTTCCATCGCGTGAGGGTTGGCAACAAAGTTCTCTGGATGAACTTCGAGCCAACCTACACGTGGTCGACTGGCCGTGATTTCGGCTATATGAGCAAGCCTCAGACCTATCCCCGCGCCTGTTGGTGTGCGCGAACCCACAGTGGCCACTGATAACGGCCGAAACACTATTTGGCAGTCTTGCTGCCGCCTACAATTCGCTCGCAGTAGCCTTCCGGCACGTAGATCCACCCCTTGGGATCCCTGTCGATTTTTTGGGTGCCGCCGCACGCGTTGTTGCCGCTTGACGCACAATCATTTTTTCCGGCCTTGGCAATGCCGTAGCATTTTTCCGCCTTGAAAGCTGGCGTTGGCGCGGGCTTTTGCGCTAAAAGCAGCAGAGGAGAGGCAACCGCGGCGGCCAGCACCGGCGCGAGGACGTAACGTTTCTTCATACAAGGCTCCTTCCGCCGGGATTCTTGCCCGGTCCCTCCAGTATATTCGCCGGAATCGCCCTTTAGTTACGGTCGCGTTCGATAAGATCCAGCCGCCGCTAGATTTTATTTCTTGAGTGTGCGAATGTACGCAACAACGTTGTCAGCGTCGGCGCCGCTGACACCGGCGATCGGCTTCATCTTGCCTTTGCCGCCGGTGATCACTTTCTTGAGTTCGTCGTCCGACATGCCTTGCACCTCTGCTCCGCCGAGAGGCCTCAAAGTGACCTTC
Source organism: uncultured Solibacteraceae bacterium (assembly GCA_964556085.1). Classification (GTDB taxonomy): domain Bacteria; phylum Acidobacteriota; class Terriglobia; order Bryobacterales; family Bryobacteraceae; genus PSRJ01. The sequence continues at coordinate 7,395 of CAZKVF010000126.1, forward strand.
ATGGCTTTGGCGAGATTTTGGTTGCCGCTCCCATCGGCGGCATGGCAAGTCTGGCACTTCGACGTGAAGACTGTCTTCCCCGCTGCTGCATCCGCCGCCCAAACGGGCGCGCCGGCCACGGCCAAAATCAAGGCCAAAGCCGAAATAAGAAACGTTAATCTGTTTGTCAACCAACTTCTCCTTCCTGTCTTCTTATTAGACTACAAATGGGTCCTATTTGTTTGTTTGCGTCAATACCAGTCCTGGAAAAGTGTTCTGCGGCTGATTCACTGCCACCGAAGATTCCCGCATGCCCCGGCGAAATGTGACGATTGCGAAAATTTCACAGCCTCCCGCCAACAAATGCATGAACTTAGCGCTCGGTCAAATGGAGGTCGCCGCACAGTCAAAATTTCTATTCAGAACGGCGGTTCCTGAGCTAGACTGGGTGCGACGATCGCTCCACGGAGGTGGAAATCCCCTATGTCCTCACAAGCAGAGCCGGCATTACGCGTAACCGATCAACTTTGTATCAACACGATTCGAACATTGTCGATGGACGCGGTGCAAAAGGCGAACTCCGGGCATCCTGGAACACCCATGGCCCTGGCTCCCGTGGTTTACACGCTGTGGCAAAGGGAGCTGCGTTTTGATCCCGACGATCCCATCTGGCCGAATCGCGACCGCTTCGTGCTCTCCATCGGTCACGCTTCCATGCTGCTGTACTCCATGTTGCATCTCTGCCGGGTGAAGGCGGTCGATCCCGCATACGAGACCCTCGGCCGCGTATCGGTGACACTCGACGACATAAAGAATTTCCGCCAGCTCGATAGCAAGTGCCCCGGGCACCCCGAATATCGTTGGACTTCCGGTGTCGAAACCACTACTGGACCGCTGGGTCAGGGCGTCGCCACCAGCGTAGGTATGGCGATCGGCTCGAAATGGATGGCGCGGTATTTCAACCGTCCGGGCTTCGAAATGATCGATTACAA
>CAZKVF010000127.1:0-5840 GCA_964556085.1 uncultured Solibacteraceae bacterium
CTGTCTACGGTCGTGCCTACTGGTCCAATATCTGTTGAATTCAGAATGGTTTCGCTCTCGTGGTTGTGTTTCCAAGACGCGTGAAAACGGCCTCGATAATCAGGGATCGCTTCGCGCTTCTTTGCGCCCGGAACCGGGCACAGGATGGGTAAGATCGAAAATCATCGACCGGCCACCGTCAGAGCTGAGTTTCGCACTGGGGAGGGTGGGTTGCTGGAACCGATGACTTGCGTAGACAGCCAGAGGTTAAGAGAGAGCCGGCCCACCACTGAATTTCCGGATTTGCCATCCACGTAAGGTCCGAGACCATCCCCTCTCAGGAAATGGCCACCATTGATCACGGCAGACATTGCCTGCCGGCCTGATGGCATGCATCGTGGGGAAAGGATACCGTGGGGAAAGGATACGGGTGCGCGCTGGGGATCGTTTCTGAATTCGGTTCTGGAACTCGGCTATGTGCCCGCGGGGCCCGCAATGGAGAGTTGGTCCGGGGACGCCGGCCAGAGAACTCAGTCTACTAAAATGTGTATTCCGGTGAAGAAAGCGCACTAATTCGAGCCATTAGGTCGGAATTCGGCGAAGCAGGTGTGCAAAGTTGCTACTGTCCGTTAAGCTCGGGAACCTTGGCTGCTTATGGCGCCGCGGCTATTCCTCGCGTAATGCGCGCATCGGATCCACCTGAGTGGCGCGGCGTGCCGGCAGAAAACTCGCGGCCAGCGCCACCAGGCAAAGAAACATCGCCGCCGAAGCCGTAATCACCGAATCAACCGGGTCGATGCCGATGAGCATGCCAGCGACGAGCTTTCGAGTAACCAGCGTAACCACCACGCCGGTCAGGACGCCGCCGGAAGCCAGCAGCATGCTGTGCCGCACGGTCACTGCCACCATCTTGACTGACTCCGCACCCAACGCCATGCGGATCGCGATCTCGTGGGTGCGCTGCGTTACTGCATACGCGATCACACTGTATAATCCGGTGCCTGCGAGCATCAACGCCAGCGCGCCCAGAACGCTGAGCAACAGCGCGGCAACCCGCTGCGCGAACAACGGACCTTCAATGTAGCCGGCCAGTGTCATGGGCGGCGCCATCAGGATCGCGGGATTCACCGCAAAGGTCTCTCTCCGCAGCGCCGCCACGACGCCCAGGGGATCGCTGCCGGTGGTGCGCGCGAAGAACGCGATGCCGGCTCCCTGCGGCGGCAGTCCTGCCTGCGGAATCGGTGCGTAGAAGAACGGGCGGCGCGGTTCGGTGATGTAGTAGTACTTGCTGTCGCGCGCCACGCCCACAACCGTACGCCATTTTCCTCCGAAGCGAATCCGCCGCCCCATCGCGCTGCGGCCGGCGTAGTATCGCTGCTCGAAGGCCTGGTTTACGATCATCACCGGCGCGCCGCTCGCGTCGTCGCGCGCGTCGAAGTCGCGGCCCTCGGCCAGGGGCATTCGCAGCGTCGCGAAATATCCCGGCGACACCATGGCGCGCGGCATGCTCATGTCTTCACCGGCCGCGGGCGTGTACCCGTCGATGATTAAGTCCCGCGTCGGTCCCAGGCCGAAACCCAGGGGGATCACGTCATCGAAGCTTGCGGCCGTTATTCCCGGTAGTTGCTGCAAGCGCCCGCGCAGACGCTCGAACTCTTGCATCTGCTGTTGCTCGGAAGACTCCGCGGCAAAGTAAGCTCGCCACAACACGACGTTCTTGGGATCGAATCCCGGATTGAGGGCACGGGCATTCTGGAAACTGCGCGTGAACAAGCCGGCGCCTACCAGCCCGACCATCGCCAGGCCCACTTCCGCCACGACAAACAAATCGCGAAGGCGTTGCGTGCGCCATCCCGCGGTCGTGCTCCTGCCGCTTTCCTTCAGCGTTTCGTTCAACGGAAAGCGAATGGCGTGCCACGCGGGCGTGATTCCCGCCAGCAATGCCGTCGCGGCGCAAACCAGCATGGTGAAGCCCGCAACTTGCCAGTTCATCGTGACATCCAGGCGCATCGGAAGGCCCAGGTCCGGGATGATGTGCTGGAGCGAACCCATAAGCCAGAGCAAAAGCGGCAGGCTGACTGACGCGCCCAGAACAGCCAACAGCAGCGTTTCCGTGAGGAACTGGCGCACCACGCCCGCGCCGGCGGCGCCGAGGGCCATACGGATCGCGATCTCCCGTTGCCTCGCGGCAGACCTCGCCAGCAGCAGGTTGGATACGTTGACGCATGCGATCGCCAGCACCAGCAGCGACGTCGCCATCAGGATGCGCAGCGGAGCGCCCAGCGGCGCCTGCACGCCGGCGTTAGCCCGGCTTTCCGGCAGCAGATTCACGCTCATATGCCGGTTCGTCTCCGGGTATGTGCGCTCCAACTGAGCGGCGAGCGCCTGCATCTCGCCATTCGCCTGCGCCAGAGTCACTCCCGGCTTTAGCCGCGCGAAAGACTGCCAGGGCCGGCAATCCCGGTATTTGGAGCAACCCGAGTCGATGGCGCCCAGCGCCCCACCCATCGTCATGGGCACCCACAGATCCGCGTTGACCCCCCGGATTGAGCCCTCGAACTCCGGCGCGGTTACGCCAATCACCGTCATCTGGTGACCGTTGACGCGAGTCGCGCGGCCCACAACCGCGGCATCGGCATGGAAATATCCGCGCCAGAGGCGGTCGCTGATGACCGCGGCAGGATACGAGCCCGGCTCATCGCCGAACTCTCTCCGTGCGAACAGACGCCCGAGCTGCGGTCGCACTCCGAGCACGTCGAAGTAGTCGGATGCCACTGTTTCACCAAGCACGCGCTCTGCGTGATCGAGCGGCCCGATGAAGAACGGAAGCAGATCCCACGTTACGGTAATCCCTTCGAGCGACTTACCGTGATCGCGATAGTCCCGATAATCCGGGTAGGAGATATTGTGGCCCTCCCCGGAACGCTCATTGCTTTCGACGGCCACCAGGCGGCCGCCGGCCTGAGTGCCTGGTAACGGGCTGAGCAGCACGGCATGGATCCAACTGAAGATCGTGGTATTGGCGGCAATCCCCAGCGCCAGCGTGAGAATGGCGACCGCGGCAAAGCCGGGACTCTTGCGTAGCACGCGCCAGCTATAACGAACATCGCGCCAAAGCATTCGAATGGTCGTTTCCGGGCGAACCTCTGATTTAACATTTGGATCATCGAGGCGCAAGGGTTGACACGGCGCCAGACCGCCACCAGGCCTGATGAGTTCCTGGATCACGCCATTCGGAAAGGGTAGGCTGCGGTGTTCACGCAGCAACTGGCTGGCCGCACGAACTGCCGTCACACCATTCTACTTGGCCGCTTATACTCCCCAACTCGCCGGTGTGCGTCGATGGGTACATAAATCGCAGCACTGTCTGACGTTATGGATTTGACCCTGTCTTATCTTAGTCTTGGCAACCTCCCGGTGCGCAGTCCCCAACTTGTTCAGTCTGGATTTCGTTTGACTTCAGTCACTTCCACCAAGTCGTCATCAAAGTCCCCTTACCCGGGTGCTAGCGTGAGCATGTGAGGCGGCGGTGTCGGCAAAGAATCGGAGCAGACGGACCGCATAACTTCGGATCGGTGGCAGCGACGTGTAAGCGGCATTTTTTTGGGCCATCGCCTCCCCCGTTTGCCGCCCGCATCGGCTTAGTCACACCCCGTCGGGCCGGGGCCAATCACTCCCACCCGAATCCGCTGGATTCCGCAAATCGGCGCCCTACTTGCCTCTTCCCGCTTCTGAATTCGCTATTCTTGTGTCCTGCCCCGCGAATGGCTTCGTTTCGCAGCTTCTTCTCGGTTTCCGATCAACTCCATCTATTGCAGATAGCTTTCGCGCATGGCCGCCTTATCGGTTCGTTTCGCAAATTTCGTTTCGCAAATTTAGGGCAGCCCGGGTGGGCCGGTTACTCGCGGACCCAACTTCAATCCGCTCGGTTTTTCTTTGCTCGCCCGCCACAGGACGAGCCTCCGTTTGCAACAATTCGAACCCAATTAACTCATTCGCTTTCAACACAAACCGCCGTCTCGACACCGATTGGTACAGCTCACCTGCGCCCGCAAGCTCCGTCCCGCTCGCAGCCACGCCCCCCGGACCCCGATTGGCACGCCTGAGCACCGCGATCTCAGGGCCGGAACTCCCTCCGCGGTGTAAAATGAGGGGCATGAGCGAGGTAGAACGGCCGGAGCCCGAGCAGGCACAAGCGCAAGAACCGGAAGAATTCGACTTTGCGCTGCCCCCCGCGTCTTTCGATTTTCTGGTGATGTCCCTGCGCGCGCAGGCGGAAATGCAGCTTGGGCTTATAAATTACGGGCAAAAGGAAAAGCCCAAGCCACAACTCAATATGGCGCGGCACACGATCGACCTCATGGGCATTCTGTTGGAAAAAACCAAGGGTAACCTGGGTCTGGAAGAGCAAAGGCTTTTGGAGAACTCTCTCACCGAGTTGCGATTCCGGTTCGTGCAGATCGCCGAGGAAGCGGGGAACCCGGGGCAAACCGCCGCACAGAATTCGTGAATGGCATCGCCCGGATTCAAGATTACTGTGCTCGGATCGGGCACCAGCGTGGGTGTGCCCACCGTGGGTTGCCATTGCGCCGTATGCAACTCCGCCGATCCCCGCGATAAGCGGCTCCGACCCTCCATCCTTGTGAGCTACGAAGGACACAACGTTCTGATAGATGCCGGACCTGACTTTCGGACGCAGGCTCTGCGTGTGAACCTCGACCGCCTGGATGCCGTGGTGTTCACACACTGGCATGCGGACCACATCATGGGGCTGGATGACGTGCGGCCATACAATTTCCGGCAAGGCGGCTGCATTCCGATCTACGCGTCCGAAGACACAATGACCGTCATACGCCGCGCGTTTCTATACATTTTCGACAACGCCAAAAAAGAATCGAATGTGCCGCAGATTGCCACCCATGTGATTGACGGCGCCGGGTTCGACCTGTTCGGGCTGGAGTTCGAGCCAGTGCCAGTGCTCCACGGCAGCGCGACGATATACGGTTATCGCTTCGGCGCGGCGGCCTACCTGACCGATCACAGCGAGATCCCCGAGGCGTCGATGGAACGCCTGCAGGGATTGGACGTCCTGTTCCTGGACGCCTTACGCTACAAACCGCACCCCACCCACTCGACTGTGGACCGGTCGGTGAAGACGGTGGAGAAGCTGGCGCCGCGGCGGGCGTTTTTCACTCACATCTCGCACGACCTGGCGCACGAACACACGGAAAGCATGCTGCCGCCGAATGTCCGCCTGGCTTTTGACGGACTTGAAATCCGGGTCGAAGGCGCGGCCCAGACATGAAGGTCTACCGCAGCCTGGAGAGCGTGCCGCCGGACTTCGGTCCGAGCGCTCTTACGATCGGGAACTTTGACGGGGTACATTTCGGGCATCGGCAGATTCTGAGGCGCGTAGTCCAAGTCGCGCGAGAGCGGGGCTGGCGAGCCTCGGTCCTTACTTTCGATCCGCACCCCACGCGCATCGTGGCTCCGGAGCGCACACCGCGGCTCCTGACTTCCCCCGAGCGGCGCGCCGATTTGATGGCGGAAGAAGGTATCGAGCAGGTGCTGATCCTGCCCTTCACACGGGAGGTCGCCGAACTCAGCCCGGAAGAGTTCGCCCGCAGTCTGGTGGCGGAACGGTTGGGAGCACGCGCGGTGTTGGTGGGCGAAAACTTCCGCTTCGGCCGGCGGCAGGCGGGCAACGTTTGCACGTTGGAAGAACTCGGCCGCAAGTTAGGGTTTTTGACGGAGGTGATTCCCACCGCAAAGTGCCGCGGCCGCACGGTGAGCAGCAGCGTGATTCGTCAGGCGATCGAGGCGGGCCGGGTGGCGCTGGCCGCGCGTCTGCTGCAACACCC
>CAZKVF010000128.1:0-6439 GCA_964556085.1 uncultured Solibacteraceae bacterium
ACCACAGCGCTGGCCATCTCGGGCCAGCCGAACTCCTCGTTGAAATTGCCGTTTGCCGCGTCGGCGATTCTCCACCAGCGTGAGCCCGGCGGCGCCAGAGGCAGAACCAGGAGAGCGACTACAATCCCGCCAATCACCAGGCTGGACCGAACCACCCCACGTACCGTGCCGGCTCCGACCGGGGAGAGGGCTTCCGACCATCGCTCACCCCAAACGGCGCCCGCGGCGAGCAGCATCGGGTACGCCGGCGAGAGGTAGTAGGGTCTACCTTTGGCGATGAGAAAGAGCACCAGGGGAATCAAGTACATCCAGCCGATCATGCGGTAACGCTTTCCCTCCGGTTTGAAGAGCAGGAAATACAACCCGGCGATCCAGAGCGGTACAGTGACAGGATTCGTCATCCCCCAGACCTGCGCGGGCAGGAAGCCGTTCGTGCTGCCCCGCCCGACATCTCGCGCGTGAATGAACTTCAAGAAATCCAGCGTGATGAAATGGTGTCGGACCTGCCAGATGAGATTGGGAAGAAAGATGAGGATGGCCGCTGCGGCGCCGTACCACAGCCATCTGTTCAGCAGCCAGCGCGGCTTCGTCAGCACGATGCCGCCGACGATGCCCGCCAGGAAGAACGCCATCGTGTATTTGGTCATCATACCGAGGCCGATGACGGTCCCCAACGCCAGCCACCAGCGCTGATCTTCGGATTTCATCAAACGGATGGTAATCCAGGCGGCCAGCACCCACCACAGGTAGTCGAAGGAGACATATTGGAACACGCTCCCCAAAAACACCGCGGGTCCGGCGATCGCCGCCGCCCACGCAGCCACGAGTTGCGCCGGACGTTTGCCGCCGATCTCGCGAGCCATCAAACCGGTCAGTACCATGGCGATTCCCGCAGCCAGGGCGCCGAAGAAACGCAAGCCAATCAGTGAGGGGCCAAACAGCGTGAGAGCCACTCGCGCAATGAAGGGAGCGACCGGCGGATAGACCACATACCCCCAGCTAAGGAAACGAGCGTCGTCGATCGTCGCAAGCTCGTCGCGGTGGAATCCGTACTGGCCGTTGGTTGCGGTGTGCAGCGCGACCACGGAAAGAGCGGACAGAATGAGGACCCCGGTATCGGTCGCGATCATCCTCTTAGAGACGGCAGTCAGCCGCAAAGCCTTCCTTTTAGCCTCCAAGGCGGGCAATGTTTCATCGTCCATTCTGTTGAGCACCATCTGAACCACCAGTATGCCCGAATCACGCGCCACTCGGAGAATGCTGGGAAGCGGTTGCGCTGAGCGCCCTTCGGATTCCTCCCGGGAAACGCCGGTCACGTCCGAAGCACTCTTGGACTCCTGATGGTAGGTGTTTGATGTTAAGGCTGAATGAAGAAACGGTTGCGACGGCGATTCAGTCCAAATCCGTGAAAAACTACTTACCGCTCGCCGGCGTGCGCCGGCGGAGCTCGTCAAAGAAGTTCAGCAGGAAAGTCACATGCTCCAGACCATTCTGCCCCGGCGTCACCGGCTGTAGGACCGCGAAGCGCTTACCGTCCGGGGCCAGATCGAAGTACATGCCCAAGTCCTTTATCGGAGCCCACAGCCGCGGTTTGTCGTATACAAACGCCTCACCGTTCACCTTGTAGCTTGCGACCATCATGCCCTCAGCGCTTCGATAGAACAGCTCCGGCCCATTATTCGACCAGACTGGACGGTCCCCGCCTTCTGTTGAGATCTGCCATTTCCCTCCCGGCCCCGGAAAAGGCCGTAGGTAAACCTCAAGGCGCCCCGACTCATCCGACTGGTACGCGATCCAGCGGCCGTCCGGCGAGAACATTGGCGTGCGTTCGTCAGCCGGTGTCACGAGAAAAGGCGCAGGCTTCCCAACCTTCGGATGGTCTCTCTCGGCCTCTTCCATCGGCAGCGTCCATATGTCGGCACCGGTCTTGGGATTAAACTCGAAAAACGCCAGCCGCTTGCCATCCGGCGAGAACGAGTACGGCACTTGGCGGTTCTTGCTCTCGGTTAGTCGAACGGGCGCACCTGCACCATCCGCACGCATGTAGTACAAGTTCGACGTTCCTCCCGACATGAAAGCGATGTGCTTGCCGTCCGGGCTCCATATCGGCCACCACGCGGAGAAATCGAAGGTCAGACGAGTCATGGCATCCCGCTGCCAGTCGTACACCCAGACGTCCACGTTGTCGCTTCCAATCACGCTTAATGCTGCGCTTGCCGTCTGGTGAGAAACGGACAGCCTGGTTAAATAACCCTGCCGTGGTGCGAAGCGGTTGCGGCGGGCCGTTGCTGTCCAGCCACACCAGCTTCTGCGCATTACCTCGTAGGTACATGAGCGTCCCGCTCCGCGAGAAATCCACCTGTGCGTAAAGGGAATTGGCGCTCACCGCCGTGTCTTCAATCATCGCCGCCGGCGGCCCGGTCAACGCGAGCCGCCTCGCGTCCATTGGTGCCGCGTACAGCGTTCCCGCGCGCATAAAAAGCAGATGTCCGCTCGGCACGTACCGGCCATAGTACGCCTCGCGAACGACGGTCTTACTCTCACCCGTCCGCAACGATAGCGCTTCGATCTTAGGTTCGATGTCGGTGGAGACCGCCGTAAATAACACCGCCTGCGCTCCTGGCAAGACCTGCGGCCACCAATGCGCAAGGTCCTTCCTTTCAGGTTTTAACTCCGTCACCGAATGGACGGTGCCACCACCGGAGGGTATCCGCCAAAGCACACCGCGAAGCGCGGCAATAATATTGCCGTCGTCGCCCCAACTCCCGCCGTACCCCGTGGATGCATCGCACAACGCCACTACCGCGCCGCCTGCGAACGAAATCTCTTTCAGCTTGCCGCCCGCGAAAAACCGGCGGCCTGTCCATCCGGCGAGAAGAACGGTCCATAGGCGCCTTCGGTCCCCGCCAGCGGTACGGCACGCTCCTGGTCGAGCGCGCGCATGTACAGCCGAAACACGCCATCCTTGTCGCGTCCGGTATACACGACGCGCCTCCCGTCCGGCGACAAAGTGAAGCTGGCACCCGGGCTGGACTCTCGTGTGAGCGCAAAATCCGGCAGCTCCACGCTCAGCCTGGCCAACGGTCGGCTGACGGGGCGTGTGGCGCGCCAGAAAAGCCAGCCGCTCACCGTTAGGCCGATAACAACCGCGGCAGTGCCGGCTACCACGGCCCACCTATAGGGATAAACTCGGGCCGTTGATGCAACCACATGGATGCTGTTCCCTCTCTTGGCATCGTACGTCGCAGGCCGATTCTGCTCCTCTTTACAATCCCCAACAAAGCGATCCGACGGTCGGAATGGTCTCGATGTACTTCGGCGCTTTGGGATCCTCGTCCAGTGCTTTTCGTATTTGCGTGATGGCCCGGTTGAGCGAGTTATCCGAAACGAAGGTGTCGCGCCAAACTGCGGCCATGATCTCGTCTTTGGGAAGTACCCGGCCCGAATTCTCTACCAGAAACACCAGTAGGCGGAAGGATTTAGGCTCCAGCGGGCGAATTTCAGAACCCACTGTAACTCTAAGATTCTGAACGTCTATCTCGACGTTATCGAATCGGTAACAGCGGTTCTTCACATCCTTCATGATTTCCTCAGCAGTCTTCAGGAAACCGTCAGACCCGCATCAAGACCCGAGAGAGCAGATCGCCGCAGACTGCTCCCATGCGAAACCACAGCTTGCCGATCCTGATTTGCTCATTTGTTATAGCCGCGGGCCCGCTGTTTGCGGAGGTAAGAATGCAGGCCTCCCGGGGCCGTCCAATTGTAGATGGCGTGTACGTGAATGGCCATGGGCCTTACCGGTTTCTCTTGGACACTGGGACAAACGTCAACCTCATCGACACGAATCTGGCGCGGTCAATCGGGCTGAAGGCGACCTTTCAGACAAAGCTGACCTCGTCAACGGGCATGACTTCGGTAACGGGAAGCGATGCGATCGAGGTGCTGCTCGACTCGGTTAAAGCGGAAGCCCAGGAGTTCCTGTTCTTACCGCCGCAGGCCATCCGCGATCGTTGGCCCGAGATTCAAGGCGTACTCGGCCAGGGGTTTCTGTCCCGTTTCGATTACACGCTCGACTTGCGGGGCAAGCGGATCGAGTTCGGAAAGCAGCATCGGAACGGGACACGCACCCGGTTTGCGATGGTTAACGCCGAACCGGTTGTTTCGACCAGCCTCGGCAACCTAATTCTGGATTCGGGCGCGGGCCAACTAGTTCTATTCGGTATCCGGCCGGACGGTGGTTACGGCCTTAAGGGCGAACTCCGGACCGCCACCGGTACCCAGCAGATCGGCATGGTGTCCGGCAAGCCGTTGATCATCGAAGGCCGGAAAATTTCGCGTGGAGACGCCGTAGCCATTCCGAACCGCACGCGGGGAGTGGACGGCTTGCTGCCGATCAGTTTGTTCAAGGCGATCTACTTTTGCAATTCGGAAGGCTACGTGGTTTTCGAGTGACCACGGCAGTAGCCGCAGACCCGCGTTGGCGCCGAACTAAGTGTTCGAGTTGATTGTGATTCGAGCTGATTGTGAAACGTGAAGTTTTGCGACAGTATGTTTTTGCGGAAGAGCACTTGATGGGCGTATTGTCGCGGAAGTGTTGCTGTGGGATTACCCCCCGAAGTCGGCCGGCGTCCAGCAGCATTTTCTGCATTTGCGCGGATAGATCCTGGTAAACGCCGGTCAGGGAACCTTGCCCAGGGATACGATGTTCACCGGGACGTAAACGCCAAACCGCATTTACGCCGCTGACCCGATTTTGGGTATCTGGGGACTCGTCAATGAGGGATGAGGATACGCGCAGGACCGCGGTCCTCGTCATCGAGGAGTCCTCAACGGTTTAGTGCCCGGTCGCCAGCGCTGTCCCGCTTGGCAGGTCTCCGGGCGGCAAGGCCGAGAATACTGGAAAGGCTTCCGCGTTCAACGACAGACTGACGATCGGAACCGTCGACGTGATCTGAACCGATCCTGTAAAGCTGTTCAGTCCGAGCAGCGGACCGACGTTCGCCGCTCCGTGGGCATTCGGCGCCAACTGCACTACTGTGCTGCCCAAAGCCAGTCCCGCCGAACTGAGTACCGTGACGGTGACCGTGGCCGCGGTGGTGGATGGGTTGGCGTAGGCGATTCCCGTCTTGGTCTCTGCGAAGGTGACGAATTCCGTGGCTGGGGCAGTCATCGCGTTTACGCCCGCCTCGCCTTGCGCTACTCCTTGCTTGTAGAAACGGTAGAGCATGCTGGCCTTGATGGGAGCGCTACATGCCGCCATCGCCCAACCACCCGACACCGCGGCTGCAACATCGGCGGTGGTTTGCTGGTGCAGATCGGCTCCGGGCGCAAGCTCGTCAATCCGGCTGGAGACCGGTGCTCCCCCAAATGGAACCAGCAACGGGGCCCCAGAATCTGAATAGAACGTCGTTTGGCAGGTCACGGTCTGCTGTGAATAATTCACGTAGGTCGCGGTGGTTTGCCATCCGCCTCCAAAAGCAATCTGCGGGAAATAATAGCTGGAGGTGAGCGCGGGGGTGCTGGTGTCGAGTTCGAACACGAATCCCGCAAGCAACAGGGTGCCGGTTGGCTGGGTGGGATCCCCGCTCACGCTGGCGATGCTACTGGTGGTGCTGTCGGGAAACCCCACGCCGTCCAATTTTCCGGTAGGTGTCCCTGTTGCGACCGAATTGACCAGATCCACCAGGAGTCTGCCTTTCGAAGGGTCATAGGAAAACGGAGTGGTGAAGGCGATGGCTAAATCGAAAGGGCAAGGCCCGGGGGCGGCACACCCGGGAGAAGATCCTGACACCGCAGCGTTGTATACCACTGTGGCATCGGGCCCGACATTGTTCGCATACGTGGCGCTCGGCAAGGTGTGGCCGTTGTTCGTGTTGGGATACGCTTGGGTGGTCGACAGCGTGATTTTGTACGAAGGGTTATTAAAACTAACAGGACCCGTGCCGGGAGCCGATCGGACGCGGATGCCGGTGATCACGATCGGGCCCAAAAACTGGCCGCTTCCGATAACCTGTTGAATGCGGTTTACCTTACTTCCCACATTTATCGGCACATTGCCCGGTGCAGTCGCTTGAGAGTTTGGTACAACCACCGGCTGGCCAAAGACCGCGGTACAGCCCGCGACGAGCAAAAACGCGCTTCTCAATCCTCTTAGTCTCACTGTAAATACCCTCCTCACTGGGAATGGAGTGACAATCGGCGGCTTTCCCGCCCTCCGATACACATGGCGGAAAATGGCTCGGCGAGAGCTCAATAAGAACAGCAAAACTCCGCGCGGGAATTCCACATTCGGCGGCTGAAGACCGTTCCAAACCTGATGTGATGTTGTTAGCACGTCAAGATGTCCGCTTTTATTAGCAAGTGAAATGTCCGGTTTGCAGCATAAAGTTCCTCTGCCGGCCTCACATTGAGAACGGGGGGTTTGGGGGCGGCGTAGCCC
>CAZKVF010000129.1:0-13498 GCA_964556085.1 uncultured Solibacteraceae bacterium
CGTCCCTTGTGAACGGCAGCGCCCCGGCAACCAATGAAGATGAGCTGGTACCGTGGCACAATCCGCCGCCCCAGTTTGCGGAACGCAACCTGGGCCTTGCCTATGCACGGGTCGGCAGCCAATTGGAGTCGTTTCCGTTCGTTCGCCGCGGTTATGAGCTGTTGTCTTCGGCCTGGAATAATTTTCCGAACGATCCGGTTTTACTGAGGGCGATGGGCCAGATTATGGGTGGGACAAAAGCAGAGGCAGACGCGCAGGCCCTATTCGACAAAGCGCTTGCCGTCGAACCCAACTCAGCTTTGGTTTATGATGACATGGCTCTTGCCGCGGAAAAAGCCGGAGATCATGAGAACGCGATCAAATATCTTGAAAAGACATTGCAGCTCGATCCCTTGCTCGTAACTCCTTACCAGCATCTCGCCCTGCTTTATGCCGCCAATCACCAATTAGCGCTCGCACGCCAAACCTACGTACGCTTCCTTAAGGCTTTCCCCGAAAATATCGAGGCCAAGCGGGACGTACTTCGCAGCTCCGGCGGTCTCCACACCCATAACGCCAGGCCGGAGGCACCGCCGTCACGACCGTGAGGCGGGCTTAGTAAGGCGGTTTGAAACCTGCGAGCAGCAGGCGAGCAGGAGGACGTGGCGCATTCGTTTTACAAAAGCCCTCCTGGTCCCCCGCTGCAACCAGGAGGCTGTACGTTTGCACCGAGGCGCCCGACGCCGTTTACCGAATCGCGATGCCAGGTTACTTCGAGACCATCCGGCGGTACGGCGTTAATCGCGATGTTTCCGGTCCGCAGGTGGTCGGGACAGGAACTATGGACGCACCTGCGAGTCGATGTCATCGAATTGCCTTGGATGCCGGATTCCGGCTCGATCAGTTAATGCTGCAGAGGCGGCACCTTGCTCGCGGCAAATCGAAGCCGCACATAGTCCGCGACCCAAGTTCCAGTCCCTTCAAGCAATTGCGGTTCGAGGACGGTGCGGACCTCGTGTAGATACTCCTGCCGCGCAGCGCCAGAAAGCCCATCAAGGAAACTGTGTGCAAATGTCTCAAGCCAGTCGATGATGTCGCCAGGCAGGGGCGTCGGGCGCGGGATCAGTGCAATGCTGTCGACCCGAAAACCTGCTCGCTCCAATCGCGTTGCGTAGTCACGGGGAGTCGGGAAATACCAGGGCACTCGAGCTTCTCCGTCCATCCCGCGCCGGTCCAAGGCTTGGATGAGTGCTGTCCGGATCTTATGCACGCAGCCATAGCCTCCGCATTCAGCAACAAAGCGTCCCCCTGGCTTAAGAGACCGGTAAACCCCGGCGATCATCGAATCGGCGTGCTTAATCCAGTGCAGCACTGCGTTGCTGAACACGGCATCGAACTCTTCCCCGAACGGCAAGGCTTCAGCGCTCATCACATGTGCATCCAGCCCAAGTGTCCTCGCGGCCTCAACCTGCGGAGCGCTGGCATCGACGGCGACAACTTCACACCCAAGCTCGACCAGTTTTTTCGTGAGCGCCCCGTCTCCGCAGCCCAGGTCAAGAATGCGCTCGCCGGGCTGGGGCGCCAACAATTCCATGACGGGAGATCCCAAATCAGAAACGAAGCGGGCATTGCGCGCGTAGCTTGCGGGGTCCCAGGTTTGCGCAGCCGGCATAACGGCATGATATCGCACATTCGCGATTAGTCGGCCAGTGTTTAGGAATGCTCATCGCGTACGCTGGGTGGAGATGCTTCCGTAGCGGCCGGACCCGTGGGCAGGGAGGCTACAGCGAAGACGGATGCGACCATGGGTGCGGACATGGCTCCTCCGGCGGAGGCGCAGCCTCTGATCGCGGCCCTCAACCGGATCGACAGCAGAAACGCCGAGCTGTGAATCGGCTGGAAAAGATGGTTATGCGGACGCACAGAATCTCGGAGTGAGCCCTTAATGGAGTAAACGGAGTTTGTTGAAATATGGAGCGGGAGACGGGAATCGAACCCGCAACCAACAGCTTGGAAGGCTGTGACTCTACCATTGAGTTACTCCCGCTGGCGCAATGACGCGAATGGACGAGCACGAAGACTTTATCCATTCTAGCAACGGCGTTATGTATCCGGGCAATCTAACGGGCCGTAGGCTCTGCTTCCGTTGCCGATTCTGCAGGGGGAGCCGCCAGCATGGAGGCGGGCTTGGTTGTCGACGCTAATGTCTCCTTGCTTGCGTGCGGCCTGGCCCCCTTACCCAAAGCGGAAATATGTACCGTGAGCGGCCGCCACTTGTATTTCCACAAATGCACCGAACACATTTCAACCGGGACCTGATCGTGGCCCGAAATGTGCTCCGGCCAAAGCATTCCGTGATTCTCTGCATTGCAGACGGGCTTGTGTGCCTGGCCATCTGTGCCCAGCACAAACTCCCCATCAGAGCCGGCACGAGCATCAGCAACCTATATGCACGCATGGCGTTCCGTTTCCCCCGGTGCGCGGCGCATTACTTGATCCGTAAGCGACATTCTAGCGCCGGGACGCACTCCATGAACAGAGCGAATGCGAGGTTCCGTACTGGTACCGGTGGCGTGTCGCAAGGCCGCTAATCCAGCGGCTTGATGCGGATATTCTTGTAGTACACCGTGCTGCCGCCGTCATGGCCCTGGAGCGCGATTGTGCCTGCGCCGATGCGGCGGTCCGGAAAATCTCGCGTACCTTTCCAGTCCGCGGGCTGCGTCCACTTCACAATCTGCTTGCCATCCACTTTGACGACGATGGTGTCACCTTTGGCCAGGATGTCCTCCGTGAACCATTGATTGTCTTTGGCGACTTCGTGCTCGTTGTCTTTCACTTCGTACAAACTGGCGGTCCTGCGCGGATCTCCCACGTAGGTGTTATTCACCTGCACCTCAAAGCCTTTGCCGGGCCAGCCGCGATCCTGAAATGCAGTCTGGATATAGACGCCGCCGTTCGCGCCCGGGAGCGTCATGATATCAACCTTAAGCTCGAAGTCTTTGAAGTTGTGGCCGTGGAAATCACCCGCGTAAAAACAGTGGCTGCGCGGCCCGTGCGAGACGATGGCGCCGTCTTTCACCGAAAAGGTTTCGACGTTTTCGTTGACTTTCCAGCCCGTGAGGTCCTTCCCGTTGAACAACGAGGTGTAGCCCTGATCATCCGCACACAGTGGGACAAGAGCAATGACGAATAGCAGCGTGAAATATTTCATCTCGCGGCTATGCTACTGAATACTCCGGAGCCGCGCAAGCGCAGACCACCCGTTTACCGGCCGCAACCGCAAGGGACTGTGAAAAAATCGATGCAATCGCCGGGTTGGCAGACTAAAGCGTCTGCCCCACATTGGTGAGCACGGGCTTAGGTTTTGTTGGAGCGGGCGCTTTCGCCTGCCAACCGATTTTTTTACAGACCTGCAAGGAAGCGGTTGCCCACGCTAATATGCGCCGCTGACGGAGGGCGAGGTTCCTTCGGCGCTTTTCAGCACCACGGAAACGCTGCCCACGGCGTCCACGCTGCCGGCGGAGGCGGTGAAGGGAAGCACCAGCATGAGCAGGCTGCCGTACTGGTCGGAGGCAGCGCTCTGAAACCACGCGGTGGCGACACTGGAGATGTTTTCGGTCACGGTGGTGGTCTGCAGAGTTGAGCCGGGGGCCGCGGTGAACGTGAGGTCGGCCTCGGTGAGGTCGCGCGGGGGCGAAAAGCCAACTACGTGGACTTCCAGACCGCCCGAGGTTCTTACCAGTTTCACGCTTTCAATGACCGGGGCCGAGCGCGAGATGACGATCGTGTTTTGGAAACTGGGCAGGGCAACTCCGGCGCTCAGCGTGAAGGTCAGGGTGATGGTCCCGGATACGGTGCCGGTCTGCAGGCCGATCTTCTGGGTCGAATTTGAAAACACGGCGTTCAGCGAATTGGCGGGGATGGTGTAATTCGCCGTCAGGCCGCCGGTGGAGAACTGCAAGGCCGGATCCGTCGCGGGCGCGACCGCGTCCGGTTGGAACGACGCCGTAATCTGACCGTTGATATCTAGCGCATATGGCGAAGCCAGCGACACGCCGAATGAAATCTGTTGGCTCGCCGCCGCCGCCGCCGGCACTCCGGAGACGTTCACTTGAGGCGCTGCGGGAGGAACGATGGAGAGCGTAAATGCCTGAGTCGCGGTGGCCCCGGTACTGTCTTTCACCTGCAGCGTAAAGGTGAAAGAACCGCCCTTTGACGGCGTACCCGAAATGACGCCGCCCGAACTCAATGACAAGCCATCCGGCATTGCGCCGGCACTGACCGACCACACATACGGCTTGCTCCCTCCGACGGCGGCCAGAGTGTACGCCGGGTAGGCCTGGCCGAGCGTGCCGGAAGGTAGCGTTGACGGGCTGGTGATGGCCAGACCGGCGCCGATGGTCAATGTGAACGGCTTGGTGGCGGAGGCGCCCGCATTGTCCTTCACCTGAATCGTGAAGCTTGAGGCGCCATTCGCCGTCGGAGTTCCAACAATGACCCTGCCACTCAACGACAGGCCGGGCGGAAGCGTACCTTCTGCAATGGCCCAGGTATACGGGGCTACGCCACCCGCCGCGGCAAGCGCCTGCGAGTACGGGCTGTTGACGGCTCCTTGAGGCAACGGTGACGGAGTGGTGATCACCAGACCGGCAACTATGGTCAGGCTGAACGCCTGGCTGAACGTTACCGAATTGCTGTCCTTCACCCGGATAGTGAAGGTAAAGATGCCGCTCGATACTGGCGTCCCGGTGATCAGGTTGCTGACAGCGCTCAGTCCTAAGCCGTTCGGCAGCGCGCCCGCGGTGATGCTGAAAGTGTAGGGCGGAGTACCCCCTGATGCTACCAGGGCCTGAGAGTACGCGACGCCCACAGCGCCGCTTGGCAGCGTTGGGGGAGTCGTGAACGCCAATGCCCCAGCCACAGTGAGCGTGAATGCCTTGGTGGCCGTGACCGAAGCGCTATCGGTTACCTGCACGGTGAGCGAAAAGCTCCCGGAGCTGGAAGGGGTACCCCTGATTTCCCCAGTCGATGAATTGAGCGTCAAGCCAGCGGGGAGCGACCCGGAAGTGGCACTAAAAGTATAGGGAGGCGTGCCGCCGGCAGCCGCCAGCGTCACCGAGTAACCAACGCCAATGGTGCCGCTGGGCAATCCCGGCGCGGTCGTGATGGTCAAACCCGCGGCGATCGTGATACTGAACAGCTTGGTCGCGGTGACGTTCTTGGCATCCTTGACCTGAACGGTGAAGCTAGACGCGCTGCTGGCTGTGGGACTTCCAGAAATGGTGCCGGCAATTGGGTCCAACGATAGTCCCGGCGGCAGCGAGTTTTTGACGATGGACCAGACATACGGTAGTGTGCCCTCGGAAGCCGAAAGCGTTACGGTCGTGTATGCCACGCCCACCGTACCGTTGGGCAGCGCCGGCGCGGTGGTGATGGTGGGCCCGGCGATGATCGTGAGCGACATGACCAGGGTCGACGTGCCATTTGCGCTATCGGTAACTTGTACGCTGAAGCTGGCGGTTCCCAGGGCGGCGGGCGCAGGAGTGCCGCTGAGCACGCCACCGGCAGACAGAAAGAGGCCCGCGGGTAGCGAAGATCCACCGGCGAGCGACCAGGTGTAACCGGTACCCGAACCGCCTGAGGCAGCCAGAGTTTGCGAATATGCGGCGCCCACTTCGCCGTTGGGCAGAGTCGCACCGGTGGTGATGGTGGGAGCTGCGACCACAGTGAGCGTGAAGCTCTGCGTCCCCTTGCCACCGGCGCTGTCCGTGACCTGGACGGTGAAGGTGAATGGACCCGTAGCCGAGGGCGTGCCGGTGATCGAGCCCGCGGCGTTCAGCGATAGGCCGATGGGCGGCGACCCGCTGCTGACGGAGAAGCTGTAGCCGGACCCGCTACCTCCGGTTGCGGCGAGTGTTTGCGAATAAGGAGCGGTGACCTCGCCGTTCGGGAGTGACGTGGTGGAAATGCTGGGGCCTGAGGTGATGTTGAGCGTGAAAGCCAGCGACGCGACACCGCCGAGGCTGTCGGTGACCCTGATTGTGAAGGTCGCGGGTGAGGAGGTGGCGGCTGTGGGCGTGCCGGTGATCGCGTTTCCGACGAGTGACAGACCTGCAGGCAGCGTTCCACTGGCGAGTGTCCAGGTCAATCCGGACCCACTTCCACCTGACGCGGTCAGGGTCTGCGAATAGGGCACTGTCAATTCACCCTGCGGCAGTGGCGAGGTGGTGCTGATGGTGAGTATGGGTGCGACTGTGAGCGTGAGCGGCGAGCTGCTGACGGTTGTTGGGCTGCTGTCGGTCACCTGAATGACGACGGCGGTTGATGTGGTTGCGCTTGCGGCTAGAGGACCCGAGATGACGCCGGTACTGGAGCTGAACGTTAGCCCCGCGGGCAAGCCGGTTATCGACCAGGTATACGGCGGAACGCCACCCGTTGCGCTCGGAGACGCGGTATACGGCGCGCTAGCTTCGCCGGGCGGCAGCGTGGTCGTAAGTACCACGAGCGGCGGGGGAGCAATTGTTATCGAAAAGGCCTGCGTGGCGGTGGTGAGGCCGTCGGTGACCTGCGCCGTGAAAGGGAAGACGCCAAAAGCGGTGGGCGGGCCGGGACCGATACTCCCGGTCGCGCTAAGCGTTAGGGGCGGTGGCAGCGAACCGCCCGCGAGCGACCATGTATAGGTGCCTGTTCCTCCTGTCGCACCTAGCGTGGTGACAGGGTAGAGGACGCCCTGTTGGCCGGCGGGCAAGGTAGCTCCTATGCTAATTTGCACGGCGGGGTTGACGATGACACTGAAGGGGGCCACATTGGAAGTCAGCGTTGCGGAGTCCGTAACCTGAAGGTTGAAGTTAAACGTTCCGGCCGTTGATGGAGGACTATTCGCATTGACGCTGCCGTCGGCATTGAAGTTCAGCCAACCCAGGATCGGGCCAGTGATCGTCCAGGTATAGGGCTGGGTGCCTCCGGTCACCAACTGTATGCTGCCGTACGACAACGGCGTTGCCCCGACATCGGTGCTGGGGAGTGATCCCGATATCACCGGTTGTCCCGACGCTGCCGCTGCGAGCCCGAGCATCAGCGCCAGCGCGCCGGCCAATCGCCACCATCGACCTGTCTGCTTGGCGATCATGACCGGGTCCGGTTAGTGCGGCGGCTGGATGGTGGGGGTGCCGGGCACGAGCACGGTGGGGGGCGGGGTGCTGATGGTCCCGACCGAAGGGGTGCTGCCGGATTTGCCGTGGCCCAAGGCTGCACCCAGCCCGGCTGCTGCGGCGCCGCCGATCGCGGCGATGATCAGAAACTTCTTGCTGCCTCCGCTCGCGGCCGCGGGCGCAGCGTTGATTTGGGAAATCACGGCGCTGGCAGTGGCTCCTTGATGCGAAGCGGTAACCCGGATCTGGAATTGGCCGGCGGTCTGGTTGGGGTGCAAGCCGCGGCCCACGGCCAATCCTTTTTCATCCGTCTGGACCGTCAACATTTTGTTGTCATCCGCGAAAGCGCCGCCGGCTCCGGTTTCCGGCAACTGAAAAGTCACCGATGCCTGCTGGATGGACGCGCCATTTTCATCCGTTACTTGAACCACGGGCTCCTTGGCGTGGTGCTGCTGAATGTTGTTGATGGCGCCTTGCCCTTCCTGGATCACCAGCTTGATACCCGGACCTTGCGCGCCGGCCGGGGCGGCCAGGAGACAAAAGACCAGCATCAGGCACACGCCTGGATACAACCGTTCGGAAACCTGCGGTCGTCGATGGCTCATTGTAATCGGCTATACGAGCTTAATACACAATCGGGCATGATGTGCTGGTGTACGGCACTGCAATTGTCATAAGCTTAACGAAGCGGACATGGCGGGCGCAGCACATAAACTCAAAGGGAGCGATTCAGAGTACCAGGACCATTCGCGCACGGTGGCGTGTCCGCGGTCGGTGATCCTGGCGCTGCGCGCGGCAGTTATTGAAAGTTTTGCTTCAGGTTCTCACGGCGGGGCCGAGGTGTACGGGATCCTGTTCGGGACGCACAGCGGCGACGAAGTCCGGATCTCGGATTTTCAAGCCATCACATTTCAAAGCGCCATGGCCTGCGCCAGTCCGCTGTCGGAGGAGGAACGCCACGCATTTGCGGCGGGCCTGCAGGCGGCAGCCGGGCGGAGCGATCCCAAGGGGCGCGAGCCGGTAGGCTGGTTCCGGGCGCATCCCCATAGCGAACTCACGCTCACGGCGCGCGATCTGGAAATTGCCGGCACGTTTTTTCCGGGCGCGCATCAGGTGGTGATGATTTTGCGTCCCAGCGAATCTGCGCTGAACCTGGTGCGATTTTTCTACCGGGAGTCCGATGGCATGCTGACCGTGGACAGCCCGTTCTCGGAGTTCAACATGCCGGCGGCGTTCGACACAGCGCCGTTGGCGGAAGTGCCCGCGGAGCGAGAAGCGCCGGCCGTCCCCGCCCCCAGCCGCAGCCCTGCACCCGCACCCGCGGCAGTGAGACGGCCCGAGACCGCGGCTCCAGAGGACGGCCTGGTGCTATTTCCGGAACCGCCGGTTTTCCCGCGGCGGCGCATTCACCTGGTGTGGCCGCTGCTGCTGGCGACCGTGCTGGCCACGCTGGCGGGCTGGTACTGGCTGACGCGTCCACCGGAGCGGCTGGGGCTGCGCGTCTTCGATGCCGGCGGGCAACTTCGCATCCTGTGGGACGCGGTGCCGAATGGCGAAGCGGGGAACCTGGAGATCATCGACGGCAGCGCCCGGTACTCGATCGCGCTGGACGCGGAGCAACTTCGCCGCGGGACGTTCACCTATTCGCGCCACTCCGGCAACGTGACGGTTCGCCTGGAGGCATCGCGGCGGGGAGCGGAGTCGCTGGTGGAAGCCGCGAGTTTCGCGGGGAAAAACGTTACGCCCACGGAACTGAATCCAGCGCCTACGGGGAGCGCATCGCGGGAAGGATCGCGGACTTCCGGCGTGCGCAAACCGGTGGAACTGGTGTTATCGGTCCCTGTGACCGTGCCTCGAGCCGCGCGTCCGAAGTTCAACGCACCGGCTGCGAGCGGGCCGGGTCCAGTGAATCAAGCTCCCGACCTGGCTCCGCCTCCCCAAATTGCGCAGAGTGCGCCCGCGTCCGTTCCGGCTGCTGTGGAGAGGTTGAGCCCGCCGCCGGTGGAGAAGGCCGCGCCTCCCGCGAGACAACCGGAGGCTGCCGGCCTTCCGGCGCAGGCCGCACCGGTGAAGCCGCTGGTTACGCCGGCGCCACAACGGGCGGCATCCGTTCCGGTCTCTCCGGCTTCGGGCAGAATCATCTGGATTGGACGCCTGCAAAAGAACGAGGAATTGGAGATCAACGGGAAGTCCTGCTCCACCGGAACGCTCATCGGAGAGCTGCCCGGCAAGCCGGTGAAATTCAGCGTCTCGCCGGGTAATTTGTCGAACGATGGCATTGTGCTGTACACGGCGAATCCGGATTACGCCAACAACGTCATCGAATCTCCAGGCGCGCGGAATGGCTGGAACAAAACCACCTACACGTGGAATCCGAAGTACGCGAACGATGTCACCGTCCAGGAAACCCCGGCCGCGCAGAACCAATGGAACCGGGTGGCGCTGCACAGTAAGAATCCAAAGATTTCCGTAATCGTCATCGACTGGTCCCTGGTCAACTGAAGAACGGACGGTATGGCAGAGCACGTCAAGATCCTGGGCATGCTGCACGTGGTCTATGGAATTTTGGGCGTTCTGGCGGGAATCATCGTGCTGGTGATTTTCGGAGGACTGGCGGGACTGGTGAGCGTGGCCGACCGCAGCGGGGACTCACTGATCGCCGTTCCCATTCTGGGCGGCATCGGCGCATTCGTTTTTCTCTTGTTGCTGGCGCTGTCGCTGCCGGGGATCATCGCGGGTTTCGGGCTCCTGCAATTGCGGCCCTGGGCGCGCGTTTTGACCATCGTTCTTTCGGCGCTGGAGCTGATGAGCGTGCCGCTCGGCACGGTCCTGGGGATTTACGGGCTGTGGGTGCTGCTGTCTCCGGGCGGCGAGCAGTTGTTCCGCAGGGCTTAACACGCTCTGCTACGGTTCAGTTCTGCGGCTTCCGGTGTTTGCGCGTGAATTTCCGTTCGAAGTCCGGCCAAAACTCCTTCAGGATATTCGAGGCCGTGTCGACGCTGACCTGAACCACGAGTTTGGAGACGGCGTTCGAAGCGGTTCGATTATCCGGATAGTAGGCATTCGAAATAGCCACGGCGGTCGAGTTGCCAAGCCATTCGGAATAGTTGAATTGCGTGCCGCCGGAATCCGTGTGCGTCCAGAAAATCTGCTTCACGGCATAGCCCAGCCTGCCCATTCCGCTTCCCGTGCCTTTACGAAAATAACGCGGGTCCTGGTGCAAGAGGATAGGGTAGATGGCTTCGGTCATGTAGTCGCCAATCCAGTAGTCAGCGTAGGAGGTGGCAAAATACCGGCCATATCCTGCTGCGCCCTGGCCAAACGAAGGCGTGGCGTTGGTCAACTGCGACTCGCCCGCAAATAGCGCCGCCAGCGCGACGGTTCCGCGATCGAAGGCGTCCTGACTGGCAATCTTGAACTTCTCCGCCGGCCGGAGCGGCTCGTAATTGTCCAGGCTGGGGGATGTCCGGAAATTCGGAACAATGCCGAAAATGCGCTTGCTCTCGACCTGGGAAGAGGCATCGGAGCCGCTCGTTTTGGGAGTTCCCGGTTGTAAGGGCTGATCCTGCGCAGGCTGCTGGCAAAGCGCCAGCGCGGGCAACAAAACCGAAACGAAGCAGAGTCGAGCGACCCTCATGCCACCTTTGATGCGCACGCAAGGCAAAAGTTTCGGGTTAACGCGCCCGGGTTTCTACTGAGCGCTCAAGGGTTTACAAGAGTTATCTTCTGGGCTTCGATGGTGCGGGCCGTGGCGCGGTCGAGATTGGCAACCGCCTCGCCGAAATCCGTGCGGGCCCGGGCTTCGCGGCTGCGGGCGCCGATAAAACTGGTCTGGCGCTCGAGCACCAGGAACACGGTGGATGTCCCCGCCTGGAACTGGCGCTGCTCGCTCGCGTACTGCTCTTCCGCCGAGCGGCGCGCGAGCACGGCGGCATCCAGCCTGGATCGTGCGGAAGTGACGGCTTCGAGCGCGTTGCGCACATCGGCTTCGATGGCCATTTCGATCTGATCCTGCAGCGCGCGCAACCGGCGGCCCTCGGCGGCGGCAGTGGCGGCTTGCGCTTCCGCGGTCCGATTGCGCCGCGGGAAAGAGATCTGCAACCCGACCTGGGCGGACGGAAAATTTCCAGCGGCCAGATTGCTGAACGACTGTCCGTAACCGCCGAGGAAAATCGCCGGCACCTCGTTCGAGCCGAACGAGATGGGCGGCACTGGCGGCAGGCCGGCCAGCGCGCTCAGTTGATTCAACCGGCCGATGAGGGCGTCGGTTCCGGCAGTAAACGGATTCGGTCCCGGCGGCAGGGGGCGCCCGGCAAGTCCGGCCGCGGTGAGATTCGCGAACGCATCGATGCGCGGCTTGGTTTGCTCTTCACTGAGCCGCGCATCCAGTTTGTTGACTTCGAGGGCAATGGCGCTTTGGGCGAGTTCGGGCCGCGCCTTGAGCGCTTGCCGCATGGCGTCCTGAAGGTCAGGAACGGGCGGGTGGAGGTCGGGTTCGGTGGCAGGAACGAGCGCGGTGTTCCAAAAAAGATCGCTGCGGTTGGGCAGCATCAGCAATTTCAAATTGTTTTCCGCCTGCGTGAGAGCTTGCTGGGCCGCAAACAGGCTCTGCTGGAACGTGGCAACCTGTGTCTGGGCGGCCACCACGTCGATGGGCGCGAGCAATCCCTGCTCGGCCTGCCGCCGGTTGCTGGCGTACTGCCGTTCCGCTAGCCGCACCGCTTCGGTTTGTACGTCGAGATTGTGCCAGGCAAAATCCAGCTCCCAATAAGCGTCAGCCGCCTGCGTGACAATCTCAATGACGCGCTGCCGAAATTGTTCGGCGCTCAACTCGCGGTTTTTTCGGGCCACCTGCACGCGATGGCGATTTTCATCGAAGCGCAACCCGCGCCACAGCGGCTGCGTCAGGTTCAGATTGATGGAGTTGGGATATTGCGGGTTTAACGTAATGAGCTGGTTGTCGGTGAGCTGGCGCGAGTTGACGAAGCTCGCGGTGTAAGTTCCGCCCGCCCACGGAAACAGCCCGCTCAATTGCGGCGTGCCGTTCAGTTCCTTTTGCGTGAGCTTGCCGTCGGCTGCGCCGCCAATCAGCGATGCAATGGGGAATACCGATTTGGTGCGGTACGCGCGAAAACCCGCGACAGGATCGTAGGCCCCCTTGGCCGCGCTGACGTTGTAGCCGGCTTCCTCCAGCACTATGCGTGAAATCTCCAGTTCGCGATCGTTGGCCAGCACGCGCTGGATCACTTCCGGAAGCGAGATGGGGGTCTCGCCAAGAATGCCGGTGCGCGGTTTTATTTCGACCTCTCGCAGCGGCTCGATTTGTACGGATGGCGGCGCTTGCGCCAGAGCGCATGCGCCGAGCGCGGCGCACACGATCAGGCGCCGGACTCCCTTCATGGCAGCTCTCTTTTCGCAAACCGCTGTGCGGATACCGGCGACTCAGCCTTGGCTCTTCCTTGCACCGGCAGCCGCGCACGCATCGCCGCGAGCATGTGCGCTACACGCCCCGACGAGAACGACTCACCCAAATCTTCGAACAGCGAATAAAACACCGGCACCGCCAGCAGGGTGAGCAGCAGGCAGAGCGATTGTCCGCCCACCACCAGAACGCCGATCGAACGATTGGTGGCAGCGCCGGTTCCGAGCGAAACCACCAGCGGTAGCATCCCGGCCACCAGAGCCATGGTCGTCATCAGAATAGGGCGGAGACGGTCGCGGTTGGCCTGGATAATCGCCTCATACCGCGGCATTCCCGATGCCAGCAGGCCGTTGGTGTGGTCGATCTGCAAAATGGCGTTCTTCTTGACGATGCCGAACAGCAAGAGCAGGCCGAGTCCCGAGAAAATGTTCACCGTCTGGCCTGCGATCAGCAACGATAGGATTCCGAACGGCACGGCGAGCGGCAGCGTGAGCAGAATCGTCACCGGATGAATGAAAGATTCGAACTGAGCAGCCAGAACGATGTACATAAAAATGAAGGTGAGGGCGAACGCCAGCGCGAAGTAATAACCGGTACGTCCCAGTTCCTTGGACTTGCCGGCCAGGCCAACCTGATAGTCCGTGCCCATACCGATCTCTTTGGCGAACTGATCCATCCGGTCGATGATGCCCGCTTCCGAGCCGCCAGCCAGCACGTTGCCGGTCAGCATCACCTGGCGCTGACGGCCCAGGCGCTCGACCGACGAGGGACCGGTGCCGGTGCGAATATGCACCACTTCATCCAACCCGGTGGAGCCGATTTTCGACGAGGGGACAGTCATCTTGGACAAACCTTCGGCGCTGCCGCGAAACTGCTCCTCGGCGCGCACGCGAACGTCGTACTGGTCTTCACCAGCGTTGAAACTCGACGCTACCTGGCCTGCGAC
>CAZKVF010000130.1:0-3781 GCA_964556085.1 uncultured Solibacteraceae bacterium
TCCGTTTCGACGAGACTTTCGCACCCGGGCAAATCGATTTTTCAGGGGCAACGCTAGAACAGGCATCGCCGCTCCACGCGGCCGGTACCGCGGAGCTGCTTGCCCATTCCGATGGCGAGATCCGCATCCGGGGCCGCTACAACGTGGAAATGACGGCCGAATGTGACCGCTGCCTCGGTCGTGCGCGTTACCCCATCGACGCGCATTTTGACCTGTTCTACCGTCCGGCTTTCCAGATCGCGCGCGAAGAAGAGGTGAGTATCGACGAAAGCGAAGCCGAGATCGGGTTCTACGAGGATGGAGGCATCGAACTCGCGGAGATCCTGCGGGAACGCATCCTGCTGGCCTTGCCCATGCAGCGCGTCTGCAGTGACGCATGCCAGGGTATTTGTCCGGTGTGCGGGAAAAATCGCAACGAATCGCCGTGCGATTGCAAAACCGCCGCAACCGACGATCGGTGGGGGGCACTCCGTAATCTGACCTCCTGAAAACTTTGCGAAATTAATCCCGGAACTGCGGGAAGGATTGCTTAAACTGTAAGGAAGAGATATGCCGAACCCTAAACGAAGACATTCTCAGAGGCGCACGAATAATCGCCGCGCCCACGATGCGCTGAAAGCGGCCGGCCTTTCCGAGTGTCCCAATTGCCACGAACCCAAACTGCCGCACCGCGTCTGCCCCCACTGCGGCCAATACAAGGGACGAGAAGTGGTGGAAGTCGAACAGGAATAGCCGCGAGCGAACATGCTCACCATTGCCGTAGATGCAATGGGCGGAGACCACGCCCCCCGGCCCGAGGTCGAAGGCGCCATCCGGGCCGCCAGAAACCTGGATGTGAAAATCATCCTGGTGGGGCACGAAGATCTGCTCCTGCGCGAGATCGAGCAGCATGAGGGTTATCGGGAACTCCCGATAGAAATTGTGCATGCCAGCGAGCGGATCACCATGCACGATAGCGCTGCCCGCGCGGTCCGCACCAAGCGCGACAGTTCCTTACGTGTCGCCTCCCGGCTGGTCCGCGACGGCTGCGCCCAGGGCTTCATCTCGGCAGGCAATACGGGCGCCGTCATGGCCACCGCCAAGGTGGTTTTGGGCCTGGTTCCGGGAGTGGATCGGCCGGCGTCCGTGGGCGTGCTTCCCACCGTAGAAGGCTCGCCCGTCCTCCTTGCAGATGTCGGGGCTAACGTGGATTGCACCCCGCGCATGCTGGCACAGTTCGCGGTGATGGCGGAAATCTATTCCCGCATCATTTTGCGGCGCCCCAAGCCGCGCGTGGGAATTCTTTCCATTGGCGAGGAGGAGCACAAGGGTAACGATCTGACCCGCGCGGCATGGCCTCTGCTCCAGGGACTGAACCTTAACTTCATCGGCAATGTTGAAGGCGGCGACATTTACGGCGGCAAGGTGGACGTGATCGTGTGCGATGGCTTCATCGGCAACGTCGCGCTCAAAGTGAGCGAAGGCATTGTCGAAATGGTGAAGCACCTGCTGCACGAGTCGCTCGAGGCCACCATCACGCGCAAGATCGGGTATGTTTTATCGAAGACCGCCTACTCCGATTTCAAAAAGCGCCTGGATTACTCCGAGTACGGGGGCGCGCCGCTCCTGGGCGTGCGCGGCGTGTGCATCATCTGCCACGGCCGCTCCAACGCCAACGCCATCAGGAATGCGATCCGCGTAGCTAAAGAGTTTTCCGACGCCAGGATCAATCAGAGGATTGAGGAAGAATTGCGCGGCAAGGCCCGCGAAGCCGGAGACTGAATTTATGGGAGCAATTCCGAGCCGCGACCGTCAGGGAGCGGTTTTGATCCGCCTCGCTCTCCCCTTTCTGTTTGCCCTCCCAGCTGTTGCCCAAAACCAGGTAACCTGGCGCCTGTCGCTCGATCCAGCAACTGCTCCTCCCGGCGCCAAAGTCCTCGCCCGCATGACCGGCCAGATCGAAGAGGGCTGGCACATTTACTCGATGTCCACGGCCGCAGCCATCCCCACCACCATTCAGCTTGGGCCGAATGCCGCAGTCGAAAGCTACCGCGTTTTGCAGCCCAAGCCCAAGCGGGCATTTGACCCCACCGCCAACGCCGAAACCGAGACCTACGATCGCGAAGTCGCCTTTCTTTTGGAGCTGCAGCTCAAGAAAGACGCGCCGCCAGGACCCGCCGAACTGACCGTCACCGCCCGTTACCAAACCTGCAATGACAAGAAGTGCATTCCGCCAGTACGCCGCCCGGCAACCGCTACCCTGACGATCGATCCGATCGCGAAAGTCGCCGCTGTGACGATTCCAGCCGGCTACGCCGAGCCTGCCGCTCCCAATCCCGGAGCGCCCTCGGGATCCGCCTCTCAGAACCAAGGCTGGTGGGCCTTTCTGCTGGTGGCCTTCGGATTCGGCCTGGCCACCATCTTTACGCCGTGCGTCTTCCCTATGATCCCCATCACCATGTCCTATTTCCTGAACCGGCAGGCGGCCTCTGGAGCAGGCGTGGCCGGAACCAGGCGGGACGCGGTGCAGCAGGCCGTGGTGTTCTGTCTTGGGATCGTCGTGTTGTTTTCGGGCCTGGGCCTCGTGACAACCGCAGTTGTTGGCCCGGCGGGCGTGTCGCAACTTGGCGCCAATCCGTGGGTCAACGGATTTATTACTGCGCTTTTCATTGCCTTCGGTTTGAGCCTGCTCGGCGCATTCGAAATTACGATCCCATCCTCGATTCTGACGCGCCTGAACCAGTCCTCCGAGAAAGGCGGCTTCGCCGGCACGCTGCTCATGGGCCTCACGTTCTCCCTGGCCTCGTTTGCCTGCGTCGGTCCGTTCGTGGGCACGCTGCTGGCGGCCTCGGTTGGTGGAAACCTGGCGCGGCCCGTCGCGGGCATGGTTACCTTCGCGGCTGGTCTGGCGCTGCCGTTCTTCTTGCTGGCCCTGTTTCCCTCTTATTTGAAGCGCCTGCCGCGCAGCGGCGGCTGGCTGGTACGCGTGAAGGTCGTAATGGGTTTTGTCATTCTCGCGGCAAGCCTGAAATATTTCGCCAGCATGGATCAGGTGCTGGGCTGGGGCGTGCTGACGCGCGAGCGTTTCCTGGCGGCCTGGATCGTGCTTACAGCGATGGCCGGCCTGTACCTGCTCGGCTTTGTACGGCTGGAGGGTATCAAGCCGGATGACCGGATGGGACTTGGCCGCCTGCTCACGGGCATGGCGTTCCTGATCCTCGCGATGACTTTCGTGCCCGGAATGTTTGGCGGGCGCCTCGGCTTCTGGGATTCCTTCGTGCCCGCTGCTGATACCGCCGGAGCGCCGGGCGGGGCGGCCACGCAAGCCGGCCTCACCTGGATGAAGAACCAATATCATGAGGCGCTTGAGCAGGCGCGCCGCGAAGGCAAGCTGGTCTTCGTGAACTTCACCGGCTACGCCTGCGCCAATTGCCACTGGATGGAGTCCAACATGTTCCCGCGCCCGGAAATCGCGGCCGCGCTGCGGAATTTCGTCCTGGTTGAGTTGTACACCGACGGGACCGACGCCGACTCTGAGAAGAATGTAACCTTCGAAAACGCCAAGTTCCAGACCATCGCCACGCCCTTCTACGCGATCCTGGACCCGGACGAGAAGGTGATCGCCACCTTCCCTGAGCGCACTACGGACCCCAAAGAGTTCCTGGCTTTCCTGCAGAAAGGCGCGTCCGCGCCTGCAGCACCACAGGTTGCGGCGTCCGCTGCGCCATCACCGGACACCACTGGTCCGGGTGGCCTTCCCGGCGTCGTTAAACTCGATGGCACGCCCTTTGACACCGCAGCG
>CAZKVF010000131.1:0-5075 GCA_964556085.1 uncultured Solibacteraceae bacterium
GGTAAGCTCCCTTGCGCAAGCGGCCATGTACTATGAAGAAGCGAGAGGGATTGCGAATGCTGCCTCAAAGGTGTCGTATGAAGCTCTTACTGGGCTTTGCCTTGGTCACTACCGGATTCGCCGAAACGCATCGGTTTGAACCCAAAGAATTCCATAACACGTTCTCCAGCAGCCATCCGCCAGTATTGCAGATCAAGCCAGGCGACCACGTCATCACGTCAACGATCGATGCGCGCGGGGTTGATGCCGCAGGCCGGCAATTAGGACAGGGGCCGAATCCGGAGACAGGGCCATTTTTTATCGAGGGCGCCGAGCCGGGCGACACGCTTGTCGTTCATTTACTGCGCCTCGAGACCAATCGCGGCACGGGCTGGTCCGCGTCGCTTCTGGCTCCTTACACGGCGGATCCGGGCTTCCTCCGCCTGGAGGCATCGAGAGAGCCGAAGACGGCGACGTGGCATATCGATAAAGAAAAGGGCATTGCGTACATCGAGCCGGGCGATTACAAGGGGCCGCGTATCGAACTGCCGTTGCGTCCGATGCTCGGCTGTGTTGCTACGGCCCCAGCCAATAAAGCGGCCATTCCCACTTCCTTCCCTGATAATTTTGGCGGCAACATGGACTACAACGGTATGGGCGCCGGCGCCACGCTGATGCTACCGGTTTTCGAGCCCGGCGCACTGTTTTTTCTGGGTGATGGTCACGCGCGGCAGGGCGATGGCGAAGTGAACGGAAGCGCAATCGAGACTTCGCTCGATGTCGAATTCTCCGTAGACCTCATTAAGAAGAAAAAGATCAACTGGCCGCGCCTGGAGAACAGTGACTACATCATGGCGCTTGGCAGCTCTCGCGCCCTCAATGAAGCGCTGCAGCATGCGACTACCGAACTGATGCGGTGGCTGACGGAAAGCTATGGATTCGACGAGCGTGGCGCGAGCCTCCTGATGGGCCAGGCAATGGAATATGAGATTTCGAACGTGGTAGATCCGGAATTCACAATCGTTGCGAAGATGGGTAAGCGGTTCCTGGGAAGCCCGAAATAAGAGTTCGGGAGGCGCAATGACGCACAGCGGCGTGTATACTCATTGGACGGAGAATCGAGAGGCCACGCCATGCGGAGAATCCTGGTGGCAGCAGGGGCGGCATTGACTGCGGCTCTCTTACACGGTCAAGACAGCAAAGAACGGCCCAAGCCGTTCGAAATTGTAGAGACTACGATCGATCAGATTCACGCCGCCTTCAAGTCGGGTAAATTGACGGCCCGCCAGTTAGTTCAGCACTATCTCGATCGAATCGCGGCTTACGATCAGCAGGGACCGAAGCTCAACGCGATTATCACTCTCAACCCGAAAGCTCTGGAAGATGCCGATCGTTTAGATGCGACCTACAAGAAATCGGGGTTTGCGGGTCCCCTGCACGGAATTCCGATCCTGATAAAGGATGAGATCGACACTGCCGGTATGCCGACGACCCTCGGTTCGGTGGTCTTCAAGGAATACCGGCCGCCCTTGGATGCGTTTGTCGTGGCACGGCTGAAGAAGGCGGGCGCGATTATTCTGGGGAAGACGACGTTGAGCGAGTTTGCCGCGGGTGACACGTATGGGTCGCTGTTCGGAGCAACCCGCAATCCCTACGATCTCGAAAGGACTGTTGGGGGTTCCTCCGGCGGTTCGGGCGCATCTGTAGCTGCTAATTTCTCTACGGTTGCGGTGGGAGAAGAGACCGCGGCTTCCCTTCGCCGTCCTGGCGCCTGGAATGGCATCGTGGCTATGAGGCCGACCGCCGGGTTGGTCAGCCGTACCGGCATGTACGATGGCTATCCCTCCGAACCGGCGACTATGGGCCCTATGGCGCGCACTGTAAGCGATTTGGCAAAACTGCTGGATGTTATGGCCGGCTACGATTCCGAGGATCCGCTCACAGCCCTCGGTGTCGGCCACACTCCCGCCAGCTATGCGGGGCTGCTGGATCGGAACAGCCTGCGCGGCGCGCGCCTGGGCATTCTGCGCGAATCGATCGGTACTGGATCGGAGCCGGATTCCGAGGATTTTAGGAGAGTGGACAAAATCTTCGAAAATAGCGTCGCGGAGTTGAAAGCAGCCGGAGCCATCCTGGTCGATCCAGTCGTGATTCCCGACCTGAAAGCACTGCTCGGCAAGCGCGCCGCTTCTTCCCCGACTACGGAAGAGGCACTCCGGTTCTGGCTGTCGCGCAACCCGAATTCACCGATCAAAGCGCGCGCCGATGTCCAGCATTCGCCCGACGTAGATCGAATTTTTCCCCCAGCTAGAGCGCAGCAATGGAAAGCGCCCCCCGAACCGGCGGACCTTGCCCGCTGGGGCGAATACCTTTCTGCGCGCCACCAGTTGATGGTTAATCTTCTAAAAGTGATGGCGGACAATCGCCTCGATGCGATCGTGCACAAATCTGTGGAGCATGAGCCAACGTTCATCAGGGACGGCATGAATCCGCCCTACGTGACAAACAAGGGCGTGCCGACTCTGAACACGTTCCTGGTCTACGTGCCGGCAATCACCGTGCCTTCCGGATTCACGTCCGCCAATCTGCCAACCGGAATCACGTTTCTGGGCAAGCCATACAGCGACGCCGCCATGGTCAACTTGGCATACTCTTACGAGCAGACCACGCATCATCGGAGACCTCCAGAGACCACGCCGTCTTTGCGGTAAAGTAAAATTCGCGAAAAGGAGCAAAAGATGACCCTCTCCCGGCGTAGATTTCTAGCCGCCGCCGGCGCGGCTTCAATCACCGGCGTTTCCAGCCTCGAGGCGCAGGCCACGTCCGCAGACCTGCTGCTATTCAACGGAAAGATCGTCACGGTGGACGATGCGTTTTCCATTCGTGAAGCGATTGTGATCAAAGATGGCCGGGTCGTCGCCGTGGGGGGAAACGAACTACGGAACCGCTACAACGCGGCGCGCTATATCGATCTGCGCGGGCGAACAGTGATCCCCGGTTTTCACGATACACACATTCACCTGGGAGGGCATTCCCGTCGCTACATCGACTTCACCGATACCACTTCGCTGGCGGAATTGAAGCAGCAGGTCGCCGAGAAGGCGAAGGAGCTTGGCCGGGGCGAGTGGATCACCGGCGGCGCCTGGGACGAGTATCACTTCAAGGAGCAGCGGAAGCCACTGCGCGGCGATCTGGACGCGGCCGCGCCGAATAATCCGGTCGTGCTGACACGCGCCGGCGGCCATAGCTCGGTCGGCAACACCAAGGCGCTTCAGTTGGCCGACATCAACAAGGCTACGCCCGACCCACCTCGCGGATTAATCGAGCGGGACGCCGATGGCGAGCCTAACGGAGTTATCCGCGAGCGGTCCGACCTGTTCACACACCTTGTCCCGAAAGATAAGCCGGCCGATGTTCGCGAGAGCCTGTTGCAGAACGTTCGCGATCAGCTCAAGCTTGGCATCACAAGCGTGATCGAAGCGGGCTCTTTCGTGGACCCGAACGTGGTCGGCTCTTATGCCGAGTGGGAGGTGCTGTATCAAAAGCACGGCACGGATCTGCCGCGCGCCTCGGTGCAGGTCGGGTACCCGTCAGAAGCCGGAAACGCCAAGGCGGGGTTGGCCAAGCTGAAAGAATTTGGAAAAAAGACTGGCGATGGCGATGAACGCTTACGAGTAGGCTCCATTGGCGAGATGGCTGCCGACGGAGGATTCACCGGTCCGACGGCTTGGTCACTCGTGGATTACAAGGGCCAGCCTGGATTCCGGGGGCGGGCCTTTTTCACGCCGGAGCAGATATACGCCAACATCGAAGCCGGACACCAGCTTGGGTGGCAATTCGGCATCCACGCGATCGGGGACGCCGCAATCGCGATGACTGTCGAAGCGCTTGATCAAGCTCTCCAGAAGTATCCCCGGAACGATCACCGTCATTACCTGTGTCACTTCACGGTGCTTCCGCCGGAACGGATCATGCAGATCATGGCGAAGGACAAGATCCACATTGCTCAGCAACCCAACTTCACGTACAACCTGGAAGGCCGGTACACGGAGACGCTGGAAGGCAAGCGCCTGGCAACCAATAATGCCTTGACCACACCCATCCGACACGGCATTTTCATGGCTTTCGGTAGTGACAA
Source organism: uncultured Solibacteraceae bacterium (assembly GCA_964556085.1). Taxonomy (GTDB): domain Bacteria; phylum Acidobacteriota; class Terriglobia; order Bryobacterales; family Bryobacteraceae; genus PSRJ01. The sequence goes on from CAZKVF010000131.1 coordinate 4,118, forward strand.
TTTGCCGATCGGACCTATGGTCGGCCTGTATGCCGCCGTCACGCGCAAAGGAGAAAGCGGCAAAGTCTTCGGTCCGGAAGAAGCGGTCAGCATAAAGGACGCCCTTACGATGTACACGCGCAGCGGTGCATTTCTCACGCGCGAGGAGAAAATCAAGGGATCGCTCGAGGTCGGCAAGCTCGCAGACATGGTGGTGTTGCCTGAAGATCTGCTGACGATCGCGCCCGAGAAGCTGCTCGCTCTGAAAGTCGATATGACGATTGTCGGCGGGAAAGTCGTCTACGACCGGACGGATAAGCCGGCGTAGGATGGCCAGTCCGATAACGCTTGGGCGCGTCTTCTCATCGGGCCCGCCCGGTTTGACCCCCCCTGAAAATATTCCGTATCGTGCCCCTTCGATCTCGTTGACAAAGTTGCACAAATCCTGTAATCCTTATAAAACCGTTTTGTAAGAGACTGGATCGGTGCCCACGTAGCTGCCGGGGAGGTGCCCCTGAACGCGAACGATCACGATCTGGGAATGCACCGGAAGATCACGCGACGGGATTTCGTCAACGGGATCAGCGTCGCGGCGGCCGGGGCTCTTACCCTGCCCCTGTGGGCGCAAGCCCAGGAGTTCGCCCCGGAACAATCGCCCGATTACTATCCGCCCGCGCGTACCGGCATGCGAGGCGATCACGAGGGCTCCTTCGAGGCGGCCCACCAGCTTCGGGATACCAGAAGCGTCGATCTCTCGAGCGCCTCGCACACGAACGAGACTTATGACCTGGTGGTGGTAGGTGGCGGCCTGAGCGGGCTGGGAGCGGCCTACTTTTTCCTCAAGAACGCCGGCCGCACGGCACGCGTCCTGATCCTCGACAATCACGACGACTTCGGCGGCCACGCGAAACGCAATGAATTCCGCCACGATAACGGGCTGATGGCGATCAACGGCGGCACCCTCAATATCGAAAATATC
>CAZKVF010000132.1:0-8142 GCA_964556085.1 uncultured Solibacteraceae bacterium
ATTACAGATCATCGGTCTGCAACGCGGAGCCATTCGAGGGGTCGAGATCTACACGGGCAAGCGGATGACCCCGCATGTGGACTGGTGTACTTGGTATCCGGCGACGACCGAAGCGACGGTGTGGCAATGCCTGGACTCAAAAGGCAGAATCGTGGGGGCTGTTGCCGGACCGGACAGCCACGGGTATTTTAACGGATATGTGGAGGGGGAAATTTGCCCCGGAGTGTTTACTAATCCTACGGACGCGCAGCAATGCGTAACGTCCGACCTTGAACGAAAATACGGGAGGTAGGGGTTACCATATCTCACCCTTCATTTCTCGCTAGGTGTCAAGCATGTCCCAGTCGTCACCGAGAACTGGCGGAGCGGGTTTCACGGTACGGCTCGCCAAGGCCAGCGGATATTTCTACTTCCAGGGCGGCGAAGCGGACGACTGGCTTGATAAGACCGTCAGCGTGCGAAACGTCAGCAGCCTCAGTTTGCCGCAATGGATGGCGGAATTTGAAAGGCTGAGGAAGCTGAATGGCGAAATCATGGACGGCAAGGACAGCAAGCCACCCTCACCCAACAAGCCGCCTAAGAAAGCGAAAGGACCGATCTGAAGCTACGCTTCTGAATCCTCATCGTCCAAAGGGACGTAATACCGCGGATACCATTTCTCGATCCACTGCCGCTTTCCCTGATTCGTCTCAGTCTCGACGAGAGCTTCGTGGAGTCTTTGGTATGCCTGTTCCCGCGTAACTGGCTTGCCGACAGTTCTCCGAACCTCCATGAACCGTGCGAGCGCTCCAGCATATATGACCTTGTGAATATTGCGATGAGCTTTTCGGACAAGTTCCGCCCGGACCTTGGGAGCACGGGCTTTGCCGTGGGTCCATCTCTCAAGGAGGTACTCAGTCACGTGGTTAATGAAGTCCAAAGCCTGAGTCGCAGCGTCATGGATGGGCGAGTCCTCATCAGGAGTTGCCTTGGCCATCGAGACCCCCGTAGAACCGATTCTATATCCAAGCTGATCTTCCGGGGATACCGCGTCTGCCAGCAGCGGCGTCGCCCGCCGTTCCGCCGCCAGAGCGCCGCGCCAAACTACCGCGCCTGGCCGCGGACGCGGTTCGCGCAGTTGGCTCGGGCTCGCCAACGATGATTCGTAAGGGACAGGTCCTGCGAGTAACGCGGCAAAACTTGGATGGCAAGGCCTGGCTGTTCCGCGCCCTGGTTGGAAGTTCCATAACCTCCCCGACTCGTAGTCAACAGGGCACCGACAAAACAGTTCACCGATGGTTGTCAGCGAACGCGCCGAGTGGTACCTTCAGCTTCGGATAAGCCTATCTGAAAGAGAGGTCGCCATGGGGGAGCCGCAACGCGTGCATTTCTTTCTCGTCGCAATGGCAGTGGTCATACTGGGCGCTTGCTCCAGTGAGCCTCGTGACAAACAGGCCCAGAAATCCGCGGCTGCGCCCGATAGAATCCAAGGAAAAATCCAAGTTCTAGCACAGGCGTTCGGGTCAGCGGATGCCAGTCTGAACGAAGGCAGTCCTGTGGTGTACCTTTGGCAAGGCGTACGGCGCTACACTCTCTACTTCCGGAAGCCCATTGACGTAGTCCAGGGACGGGAGTATGTCGTGGAGGGCGTAAATGCGCAGAGAGTGATTGACGAGATTGGCGATCCGGACGCGGGCAGGAACGGGTATCCGCTGCTCTCCAGTTGCGAGCGTGTCGTCAGGATGGCCTGGAGCGGATTGCCCTTTGATGAAATCGATGGGCGCGCTTCGGCTTTGCGCGCCAGGGTGAAACGGTATCCGGCCAGGCCCGTATTCCTGGTCGAGCAGACGCGGCCGGCCACACCGGCGGAGAGCGCTGCTTCCGCGGGCCGAGAGGCGGGCACCGAGGGGAATGAAGAGAGCATTCCGGAGGTCTCCGTGGCAGCGGAGAAACAAAGCGCTTCTCTGATCGCCGGTCCGAGGGATCTGACGGCACCTCTTTGGGAACCCGCAGGTGGGACCGTGCGCTGCCAGGTGATGATCGACGCCGAAGGCAAGATTTATGGGCTGGGTACCGGCATGCAACTCTGTGAGGCGGTTCCCTGGTCTCAGTTTCGATATCGGCCGCTGGTGCAGGCCGGCCACCCCGTGAAAGTGAAGACGGAGGTGGAGGTGCTCTTCAAGGCGCGCAACTGAACGTCTCGAATGAAGCGCCGAGGGAGCGGAAACCCCGCCACCGTGGACTAGAGAACGTTCTCTCCGCATCGTGGTGGTATTGGTACGTGATCCTAACTCGTGCTACCCGCTAATTTGGAACGGTAAGTGGCCTGCGACATGTAGGCTCGCCAAGACGCCGTCGGCTGCCGCCAGTGTCGGTCCCCCGCGTTCCGCGCCGGTGCGCCGCGCCGAACGACCGCGCCTGGCTGGGGGCACGGTGCGCGCCTCGATCGCTACGCCAAGGTAGCCAGACAAAGTACGAGATGCCGACAAACCGTCAAAGTGGATCGACGGAGCCAGCCTCGGGCTCAAAAGAGATGCGGTGTAAAATGGAAGGACCACGCAACCCGATTCGTCCATGTAGAGCGTAAGTGAGGGAGCTTGAGCGGGCCAAGAAAGCGACTGCGGGTTGCAGGAAATCCCGAACAGCTGACCAACCGCCAGCATGTCTTCCCGGCGGCCAGCATCAAACGATTCGCCGATTTGAAGGGCTTGGTATCAGTAAGGCACCTTGCTACGAATAAGCTGTTTAAGGCCGACCCGGATGAAGATGATGTCTTCTGCGCTTCCTGTGTCTGGGATTATCGTGCCGAATCCGGGTACATGCTCGATATCGAGAATCAGTTCCAGGCCTTGGCCGGCGAAATTTTAGCAGGGAGAGTTGTAGCACTGAACGCGGAGCAGTCGGAAACGGTCACCAAATTGTGGGCATTGTGGTATTGGAGGGCAGAGCTTAGGCACGCGCCTGAGCTAGACAGAACCGTGCACGGTGTTCGCGGCGAGCCCGTCACAAATGAACAGCGCGACAAAATCGAGTCGCTCGGAGCCGCCTTTATTCTAAGCTCAGGCAATAAGCTGCCAGGCAGGTTTCTCGCAGGCTTCCACATTCTTAAGGGCATCGACGAGTGCTCACACCAGCTACGGGGACGGCGTTGGGGAATCGTGAGGGCGCACGCCGGTGAATTTCTGGTCCCCGATTCCCCCGGGAGATTGCTCGCGGTGCCGCTGACGCCTGAAGTGGGTCTTCACTTTGAGAGCCACGACTGTATCATTCCTGAGCCCGAAGTCGCGAGAGCAAACGTGTGTGCTCGCGGGTCAGCGAAGTGTTATTACTTTGCACGCGATTTCTCGGTGTGCCCCGGCATCCCTGACTGAATGGAGCTTCGCTCGGTCGAAGTCCAAAGCCGATGCGGGATTCACTCGCACCTGGGCGCCGCGTGCACGCCGCAGCGTGTGCGAGATTTTCGGATTCGATCCATCGGACAGCCACCGACGAGACAACTCACTGAGCCGGCAAACAAGGATCGATCATCCGAAACTGATTCCCCGCCCAGATGTTACCGTTCCGGTTCGCGACGCCATCCCCACCTTCGGATGCGGTCACATTGCAATGTAAGAGCGGCGGATAAGATACGACTCCAATCGGGGAGGCCACGCTTGGAACAGCCTGCGCCCAGACAAACCCCACGCCTGGCGAATCCTGGTTGTTCGTGATCACGTTGTTGAACGTACCGTTGAGAACCACAAACCCGCCTACAAACGCCGGAGCAATTCCGGCCTTGATTTCGGCACCAGTCGGCCCGTCCGCGTGGCTGCTGTTACCGTTCAGTGTATTGTTGTGCGTAGGCCCGTAAGTCGCGAGCGTGGCCGTACCCGGCAACGGATCCGCTACCAGGTATCCGATGAAATCCGCGGTGCCGGCAACGTTGTTGCTCAACACATTATAAGTCGAACCATCAGTCACCAGAAAGTTCATCGTGAACGGATAATCTGCAGTGTTATAGCTCACCGTGTTGTAGCTCGAGTTGAACAGCGAATACGAGATGCTAGTACAGTTGTTCGACGCATTGTGATCAATCGACGAGTTATTGACGCCGAAGAAGCGGACGCCTCCGACTCCCCAGTTAGCTAGCGACGGATCGAACCCGATCCAATCCGGATGACCGTCCTGACCATTGGCGCTTAATTGCCATCCCCTTACAAGAATGCCGCTGCTGTTTTCTACGTCGATCCCCCCAATCAGGTTGTGATTGATCGTGCCGGCACCGCTGGCGACGATCCCCGCCCCGTTCGGATTCGCTCCACCGCCGTCTAACGTCACATCGTTCGACCTGTCCACAACGATTCCCACACCAATTGCCTGGATCGTTGTTTGGACACCTTCGACAGCCGCAAAGAGATGGTTCGCACCCTGGTTGAGGTTCTTCAATTCGATTCCGATGGAGGAATTGGCGCCGTTGCCACCCACCGTCAGATTCCAGATCACGAACGACTTCGTGAGATTGGTCCCGTCAATCAAGACGGCCACTCCGTCAACCTTGTTAATCGCCCAGGGACCGATCACAAACGGATGGCTTTCCGAGCCGTCGCCCCCCAACACACAGCTGCAAGTGTTGAAGTCCGAATCATTTTGGATAACAATTGGACCGTGAGCGCCTTTATCGGCCCCGAGAGCCACCCCCGACGCCAGCAGCAACGCCATCGGCAAGGTCCCCATAAATGTCTTTGAATTCAAGCCGAGCCCTCCATTCGAGGAGAGTATATTACACGCTGCGCCGCAACACTCAAATGGAAAACTTCATAGTCATGACAACCCACGCGGTGCCCATCGCGCAATCAGTCGGATTGACCTGTGGGCGCTCTAAAAACACGTGTAGGTGGACCCGTTTACGATTTCATGACAGCAATGGGCACCGGTCTGCAATTAAGGCTTGGCCGCGGCGTGTAGAAAATCTATCATAGAGCGGAATGGGGTTCGCCTTTTCTGTCGGCAGCGGAGGCTTTGGAGGATCGTCCCGCCTGCGCAAGATTCCCGCCCAGTGGTCGTTTCATGTGCAGTCAGGCATCTATCCACCGCCAGGCGGCGAGCGCTTCACTCACACGCACATGAACCACGACAATGCGCGGCTCATGTACCCGGAGGCCGAGAACCCCGGGCCGCCGATACGGTCCCAGTCCGAATATCACAAAGCCGGGCCAGTGCCGGCGCGCGGCGACGACGCTTCTAACCTGGCCCACCACCAACTGGCTGTAAATACGGCGATCGCGGCCAGCATCGAGTTTGTGAGGAGAGTTGAGGACGATGCTGGGGCTAAGAAGGCGATCGAATTCGCTCGAGTCTGGAACTTGAAAGGGAATGACGCGCGCCTAGGCAGGGAGTTGGACGCCGGCGTTTATACCATGATGGCGATTTCCTGTGCGGCGGGGAAATGGGATGGCGACGACCCACCGGCTGACCGCGGCGTGCTATGCCGCTCCGTCCTCGAAAAGAAGATCGATTCCGCCGCAGGTCCCGGCTCACGGCTTGAGTCGGAAATCATCGGTCTGGCATCCGGCATTCTGGTGCCTTTCGCCCTCAAATACACCGGGATGTTCTGGGATGTTCACAGCCAGTATCATGTCCTGGAACACCTGGCCGAGGGATTCGGTTCGGACACGGACCACTACCGGTTGCCGAAGAAGTGATGGCGGCGGCGCCCGGAGGGCAGGCCGACACCCGCGCATAAGCTGTCGTCGCAGCCCCTGCTGCGCGACCAGCAGAACCATCGCCGTTCGCCGCAGGTGCGGTTTGCCCGACGACGCACGACAAGGGCCGCGCCTAGCCGCGAACGCGGTTCGCGCGAATGCCGCTCCATGCCGCCGCCGAGCCACCCGCGGCGGCGGGACCCTCGATTGCATGGCGCTGAAAGCGTGCGCCCTCGCTCCCGCCGCGTCCCGCCGCCGGAGCGCCGCGCCGAACGACCGTGCCTGGCCGCGGGCGCGGGGCGCTGGGCTCGTGCAGTGCGGCACCGCGAGCTGTCGCTGGCCGCGGACGGCGGTTGGCTGGGCGACCGGAGCTGCCCCCTCATCGCCGTGCCGCGCGCCGCGCCGCCGGGCCACCGCGGCGGAAACGGCGTAACTGCTGCAAACGTCGCCAGGAGCGTCGCTCCCGCCGCGTTCCGCCCCCGGGGCGCCGCGCCGAACGACCGCGGCTGGCCGCGGGCGCAGTTCGCCTGACGGGGGCCGCCCGCGTTCTTGTAGTACCGCGCGCGCCTCGCCGCGTTGCCCCGGAGCGCGCCGCCAGGGCATCCCGGGGTCGGACAGACAAAGCTATCCAGAAATTTCCCGGTAACATGAAAACCACATTCCGCAAGTTACTGTCGGCCACAGCCGCACTGACGATCGCGGTCGATGTGGCTTCCGCGCAGGACATCAGCAAGTTCGTCCTTTCCGATGCAGCGGCAGCGACGGAGAGGACGTTGATGAAGAACGAGATCAATGCCGAAACGGCGCGCACGATCATCGATAAGTGCATCGATATCGCCACGAAGGCGAACATGCCGATCACGATTTTTATTCTGAGCCCCACGGCCCAGATCGTGGCGGCGCACCGCATGGATGGACAGGTGCCGATCAACATTGAAACCGCGCTCCTCAAGGCGCTGAGCGTCTTGTGACCCGCGACTCCACTCACCTGCGCGCCAACATGATCGCCAACAACATGCCACAGCAACTCAAGTGGCACGCGATCGGCGTCTTCACGACCCCGACGGCCTTCCAATCGTCGCTGGCGGCCAGATGATCCGGCATCGGTGGCGGCAGCAAGGACGAAGAAATGGCGTTCGAAGCGCTTGAAGCCGTGGTGGGTCCGCAACCGCCGCTGGCACCGACGCAGCCCGCGAAGTAATCGCGAACGCCTGGCATCCACAAACGATTTAACCAGCGACGCGGGCGGCAATCCTCCGCCACTAGCATCTGGGGCGGAATAGAGTTGGGGCGGCAGCGGGCCGAATCCGATCCGAGCTTCGGGTTAATCCGCGACACAACGACGGCGCCCGGGACCGCTTACACCATGCGCCAGGTGCCACTCGCGCTGAAATAGATATTCTGACCAGTACCAGTGGCCCCGGCGATCCCTGTCGCCGGACCGAAGCAACCCTGGCGTCCGCGGCATATTGCGATAAAATCATCAAGTTTGTAGGCTCGTGGAGGTTCAGTCTGTGACGATCGCTGGGTCCAAAAGCGCGAGATCGATCTGCGGGCTCGCAGCCTTTCTAATGCTCGGCTCCTTCGTCGCCTCGCGCGCTCAATCCGGGGACGGCATCGAAGTGCTCCGGGTGCGGCCGGACTTCTATATGATCGCGGGAGCCGGCGGGAACATCGGCGTGCAGGTCGGTTCCAATGGCGTGTTGCTGGTGGACACCGGGAGCCAAGCGGCTTCGGACCAAGTGCTGGGCGCAGTCCAGAAGCTCACGGATCAGCCGGTCCGGCTGATTCTGAACACCAGCGCGGACGCCGACCATGTCGGGGGGAACGGAAAGCTTGCCAAAGCTGGTCAAAGCCTGTTTCCGGTTACTCCCGAAGCCAACGAGTTCGCCAAGGCGATGACCAACGGCGGCGCGGCTTCCATTCTGGCGCCGGAGGCCGTTTTGCGGCGGATGAGTGCGCGCACCGGCAATGTGCCGGCATTCCCGGCCGAGAACTGGCCCACCGAAGCCTTCTATCACAAGCGCCAGACGATGTACTTCAACGACGAAGGAATCGAGATGCTATACCAGCGCGCAGCGCATAGTGACGCGGACAGCATCGTTTTCTTCCGGCGGTCCGACGTAGTGGTGGCGGGCGACGTCATCGATACCAACCGGTTCCCCGTAATCGACATCGCGAAGGGCGGCAGCGTAGCTGGCGAAATCAACGCTCTAAACCGCATCATTGAAGTGGCGATCCCGCCAGGCCCGTTCGTGTTTCTGGGCGGCGGAACTTATGTGATCCCGGGTCACGGCCGCATCTGCACGCAGTTCGACGTGGTCGAATACCGGGACATGATCGTGATCATTCGCGATGTCATCGAGGACATGATCCGCAGAGGCATGACGCTCGACCAGATCCAGGCAGCTTCGCCCGCAAAACCGTTTGAACGGCAGTATGGCGCCACCTCGGGCGACTGGACGACCAGGAACTTTGTCGA
>CAZKVF010000133.1:0-18228 GCA_964556085.1 uncultured Solibacteraceae bacterium
CGATGGTGCCTTCAATTCCCGGCGGGCAGTAGAGCGACGCGTCCTTCACGTCGCCGGCCTTTTCACCGAAAATCGCGCGCAGCAGTTTCTCTTCGGGGGTGAGCTGAGTTTCGCCCTTGGGGGTCACTTTGCCCACCAGGATGTCGCCCGGCTTGACGGTGGCGCCGATGCGGATGACGCCGCTTTCGTCCAGGTTACGCAGGAACGAATCGGCGATGTTCGGGATATCGCGCGTGATTTCTTCGGGACCGAGCTTGGTGTCGCGGGCTTCGATCTCGAACTCTTCGATGTGGATCGAGGTGTAGTAGTCTTCCTTGACCAGCTTTTCGCTGACCAGGATGGCGTCTTCGAAGTTGTACCCGCGCCAGGGCATGAAGGCCACGAGGACGTTGCGACCCAGCGCCAGTTCGCCGAAATCCGTGCACGGCCCATCCGCCAGGACCTGGCCCTTCACTACGCGCTGCCCCACCTGTACGATGGGCTTCTGATTGATGCAGGTATTCTGGTTCGACCGCTTGAATTTAATGAGCTGGTAGATATCGGCGCCGACTTCTCGCGAGAGCTGGCCTTCATGCGCCGCGCCTTCGACACGAACGATAATGCGTTCCGAATCCACCGAATCGACTGCCCCGGAGCGCTTGCACAGGACGACGGCTCCGGAATCGCGAGCAGTGACGCGCTCCATGCCGGTACCCACATACGGAGCATCAGCGCGCAGCAGCGGGACTGCCTGCCTTTGCATGTTTGACCCCATGAGCGCGCGGTTGGCGTCGTCGTTTTCAAGGAACGGGATCAAACTCGCGGCCACCGACACCAGCTGCTTGGGGCTGACGTCGATGTATTCGATTTCGTCCCTCGGTTTCAGCACAAAATTGCCGGCCTGGCGGGCATTGCATAGTTCGGGAACGATGCGCCCGGTCTCATCGAGTTCCACGTTGGCCTGGGCGATGAGGTACTTGTCTTCTTCCCAGGCGGACAGGTACTCGCAGTGGGCTTCATATTCAGCCGGCTGCTTCTTGGCGGCCAGCTTCCGGTTCATCTCCTCCGCTTCGAGGCGCGGCAGGATGTCACCGACCTTGCTATCGGTATCTCCCGGGTTGAGGATTTTGACCTCGTCGACCACCACGCCTTTCACAACTTTGCGGTAGGGGCTCTCGATGAAGCCGTATTCGTTGATCCGGGCGAAGCAGGAAAGCGACGAGATCAACCCGATGTTGGGACCTTCGGGCGTTTCGATGGGGCAGATGCGGCCATAATGGGTGGGGTGCACGTCGCGCACTTCGAAGCCCGCGCGCTCGCGGCTCAATCCGCCCGGACCGAGGGCCGAAAGGCGCCGCTTGTGCGTGATCTCCGACAGCGGGTTGGTCTGATCCATGAACTGCGAGAGCTGGCTCGAACCAAAGAACTCGCGGATGGCGGCCATCACCGGTTTGGCGTTCACCAGGTCGTGCGGCATAGCCGTGGACATCTCCTGGTAGACCGACATCTTTTCCTTGATGGCGCGCTCCATGCGCACCAGGCCGATACGGAACTGGTTTTCGAGCAGCTCGCCCACGGCGCGTACGCGGCGATTGCCGAGGTGGTCGATGTCGTCCACCACGCCGAGGCCCTTGCGGAGCTTCAGAAGATAACGAATGGTCGCCCGAAAGTCTTCCGAATCGAGCGTCCGCTTGTCGAGCGAAGTGGCTTCGGCCTTGTCGAACAACTTGATGTTGAACTTCATGCGGCCGACGCGCGAGAAATCATACTTGCGCGGGTCGAAAAACATGCCCTGGAAAAGCTGAGCGGCCGTATCCAAGGTTGGCGGATCGCCGGGACGCAGTTTCCGGTAGATCTCGATCAGCGCTTCATTTTGAGTTTTGATGGCGTCTTTTTTGATGGTGGCCGAGATTACCGTGCCCACGTCATCCCGTTCCGGGAAGAACAGTTCGAACTCTTCGATGCCCGCCTCGATTAGCCTGCCTAAGATTGTCGTGGTCAGTTCGGCGTTGGCATCGACGTACACCTCGCCGCTTGAACTGTCGAATACGTCAGCTACTACGTAGCCGCCCTCGATGTCGTTAGGAGCCACCTCGACCTGCTGGATCTTGGCCTTCTGTATTTCTTTCAATACCGACGAGGTGATCTTCCTTCCCTGCGGGACGACGGCTTCGCCGCCTTTGGCCGTAATGGCATAGGACAGCTTCAGACCAGTGAGATTCTCGTCAACGTTCCAGTACAACTTCTTGTCTTTGATCGAAATTTTACTGACGCGGTAAAAGGCGCGGAGAATCTGCTCGTCGGCCTTGTACCCGAGGGCGCGCAGGAACACGGAGCCATAGAACTTCCGCTTGCGGTCGATGCGGACATACAAGATGTTCTTGTTGTCGTATTCGAACTCGACCCAGCTGCCGCGATACGGAATTATTTTGCCCAGGGCATAACCCTGCGCCGGCACACGCTCGAAGAAGACGCCCGGCGAACGGTGCAACTGCGAAACAATGACGCGCTCGGTTCCGTTGATGATGAACGTGCCGTTGTCGGTCATCAGCGGAATTTCACCGAAGAACACTTCCTGTTCTTTGATGTCGCGAACGCTCTTTTTTTGAGTTTCCGGGTCTTTGGCGTAAACGGTCAGGCGGATCGTGACCTTCAACGGCGCCGCATAGGTCATGCCGCGCTCCTGACACTCCTGCATGTCATATTTCAACTGGAGCCCGACGGGATCGCCGCATTTGTTGCAGAACGTCACCACGTTCTTGTTGAAAGTGCCGCAGTGCTGGCACAGGATGTCGCCCGCATGGAACGGGTCGGTGCGGATGGTCGCTCCGCAGTTCCGGCAAGTGGACCTCAGGTGGTGTAAGCCTTTGAGGTTGCCACACTTGCATTCCCAGTTTCCGATGGAATAATCGACAAATTCGAGATCACTGACGCCGCGGAAATCGGAGATGGGAAAGACCGAGTTGAATACAGTCTGCAGACCGATGTCCTCGCGCTCATTAGGCAGAAGGTCCATCTGCAGGAAACGCTCATAAGACTTTTTCTGTACCTCGATCAGATTGGGGATCGGAATCGAGGTCTTGATCTTGGAAAAATCTTCTCGCTCGGGGGCGGCGCCATTATTTTGAAAATCCATTCGTATACTCCTGACGGCCGTAGAGCCGCAGCTAAGAGACTGCGCTTACCACAAAGCCAACGGCGTTGCGGGAGGAGAGATTTCCCACAACGCCGAACGAATCAAAAGGGGGAGGTCCCGACATAGCTCCGCGGCTTTGTACGTACTTGGGCCAGAGCTGCGGGAATTTAAGAGGCGGAAATCCTGAGACACTTCTCTCGGCGGGCGCAAAAGTCCCCTCTTTGCGGTTCGCCTGGAACAGCAATTAAAGTGCCAGGATTTTGAGAGCACAGTCACCAATTGGGAAGAATCCGGTTGAATCCTAAGCCCAACTACTTAGATTACCAGGGCTTCTGCGGTCTGTCAATACGGAAAGCATTCAGCGCCTGGCAAGCAGCCCCAGATACTAGGGTTACACTGGCTAATGCTGAGCGCTGACGGCTGAACGCTCACCCCTACTTCACTTCCACGGTCGCGCCGGCATCGACGAACTTCTTTTTGATGGTCTCAGCCTCTTCCTTGCTGACACCCTCTTTAACCGGCTTCGGGGCACCGTCCACTAAGTCTTTTGCTTCCTTTAGACCAAGGCTAGTAACTTCACGTACTGCTTTAATTACGTTAATTTTATTGGCACCAGCCGCCGTCAGGATCACCGTAAACTCGGTCTTCTCCTCGACCGGGGCTGCGGCCGCTGCTCCGGCCCCAGCGCCTCCGCCGGCCACCATAACCGGTGCCGCGGCTGCCGCCGAAACGCCCAGTTTCTCCTCAAGCAGCTTCACCAGCTGAGAAGCTTCCAGCAAAGTTAAGCCTTGGATCTGATCTGCAATCGTGTTAATGTCCGCCATTTCTTTCGAACTCCTTGAGCTTTCAGCTATCAGGTATCAGCTATCAGCAAAACCATCGCGCGCGAACGGCTGATGGCTGACAGCTGATTGCTGATAGCTCATTGAAACTTGTTGTCCTTCACACCCTGATCGATGACCACGGCCAGGTTCCGGCCAACCGCACCGATCGCGCTCACCAGCCGCTGCGCCGGGGCGTTGATCAGGAAGAGCAGTTTGGCCAGGATCTCCTCCTTGGGGGGCATGTTCGCCAGGTCGTTGATCGCCCCGATGTCAATCGCCCGGCCTTCCACCATGCCGGCTTTGAAAGTAAATGTCGGGTTGGCCTTGGCATAGGCCGTCAAAGCCTTGGCGAGAGCGACGGGATCGCCCGCCGTGTACGCCAGGGACGTCATTCCCCGCAGGCCTTTCAAGACCTCACCGGCTGCCAGCCCTTCCGCGGCCTTCTCCGCCAGGTTGTTCTTGACTACGCGATACTTGCCGCCCGCGCCGCGAACCACCTTACGGAGCTCGAAATCCTGGTCAACACGCAGCTTCTCGTAGCCGGTCACGAAGACATTTCGGGACCGCTCCAGGTCCTGGCGCAAGGCATCGATATCTTTTTTCTTGTCGTCTTTGTTTTTCATGGTTGTTTCGCCAACCCACGCCGCGGGGCTGTTTGTTGTTCCGTTAAACCGCTGCCGCCTTTGTCGTGAAGGGGGTCGTATCGATGGAGACCCCAGGACTCATGGTGGAGCAGATGGTGGCGCTCCTCACGTACTTGCCTTTAGACACAGCCGGCTTAGCTTTAATCACGGCCGTGATCAGGCTGGCAGCGTTTTCGGCCAGCTTATCCGGGTCAAAACTGATCTTACCCACCGGAGCGTGAATGATTCCGGTTTTATCGACGCGAAATTCCACTTTGCCGGCCTTCACCTCTCGCACAGCCTTGCCGACTTCCGGGGTCACGGTTCCCGTCTTGGGGTTCGGCATAAGGCCGCGGGGGCCCAGTATCTTTCCCAGTTTGCCTACCGACCGCATCATGTCCGGCGTGGCGATCACGGCGTCGAAGTCCGTCCAACTCTCCGACTGGATCTTGTTTACCATGTCCTCGCCGCCTACAAAATCGGCGCCGGCCTCTTCGGCTTCCTTTTGCTTGTCGCCGCCTGCAATCACCAGCACTTTTTTCGATTTCCCCAGCCCATTCGGCATCAGGACGGTACCGCGGACCATCTGGTCGGCATGCTTGGGATCGACGCCCAGCCGCATGTGAACTTCTACGGTCTCATCGAACCTGGCGAACTTGATTTTCTTGAGGAGCGGGATGGCCTCTTCCAATTGGTATTCCCGGCTCTCGATCTGTTTACGCGCGGATTGATATTTCTTGCCCGGTTGGCGTGCCATGTTACCTCATTGGTGCAAGCGGCCCGTATACACACACCGGACCTCCCACTGAGAAGTTTGAAAAAGGGACATCAGCCAGTATAACAGCCAGGGTGGATCATGTCTAGCGCCATTTCTTCTTTTGTTTTTCTTGGGTTGGGGGCCGCCAGCGATTCGGGTCGTGGCGGCTTCCTTTATTACAGTGACCTCAAGAAGTCCAGGATGGCCTGTTTATCGGCGGCGAACTTCACCCGCGTGCATACCCAATCCCCGTTCCATCAAGTATAGCTGCACGGGAAGGAACCGACCGCCAACAACAGTGAGCGGTTCCCGCGCCAGCGCACTGGCCCCCCTCAACCGATCCGGGCCGCGATCACTCTGGGGATTCCCGCCAGGTCAGGCTCGATGCGCACGTCGTTCCAGCCGCTGAGCAGGCCGGCGACATAGTCGCGGCTGCCGAAGCCGAGCTCCATCACCAGCCAGCCGCCGGGGCGCAGGACCCGCGGAGCCTCGGCCACGATGCGCTCGTAGGCCTCGAAGCCGTTCTCCCCCGCGAACAGTGCCACGTGCGGTTCCCAGTCGCGAACCTCTCTCTGCAATCCTTCCCTTTGTGAAAGGGGCACGTAAGGCGGGTTCGAGACGATGAGGTCCGCACTGCGGCCTGCCATGGCGCTCATGGTATCGCACACTACAACCAACACCGGCGCCGCAAGCCGGCGCGCGTTATCGCAGGCCACGCGCGCCGCGGCAAGTGAAATATCGGTGGCCCGGACGGCCGCGCCGGTTTCGAGCTGCAAGGTCACGGCCAGCGCGCCCGAACCCGTACCCACGTCCAGGATGGCCCCGGCGCCAGGCGCCACGCCCAGCGCCGTTTCAACTACATGTTCCGTCTCCGGCCGCGGGATCAGAACATCGGGCGTGACGCGGAATTCGCGGCCGTAAAATTCCGTTTTCTTCGTGATGTACTGCGTCGGCTTGCCGCCCATCCGTTCATGCAGGTAGCGGCCGTAGTGCAGCCACTCCACCTGGCGCAATTCCTGCTCGGGATGGGCAAACAGGTAGACGCGCTCGCGGTGCAGGGCATGCGAGAGCAGCACTTCGGCCGTAAGGCGCGGCACGGCCACGTGGGCATCTTCCAGAAGCCGCGTGCCCTGGACGAGAGCCGTGAGCACGGTCATGCCGTTCAATCAGCCGCGGTTTGCTCGCCCTGCTGCCTGAGTTTCTCGGTTTGGTAGTAGGTGGTGAGGGCATCCACAATCGGGTCCAGACGCCCGTCCATGACGAAATCGAGCTGATGCAGGGTAAGGCCGATGCGGTGATCGGTAACGCGATTCTGCGGAAAATTGTACGTGCGGATTTTTTCGCTGCGATCGCCGGTGCCCACCATGCTGCGGCGCTCGGCGCCCAGTGCGGCCTGTTGCTTCTCCAGTTCCATCTCGTAGAGCCGGGAACGCAGCACGCGCTCGGCCTTGGCGCGGTTCTTGATCTGCGATTTTTCGTCCTGGCAGGAAACTACCAGGCCGGTTGGCAGGTGGGTGATACGCACGGCCGAGTACGTCGTATTCACGGACTGGCCGCCTGGGCCCGAAGAGCAGAATGTGTCGATGCGGATGTCCTTGGGGTCGATCTTGATCTCGACTTCGTCGGCTTCGGGCAGCACCGCGACGGTAATCGCCGAAGTGTGTACGCGGCCCTGCTGCTCGGTTACGGGGACGCGCTGCACGCGGTGCACGCCGCTTTCGTACTTCAGTTTGCTGTAGACCTTGTTGCCGCTCACCAGGGCAATGACTTCCTTCAGGCCGCCGACCGAGGACTCGCTCGAAGCGGTGACTTCCATCTTCCAGTTCTGCGTTTCCGCGTAACGCGAATACATGCGGAAGATCTCCGCGGCAAACAAGGTGGCCTCATCGCCGCCCGTACCCGCCCGGATCTCCAGGACCACGTTCTTTTCGTCGTTGGGATCCTTGGGCAACAGCAGAATCTTGAGCTGTTCTTCAATTCCGGCCAACTCCGGCTCCAGGCGCGCGGCCTCCTCTTCGGCCAAAGCCCGGAGCTCCAAATCGCCATCCTGCAGCATGGCGCGGGCCTGCGAGAGTACGTCCTCCACGCGCTTCCACTCGCGGTACTTACCGACAATTTCGGAAAGATCGCTATGGGCCTTGCTGACCTTGCGGTACTCGGCCGCATCGGCGATCAATTCGGGGTCCGCCATTTGCGTGTTGAGGTCCTCGAAGCGCTTTTCGAGCTGCTCGAGTTTCTGGGCGAATTGCATGGGACGTCAGGCGATGACCAGTTCCCCGCCCTGCGATTTTTCGAGCGCCATAGCGCCTTCAAGCGCGTGTATGGCAACGGCGGCTTGATCATCTGAAGGAGGCTGGGTGGTAATCCGCTGCATCCAAAGGCCGGGGGCGGTCAGCGCTGCCAGGAAGGAGCCACGGCGCCGCGCGGCGAAGCGGATCAATTCGTAGCTCAACCCCACGAGCAACGGCAGCAGCGCAATCCGGCAGAGGAACTTCGCCAGGAAGCCATCAAAGGGAATGAGAGCATAGACAGGAACAGCCAGGAAAAACAGCACGAACAGAAAACTGGTGCCGCAGCGCGGATGGAATGTCGAAAAGCGTTGGGCCGTGGCCACATTAACCGGTTGGCCCGATTCGAAATTGAAAACCACCTTATGCTCAGCCCCGTGGTATTGGAAAGTGCGATGAATGTCCTTGAGGCGCGAGATACCCCAGAGGATCGCCAGCAGCATGCCGATGCGGAAGATGCCGTCCACAATGTTAAACGGAATGCGCCCGGCAACTGCAGGCAGGATTCCGGCCAGTTGTGTGGCGAGAAAGAGCGGTATGAACTTATAGGTGAACAGGAAGAAGGCCAGCGAAAATATCAGCGGGCCGGCGAAAGCCCAGCCGGGGAGTTCCTTCTTCTCTTTATCCGCGCCAGCAGCCTTTGATTTGTCAGCGCCCTCCGCTCCTTCCAGGGCCGCCGAAGCGGAGAACTTGAGGGCTTTTCCGCCGAGCACCATGGCCTGACAGAGCGTTCCCAGGCCGCGCATGACCGGGTACTTAAAAACTTTGTGGCGTTCCGACATGCGCTCAACAGGCAACTGTTCCGTCACCAATTCGCCATCCGGCCGGCGGACCGCGACGCAGTAGCTGTGCGGGGCTCGCATCATGACGCCCTCGAGGACGGCCTGGCCGCCGACGAGCGTTTCCTCGCCGCTTTCGAGGACCGGCATCATCTGTAAATGCGCAAAAAGGCGCAGAAAAGTGCGCGGAGACAGCGAACCTCTCATAGTTCCTTCCTAATTATACGTCACGAGCCGCACAGAACACCGTGAAGGCCGCTTCGCCGGCTTCGCCGCCACAACCCGGTTCACTTCCCTTCGGGCAGCGCAAACACATACAGCGCATTGCCGGTGGCCGGATAATGCAGGTCGAACGTAACTACAGCCGGCACCGCGCGCGGGCTGCCGCCGCCGTTGCTGGTCGTCACGGCGAGGTACTGTTTGCCGCCGGCCGTGAACGTCAGCGGGAAACCTTGCACCGCGGCCGGCAGCCTCGTCTCCCAGAGAATGCGGCCCGTCCCGGCGTCGAAGGCGCGGAACATGCGATCCAGGTCGCCTGCGAAGGCGACGCCTCCAGCCGTGGAGAGCACGCCCGTGAGGAATGGAGCGCGCTGCTCGTATTTCCACAGCTCTTTCATCGTTCGCACATCATACGCAGCCAGCTTTCCGACGTTGCCGTTGGTACCCGGCATTTCGAAGAAGCGCCGCAGAGCAGCGTTGCCGCCCGCACCCGCAACTTTTTCGAGCGCCTGCCCGTTCATCTCCAGGCAGCTCTGGCTCAGCGGAATAATGAGCCGGTTCCCAGGCTGGTAGTAGGTCATGGCAGGCCAATTCTTGCCGCCTTCGGTCGAGGGGCACGCCGTCACCCACTCGCCCAGACGCTGCTCCACAATATCGTTGCGATAATGCGGTTCGCCCGTCCGCGGATCGATCGAGTCGTAGACATTCTGGTAGACCATTTCCTTGTGACCGAGATATTTCCCGGTGGCGCGATCCAGCTTCCATAAGATGCCGGTCTTGCCCGCGCTAAAAACATACTTCTGCCCCTGATCATCCACCAGCACGCGTTCGAATACCTCGTCCAGATCGAGCGTCTCACCGGGCGCGTGGTTGTAATACCATGCCAGTTTTCCGGTGCCGGCGTTGATCGCCAAAGTGGAGTTGCCATACAAAGTGGCGCCATTGCCCGAGCCGCGGCTGGCGCGCATCCAGGGTTTGGCTTGCGCCGTACCCCAGTAAGTGAGGTTCAGATCGGGATCATAGCTTCCGGTGATCCACGACTCGGTGCCCGCGCGGAACAGGTTGGCAAGCGATCCCCAGGTGTTGCCTCCAGGTTCGCCTTCGAGCGCCACTGTTCGAAACCGCCAGGCCTCCTTGCCGGTGTTGGCGTCGTACGCGCTGATAAAGCATTTCTCCTCGCGATAGACTCCGCAGGAATCGCGGCCCATCCCTTCAATTACTCGCCCGCTGACCACGATGGGGCCGCTGCTCTCGGCGTATTCGGCCTTCGCGCGGTCGCCGATGGTAGTGTCCCAAACCGTCTTGCCGGTGCGGGCGTCAAAGGCCATCAGATGGGCCTCGACTGTGGCCACAAAGATTTTGTCGTCATAGATGGCAATCCCGCGCATGGCGGGAGCGCCCGGGACCGAGCCGTAGCGATTCTCCCAGATCAGATCGCCGGTCTTCGCGTTCAGCGCCTGGAGCACCATGCCGGCGTTGTTCAAGTACAGGACGCCGTCATGGACGATGGGAGCGGGCTGGTTTCCGTTGCTCGCGCCGTCTTGCATAGCCCAGCTCCACGCCAGCCGCAGATCCTTAACGTTGGCGGCCGTGATCTGGCCCAGTGGGCTGTAGTCGGTCGCTTTATAATCGCGCCGGATCATGAGCCAGTCGCCGGGGTCCGGATTGCGCAGCATGGCGTCGGTGACTGGAGCATAATTCCTGACTTCGCCGGTCACCGTGATCCCACGCGGCGCTTGCCTGGCCTGGTTACCCCCTCGGCCTTCCTGAGCCACTGGAGCCGCCGCCGAACCGGGCTGCAAGGATGCCGCGCGCTGGCCCGAAGCAACGCTGCTGATTGCAATATTCGATTCCGCTGTGAGCGCCCTGTCGCCCGGGCGCGCGCCATTGGCATCGAGAATGAAAGCGGCCAGATTGATATAGGTCTCGTCCGGCAGTGATCCACCGGCTCCGGGGGGCATGGTGGCGCGCATGAAACCGATCAGTTCGCCCGCCGTCCTCGCGCCCCACTGAGTCATGAAATTAGCGCCCGCCAGTTGCGGCCCCTCGCGTCCGGAGAGATCAGGTCCATGGCAGCTCCCGCAGCCGGCTTGGTACGCTGCCCGCCCGGCTTGGGCCTGCGCAGAGGTGTAAGGCCCGGCGGCCAACTGCTGGGCTCCGCTCCGGGGCGGGGCGCTGATCACGCCAACCGTGGCAATGGCCGCCACCAGTGTCATTCGATGATTCAATGCTGCCTCCCGACCTGTCTAGTGTAGCGCCGGCGATCCTGTCGCCGGCGCCTTGACGGCGGGGCCCACGCCCTAGTCTGCGTGGGTTTCCCTTGACCCGCCCCGTCCTTTGTACCGCTGGCGATCTTGTCGCCCGTCTACTTCACAACCGGTTGGACTCCGGTGCCGGCCGGTGGCGGCGCCTCGCGCTTCGGCTCACGCGACACCCCGCGCACCGACGGAAGCTCGGTCGCATCCCACCCGCCTCCCAGTGACATGATCAAACCCACGCTGGACGTCATCTGGCGCAATTGGATATCGACCTCGGTGACTTGGTTCGTGAGAAGAGTTGTTTGCGCGGTAATTACATTCAGATAACTATCGATTCCTGCTCGAAACCGCGTCATGGCGAGATCCAGATAATACTGCGAGGAAGCAACCGCTTCATGTTGCTCCACGACTTCTTCGGCCAGGATTCGCAGCGCAGCCAGATTGTCCTCTACAGCTTGAAAGTCGGTAAGAACGGTTTGGCGGTAATTGGCGGCTGCGGCATCATAAGCGGCCTGCGCCTGTTCGGTTGCGCCGCGCCGCGCGCCGGCATCGAACAGGGTCTGAGCCAAGGCCGGTCCCACCGACCAAAACCGGCTCGGCCAGGTGAACAGTTGAGCGATAGCCGTACTTTGGAACCCGGCGGAAGCGCTAAGAGTCAAATTGGGATAATACGCGGCCTTTGCCACTCCGATTTGCGCATTCGAAGCCGCGACCTGACGCTCCGCCCCCGCGATATCGGGCCGCCGCTCCAGTAGCCCTGAGGGTATCCCTACCGGTACGGCAGGCGGATTCGGCGCGAACGGTCCCGCCGGCAGCGAGAACTCCGACGCTGGCTTCCCTATCAAAGTCGCTATGGCGTGCTCATATTGCGCCCGAGCGACGCCTAAATCGGTGGCCTGCGCTATAGCCGTGTTTAGCTGGGTTTGGGCCTGGGAGACATCCTGCTCCGACGCCAGTCCTGCGCGGTACAGCGACGTGTTTAGTTGCAGAGACTGCCGATAGCTTTCGATGGTCCGCTCCAATATAGTCCGATGTTGGTCCAGCGCACGCACTTGAAAATAGTCCTGTGCGACTTCGGAATGTGTACTCAGGAGGGCGGTGGCCACGTCGGCCGCCCGCGCCTGAGCCGTGAATGGATTCGCGGCGATATTATTTCTCACCCGGTGCCATAAATCTACCGTGTAGCTAACGTCGATGGGCAGCGAAAAATAGTTATAAGCGCTGGTGCTGCCTGCTCCCCCGCCGCTTGCTGCCGTGCCGGTCGTCGTCGTGCCGCTGCTGGCGCCGCTCCCAGTATTTCCTGGCACAACCGTCTGCCGGGCCGCGAATCGTGAATTGCTGAACGAAGGACTAGTAGTCACGGTGGGGAAAAGGGCGGAGCGCGCCGCAACTACCGTCGCACGAGCAGCGCGGAAATTAGCTTCGGCCACCGCAATGGTTTGATTGGAAACCTCGACCTGCTCTTCTAGTTGGTTGAGGTTCGGGTCATGATACATCTCCCACCACTTGGCCCGGATCTTGTCGTCCCCGGGCTCGGCAATCTTCCAACCGGCCACTTCCTTATATTGATCGGGTGGCGCCTCCTTATAGGACGGCGGCGCGGGCATAGTGGGCCGGGAGTAATGCGGCGCCGGGTTGCAGGCGGAGAAAGAGACAATAAGCAGAGTGACAATGACAGGCCAGGAGACCTTTCCCACCTTGCATTGGAAACTGACAAGCCAGGAGGGCTGTCTTACTCTCGTCGAGTTTATACTTCTCATTGCCTACGCCCTCTCAAGCGTTCAATTTTCAGGCGTAACCGGTCCATGTATAGATAAATCACCGGCGTCGTATAGAGCGTGACGGCCTGGCTGAAAATCAAGCCGCCCACGATGGTGATGCCGAGCGGCCTTCGCAGCTCCGATCCCACACCGGTAACCAGCGCCAGTGGCAGACCTCCCAGAAGCGCTGCCATGGTGGTCATCATGATGGGTCTGAATCGGAGCAGGCAGGCCTGGAATGCGGCATCGCGCGGCGAGCCACCTTCACGGCGCTCTACATCCAGCGCGAAATCGATCATCATGATGGCGTTCTTCTTCACGATGCCGATCAGCAGGATGATCCCGATCAGCGCAATCACACTGAGTTCGGTGTGTGTGAGGAGGAGCGCCAGCAGGGCGCCCACGCCTGCCGAGGGAAGCGTGGAAAGAATCGTGATCGGGTGAATCAGGCTTTCGTAAAGAATTCCGAGTACAATGTAGACAGCTGCAAGCGCCGCCGCGATGAGCAGCGGTTCGTTCGCTAGCGAAGCTTGAAAAGCCTCGGCTGTGCCCGTGAAAGTAGTGGTCAGCGCGGCCGGCATACCCATCTGGCGCTCGGCTGCGTTGATCTCGTCCACTGCCTGTCCTAGAGATACGTTGGGGGCGAGATTAAAAGAGATCGTGATGGAAGGAAACACACCCGAGTGGTTCACAGTTAGCGGCCCGGTGGATGGCTCATAATGCGTGAATGCGGCCAGCGGCACTGGACCTCCGGTCGTCGAGGGGACGTAGATGCTCTCCAACCCGGACGGGCTCTGCCAGAAACCGGGTGAGACCTCCATCACGACGAAATACTGATTCATCGAGCCATATGTGGTTGCGATTTCGCGTTCCCCGAATGCGTCGTACAGAGTGTTGTCCAACACGGCCGGGGTGATGCCTAGCCGGGATGCGGTGGGCCTGTCTATTGCCAGGCTTGCTTCGAGGCCGTGATTCTGCTGGTCGCTGTTGACATCGGTCAACTGAGGCATCTTTTTCAAGCGCGCCAGCAGAAGCGGAGCCCAGTGAGTCAGCTGACTCAAATCGTCGCCCTGCAGGGTATATTGATACTGCGCGGCCGAACTTCTTCCGCCCACCCGCACGTCCTGTACGGCCTGCAGATAGAGTGTGACACCGGGTGTGGCCGACAGCTTCGAGCGGAGCCGGTCAATGATCTGACTTGCGCTAGCATGGCGCTCCGCAAGCGGCTTGAGGGAAATAAAGGCCCTGCCCGTATTCGTGGTCGTGCCGCCTCCGCCACCCGTGAATGCCATCACGGTCGAGACGCCCGGGTCAGCCTGCACGACCTTTGAGAGCTCAATAATCCTTCCCTGCATCGCCTGAAAAGAAGTGCTCTGGTCACCGATAAAATTGCCGTTCAGCCGTCCGGTATCTTCCTGCGGAAAGAATCCTTTGGGAACGAGTGTGTAGAGATAAGCACTCAGGCCAATGGTGCCTGCGACGATCAGCAGCATCAGGGCCGAATGATCCAGCACCCAGCCGAGACTCGCCTCATATAAGCGAAGAATAAAGTTGAAGAATTTCTCGCCAGCCTGGTAGAACCTGCCGCGCCGCCTTTCTTTCGCCAGCAGCCTCGAACACATGGTTGGCGTCGTGGTCAGCGACACCAGCATGGAAATCAGAATAGTAATCGAAAGAGTGACAGCGAACTCACGGAAGAGGCGGCCTACGATGCCGCCCATCAACAAAATAGGTATGAAAACGGCGACCAGCGAAACACTGATGGAAAATACAGTAGGACCGATTTCGGCCGCGCCTTTCATGGCTGCCTCCAATGGTCCAAGGCCCTGTTCCCGATACCGGGTAATATTCTCCAGCACCACGATCGCATCATCCACCACGAAGCCGGTGGAGATAGTTAGGGCCATCAGCGAAAGATTGTCGATGCTGTAGCCCATCAAGTACATGACGCCGGCGCTTCCGATGAGCGAAACCGGGACGGCGATGCTTGGAATGAGCGTCGAGCGCCAGTCTCGTAGAAAGACGAACACCACCAGGATCACCAGCAGGACCGAGATTCCCAGAGTGACCTCGACATCTCTCACCGACCCCCGGATGGTAACGGTCTGATCCATCACTACGGTTAGATCGATCGCCGGGCTGATCGCTGCGTGAAGCTGGGGCACCGCCGCCTTGATGCCATCAACGGTGGCGATAATGTTAGCGCCAGGTTGGCGAAAGATAATCACCAGGGCCGCCCGCCGGCCGTTCATCACCCCCAGAGAGCGCACTGTCTGCACGGAATCCGTCACCTCCGCCACATCCGTGAGGCGGACAGCTGCACCATTGGCGGTTTTGACGAGAAGAGGCTGGTAATCGACGGCATGCAACAGTTGGTCGTTTGCCCCGATAAGCCAGCTCCTATAGTCGTCGGAAAAACTGCCCTTGGCGCGATTGGCGGTCTGCGCGGCAACAGTCGTGCGAAGACTCTCAAGGCTTAAACCATAGTGATTGATTTGCGTGGGATTTACGTCGATGCGAACGGCGGGCGACGAACTACCACCGACAGTCACCTGACCCACGCCGCGAATCTGGGAAATCCTCTGCATCAGCACGGTAGCCGCGGCATCATAGAGGGCGGAGGGCGGCAGCGTGTTCGACGTCAACGCGAGGATCATGATCGGCGCATCCGCCGGGTTGACTTTCCTGTACGTGGGATTGCTGGGCAAGTTCGCCGGCAGATAAGAACGAGCAGCATTAATAGCAGCCTCCACGTCCCGGGCGGCCGCGTCGATGTTCCGGCCTAAGTCGAACTGCAGAGCGATGCTGGTGGATCCCAGGGAACTGGAAGAAGTCATTTCCGTTACGCCGGCGATGCGCCCGAACTGCCGCTCCAAAGGCGTAGCGACGCTGGAAGCCATCGTTTCCGGGCTTGCGCCGGGAAGAGCGCCCGATACACTCACCGTGGGGAAATCGACTTCCGGCAGCGGAGCTACGGGAAGCAGAAGGTATGCCACGGCTCCACCCAAAGCAACGCCGATAGTGAGGAGCGTAGTCGCAACCGGCCTGGAAATGAAGGGTGCCGAGAGGTTCACTGTCAGTCTCCCGGCGCGGGAGCGGGTTCATCCGGCAATGGGCCCGGTGACCGCCGGCGGAAGAAATGTCTCAGCCGTTCCGAAGTTTCATCGAAGAACAGGTAGATCACCGGAGTGGAATACAGCGTGAGAACCTGGCTGACCAGCAATCCACCAATAATAGTTATGCCGAGCGGCCGCCGTAGTTCGCTGCCCACGCCCGTCCCGAACGCCAGCGGCACTGCTCCCAGCAGGGCCGCCATTGTGGTCATCATGATCGGTCGAAAGCGCAGGAGCGAAGCCTGGTAAATCGCTTCATGGGGAGGCTTATGCTCACGGCGCTCGGCCTCCAACGCAAAATCGATCATCATGATGGCATTCTTCTTCACGATCCCGATCAAAAGAACGATGCCGATAATGGCCACCACAGTCAGTTCCTGGCGAAAAAGCATGAGAGCGAGTAAAGCTCCCACTCCAGCCGAGGGTAGTGTCGATAAGATGGTCACCGGGTGGATATAGCTTTCATAGAGAACTCCGAGCACGATATATACCGTCACCACCGCCGCCAGAATGAGCAGCGGTTCGTTAGTCAGCGAAGCTTGAAAGGCTTCGGCGGTGCCCTGGAAACCAGCTTGCATGGCCGGCGGCGCCGGCATTTCTTTTTCCACTTTGTGAATCGCATTCACCGCCTGCCCCAGCGCTGCTCCGGGAGCCAGGTTAAATGATACGGTCGTGGCTGGAAACTGTCCCAGGTGACTGATCAAGGTAGGTATCGACGAAGTAGACGAGCGCGTGAATATGCTTAGCGGCGCTGCCGCTCCTG
Source organism: uncultured Solibacteraceae bacterium (assembly GCA_964556085.1). Taxonomy (GTDB): domain Bacteria; phylum Acidobacteriota; class Terriglobia; order Bryobacterales; family Bryobacteraceae; genus PSRJ01. The sequence goes on from CAZKVF010000133.1 coordinate 16,500, forward strand.
TGGGCGGCTTGATGTAAATGTTTTCCAGGTGCTTCGGGCTCTTTTGAAACTCCGGCGTCACTTCCAGAATCACGTGATACTGGTTCAGCTGCGTGAAAAGAGTGGATACCTGACGCTGCCCGAAAGCGTCGTAGAGGGTGTCGTCCACATTCTGAGCACTGATACCTACGCGCATTGCGGTACGGCGGTCGATCGTGAGAGCGCTCTCCAATCCACCCGTTTGCAGGTCGCTGGCCACATCGGCCAGTTCCGGCAGAGTCTTGAGTTTGGCCACGAAGCGGCGCGCGTAGCTGGCAAGCTCGTTCGCGTTAGGATCCTCGAGTGTGTACTGGTATTCAGTGCGGCTCACGATATCCTGAACGGTCAGATCCTGGACTGGCTGCATGTAGAGGGCAATTCCATTCAAGCCAGCAAGTTTCGGCTGCAAGCGGCGGATGACATCGGAGGCATTGATATGGCGGTCGCCGAGCGGCTTCAGATTGATCTGCATCCTACCCGCGTTTAGAGTCGTATTGGTCGCATCGACTCCGATAAACGAAGAAAGGCTCTCTACCGCCGGATCGCTCAAAAGGACGGAGCCCACACGCTGCTGTAAGGCCGACATTTTGGCGAACGAAACGGTCTGGTCGGCTTCCGAGATCGCTTGAAGCTCGCCGGTATCCTGCACCGGGAAGAAGCCTTTAGGAATCGCTATATAAAGCAAAACAGTCAAAGCCAGGGTTCCAGCCGAAATCAGCAGAATCAGCCGCCTCCGGGCGAGAGCCCATTCCAGCGTTTTGCCGTAGAATACGATCGCCCGGTCGAACAGCCTTTCCGACGCTCTGTAGAACCGGCCTTGCTCCGATTCCGGCCGCCGTTTCAAAATGCGCGCAGAAAGCATCGGCGTCAACGTGAGAGATACGCCCGCGGAAATGACAATCGTAACGGCTAGAGTGACCGCGAATTCCCGAAACAGCCTTCCAGTAATGTCGCCCATGAACAGCAGAGGAATGAGAACCGCGATCAATGAGACCGTCAGTGAGATGATTGTGAATCCGATTTGTTCCGCGCCCTTCAGCGCTGCTTCGAGCGGCTTGGCGCCCTCTTCCACAAAGCGCGAAATGTTTTCGATCATGACAATCGCGTCATCCACCACGAAGCCAGTCGAAATCGTTAGAGCCATCAGCGTGAGGTTATTCAAGCTGTGGCCCATCAGGTACATGAACCCAAACGTGCCCACCAGCGACAACGGTACGGCGATGCTCGGGATAAAGGTTGCGGGGAGGCTGCGAAGGAAGAGGAAGATTACGAACACAACCAGCGCGATGCAAATCAGCAGCTCTACTTCCACGTCCTTCACCGAGGCGCGAACTGTAATCGTGCGGTCCGTCACCACTGTCACTTTGATGTTGGATGGGATAGTAGATCGGAGCCTCGGCAGTAATGCCTGCACCCGATCCACGACCTGGATGATGTTCGCACCGGGCTGCCGCTGAATGTTCATAATCACCGCGGGCGTCTTGTTCATCCATGCCGCCTGCCGGACGTTTTCGATTCCGGAGACTACATTTGCGACATCGCGCAGCATGACCGGCGCGTTATTCCTATAAGCCACCACTACCTGGTCGTAATCGGACGCCGCCAGAAGCTGGTCATTGGCCGTGATCTGATACCCTTGCTGGGGGCCATCGAAGCTCCCCTTGGCCGCGTTCACACTGGTGGCCACCAGCGCCGTGAAGCTCGGGGTGCG
>CAZKVF010000134.1:0-2941 GCA_964556085.1 uncultured Solibacteraceae bacterium
GTGATGGCCGAAGAGAAAAGGACCTCGACTCGCCGCCGCTTACTCGAACAGTCCGTGTTAGCCGCAGGCGCCGCGGCCATACTGGCCCCGAAAGCGCGCGCGCAGGCCAGTGGCGAGCCCGCCTGGAAGCACCTGTTCCCGCCTGGTTTTCGCAACGAGAGGATCAAGACTACCGGCGCGGAGATTAATACCGTGATCGGCGGCTCCGGACCTCCCGTGCTCCTGTTCCACGGCGCGCCGCAATCGCTGATCACCTGGCGCCTCGTTGCGCCAGACTTGGCCAAGGAGTACACCTTGGTGATGTGCGATCTGCGCGGCTACGGCGATTCGAGTAAGCCATCGGACGGCGATAACCACGCCAACTACTCCAAGAGAGCCATGGCGCTCGATGGCGTCGAGGTTATGAAGCACCTCGGCTACGAACGGTTCTTCATGGTGGGCCACGACCGGGGAGGACGCGTGGGCCGCAGGATGGCGCTGGATCATCCGGAGCAGGTCCGGAAGCTGGCGGTGCTGGATATTGTACCCGCGCACTACCTCTACTCGCACGTCACGCTCGATTTCGTACGCGCCTACTTTCACTGGTTTAACTACCTGAGGCCCGCTCCGGGGCCGGAGAAAGAACTCGACGAGGGCATAACCGCGCAGTTGGCCCGGGCCACCGACGAGGTGCAGCGCGAATACCTGCGGACCAGGACGCCTGAGGCGAATCATGCGATGTGCGAAGACTACCGCGCCTCGGCCTCCCTTGATCTGGGATACGACGCGGCCGATATCAAGGTGGGCAAAAAGATCCAATGCCCCGTGTTGACCCTGTGGGCCGCCAACGGCGCGATGGGGAAGCTCTACGACGTGCTACAGATCTGGAAGGATGAAGGCGTCAACGTCAGCGGCAAGGGCTTACCCGGAAACCACTCGCTCCAAGAGAGCGCTCCCAAGGAAACGCTGGCGGAATTGCAGCAATTCCTGCGCGGATAGATCCAGATTGCGGCCCAGCTGAAGACTCTGTTCCATAGCGAGGAATAGGGACTTACAGCACGAACCCCGAAGATCGGGCGTCGTCGAAGAACATGCGCACCGTCTCCAGCGAATAAGCGGCGAGATCTTTTCCGATTAGCGGAAGTTTGTTCAAAATGTCAGTGGTTGCCGTGATGATGTGGCACCCAATGGCATCGGCCTGAAAGACGTTCAGTAATTCGCGCGGGCTGGCCCAAATGAGTTCCATTTGAGGGTGCGGACGCAGCAGCTTCACCGCGGCGGCCATAACTGGCACGGGGTCGCATCCCGTATCGGCAACACGGCCGGCGAATACCGAGATGGAAGAAGGCGGGCCACCCGCCAGAGCCTCACTAGTTTCGCGGACTTGATCGAGAGTCATTAGCGCCGTAACGTTCAATTTCACGCCGCTTCGGGAGAGGTGGCGTAGGAGATCGCACGACGACTCGCCACGCGTATTGGTGACGGGGATCTTGACATAGACATTGGGTCCCCAGCCCGCAATCAGTTGTGCCTGCCGTTCCATGTCGATGAACTCATCGGCAATCACTTCAAAAGAAACGGGACGGTCGCGGATCACCGACAACACATCTTTCGCGAAAGCCTGGTAATCGGTGATGCCAGCCTTTCGCATGAGCGTGGGATTGGTCGTAAAACCCTGAATCAGAGGATTGGCGTACAGCCTGGCCATCGCTGCTTGATCGGCGCCATCCGCGAACAATTTGAGGCGTAGCTCGGTGAGCGGTTTGATCACGACGGCGGGTTGTCCGATGGACACAGTCGCGGCGGCTTTCAGCATAGTGCTCTGGCACTCACTCTAGCGCAGTCAGCAGGGCTGCTGCATCGGAGATCGAATCCACTAGCCGGAGGTTATAGTTTCGAGGTTGCCATTCGACAACGTCCCGGCGGTGGGCGGCGCCTTGACCGGTAAACACGTGCAAACCCCCGCGCAGTCCGGCATGATAGCCCGCTTGCAAGTCGTCCAGTTTGTCGCCTACGATCCAGGAGCGCGGCAGGTCGAGTGTGAGCAACCGCTCGGCTGCCAGAAGCATCCCCGGACGCGGCTTGCGCGCGGGGTGTGCAGGATGTGCCCAGGGATGCACGCCGTCGTGGTGGTACGGACAGGCGAAAATTCCGTCCAGTTGAGCGCCCGCTATGGCCAGTTCGCGCGCCAATGCCTCTTCCACCGCTACAAACTCATTCCATCCGTAGTATCCCCGTCCGATACCGGCCTGGTTGGTCACCTCTACGACCGGGATGCCCAAACGATTTGCCAGGGCGATGACGTCGGCCGCTCCAGGCAACAGTGCGAGGTCCGATGGCCGCGAGAGATACCCGGGATCTTCGACGATCACGCCATCCCGATCCAGGAACAGGGCCGGCCGGGTTGCGTTGGCGAATTGGGGACGCGTCCAAATCCATATGCCCAGCTCGTCATGAAAACGTCCTTGCGCGATTAGCGACGGTACACCAGTCATCCCCGTACGGGCGCGGCCAGGGGCTGCGCGATCGGTTCCGGCGTGAATGCGCGTTCGATCGACTGGCAGAAATAATGGTACAGGCAGATGTGCGCCTGCTGGATCAGCGGCGTGGATCGGGAAGGCACCGCGAACAGGTAATCGCTCAATGTCGAGAGCTTGCCACCACCCTCGCCGGTGAGCGCAACGGTCAGCATCCCCAGGGAGCGCGCGCGCACGAAAGCTGACACGACGTTGGCGGAATTTCCCGACGTGCTGATGCCGATGAGGACCGCGCCGGGCTGTCCGTAAGCTTCCACTTGCCGGGCGAAAACCGTGTCGTAGGAATTGTCGTTAGCCAAGGCGCTAAGCACGGCGGCATTCGAGGCGAGACAGATCACGTTCAGAGCCTTGCGGTCCACCAGGAATCGGCCCACCAGTTCACCGGTCAGGTGCATGGCATCCGCGGCGGACCCGCCATTGCCGCA
>CAZKVF010000135.1:0-10355 GCA_964556085.1 uncultured Solibacteraceae bacterium
CAGAGCGCGCGGCGGTTCGCCAGGGTTCGGTGACACAAGATATTCGACGCGGTCGGCGCCGTGCTCGGACCACGAGGTGGGCGCCGTCTCAATGCGAAATACGGTTCCCGCCATTCCTAACTGCGCCAGTTCGGCTTCCACTTGTTTCGCCAGGCGCCGGGCCGCCGAACCTCGCAGCCGCGTCAATTCCGCCGCGTGGCCCTCATATTCCGCCGCCAAGCCAGCCCGCCGGGTTCGCAACTGCTCGATTCGTTCACCGGTTTTCTCAGTGGAAGCGAGATGGCCCCGCACTTCGTCCAGGAAACCGAGTACGGCGTCGACGGACTGGCCGTACTTGCGCTTCAGACGATCGATGGCCGCCAGGCGGCTCTCGATTTCCTCCAGGCGCGCGGGATTGGCTTCCAGGCGCCCCAGGTAATCGCGCAGCGCGTAGGATGCCTCTTCCAGACTTAGGGCGGCGCTGCGCAAGTGCTCACGCGCGGCTTCGAGCGAGCTGTCGATGCGGCACACTTCGTCCACGCGTTTGGATGCCGTCCGCGTCAGAGTAAGGGCCGACTCCGGGCTGTCGTAGACAGCGGCATAAGCTGCGGCTGCCATCTCCTCGAGCCGCTGCACGTTGATCAGCACGCGGCGTTCAGTTTCGAGCGCGAGATCTTCACCGCGCTCCAGGCGCGCGGATTCGATTTCGCGGCGCTGAAATTCCCAGAGGTCCGAGACCCGCAGCCGCTCCTGCTCGGAGCGTTCCAGTTCCTCCAGTTCGAGGCCAGCGTCGCGCCATTCACCGTAAATCGCCGACACGCGCGCGAGGAGATCGCGCGAACCGGCAAACTCATCCAGCATGTCGCGTTGCGCATCTTCGCGGAACAGAAGCTGCTGGTCGTGCTGACCGTGGATATCGGCGAGAGCCGGCGCCAGTTCCTTGAGCAGCGAAGCGGAAGCGGGGCGGCTGCCGATATAGGCGCGCGACTTGCCTTCCGCCAGGATCTCGCGTTCGATGAGCAGTTCGCCGTCTTCGGTTTCGAAACCCAGTGGCTCGAGCAACTGGCGGATTGCACCGTGGTTCGTTACCTCAAAAATGCCGGCAACTCGGGCGCGATCCGCCCCGCGGCGAACAGTATCCGCGGAGGCCCGGCCGCCGAGAAGCAATCCCAGGGCATCCACCACAATCGATTTGCCGCTGCCGGTTTCCCCTGTCAGAAGGTTCAGTCCGGCGTGAAAACGTACGCGCGCGCGCTCGATCACGGCGTAGTTTTCCACCACCAACTCCAGCAGCATTTCACACGCGATTATAGCGGGGTTTCCACTGTTAACTGGATGTAGTCTTTTCGCTGTCCGCGTGCGTCTATGTGATAGATTTGGAAAAGGAGACCGATTGATCTTCGAAGCTCCCTTCGCCTTCCTCCTCCAAATAAACCTCTTGGAAATGATGGAGCGCACCGACGCTCTGGAGGCGGCGGTCGTGGGCATCCTTATCTTGTTCTCTCTTTTTTCCTGGACGGTGATCTTCGCTAAATGGAGTACGTTGCGCGGGGCCCGTAAGACAAATGCCCGTTTTTTGCGGGCTTTTCGGAAGGCGAATGGACTGGAGGCGGCGGTGGCGGTCAGCGAGCAATTCCGCCCTTGTCCGCTGGTGGGTGTGTTCGATTTTGGTTACGAAGAAGTGGAACGGCAGGTGAAGGCGCGTGGCAGGGTGATCAGCCGGACGGCAGTCGAGCGAGCGCTGCAGTTGGGGGTCAGCGAAGAGTTGACCAGATTGGAAAGCAGCATGCCGTGGATGGCCACCACGGCTACAGTGACGCCGTTTATCGGCCTGTTCGGAACGGTATGGGGCATCATTCGGGCGTTCAATGACTTGGGCCAGCAGGGCAGCACCAGCTTGCGCACGGTAGCGCCTGGCATCTCGGGCGCGTTGATCGCAACGGCTTTCGGCCTTTTCGCGGCGATACCGGCGGCGATCTCGTACAACGTTTTCAGCCACTCCATCCGGCAGATCGGCGCGCGAATGGACGATTTCTCACTGGAATTTCTAAACCTTGCCGAGAGGAGCCTGGGGGACTAATGGCGTTTTCCACTAATGGCGGCAGCGGTTTTGGCGGCTTCGGTTCGCGGCGGCGGTCCTCTACTACGCTATCGGAAATAAATGTCACACCGTTCGTGGACGTGGTTCTGGTGCTCCTGATTATCTTTATGCTTACGGCGCACGTGATGGAATTTGGTATCCAGATCGACGTGCCCAAGGTGCGGGCGGTTCGGGATAGCGCGCAGGAGCTTCCCGTGGTGAATCTTACCAAGGACGGAACCCTTTACCTGAACAAGGACATGGTGCATATTGACGATTTGGGCAACGCCATCCGCCAGCAGTTCGGAAGCAAAGTGAAAGCGGTTTACGTGCGAGCCGATAAAGATACCGTCTTTCAGCCCATCGCCCAGGTGCTGGATGTGCTGGGGGCCGGGGGATTTCAGGTCAACGTAGTAACCCAGCCCGAGGATAGCGCGCCCGCAAGGCGGAGATGAACCACTACGCCAACGCACTGGACCGGCCGGAACCGCTGGGCAAGTGGTTCGTGGGATCGCTGGCTTTCCACAGCCTGCTCGTCTCGGGCCTGGTGGTCTTCGGCTGGTTGGAAAACCGGCCGAAAGCGATATTCGGTGACACCAAGGGCGGGGGCTTCGGGTCGGTGGCGGTGAACGCCGTTTCGGCCATCCCCCTGCCGCAGCGCAGCGGTCCGGTGAACCCCCTGGCGAACCAGACGGAATCGCGCGTGCCCGAACCGCCACCCAAACCCAAGCCTAAACCGCAAGCGAAGGCGCCGCAGCCGGATGCCATCCCATTGAAAAGCCGCAACGCGGAAAAGAAGCCTTCCGAGGCGGCCTCCGTCCGGAACAAGTTTCGGGAGAAACAAGTTGACCCGCCAAACCAGTTATACAACCCGAGCGGGCAAACCGTGGTTTCGCCTATGATCGCGATGCAGGGCGGAGGAGGTGTGAGCGTGGGCAACAACTCCCCATTCGGCATGCAATTCGGCTGGTACGCCACGCTTCTGCGGGACCGCGTGGCACGCGCTTGGAAGACTACCGATGTGGACCCACGGTTACATTCCCTGCCGCAGGTTGTTGTCACGTTCACTATCGAGCGGGATGGCTCGGTTCCATCCAACTCCGTCCGCATCGAGCAACGAAGCGGTAACAGCGCTCTGGATTTTTCGGCGCAGCGAGCCATACTCGATGCGTCACCGTTTCCAGCGCTTCCCGCGGGGTTCACACGCAACTCCGCTGACGTAGAATTTACTTTTGAACTGAGGCGTTAAATGAAGAAGTTTATCTGGTTGCTATTGGCGGCATCCATCGGGCTGGTGTTCCTCACAGCCCAAACTCCGGACATTAAGGGAATCATCGTTGGTGGGGATCGCGCGGCCATCGCGATTCCGGATTTTCGCGGCACCGGGGCGGCACAAAACCTGATGAAAGCTTTCAACGATACGCTGTGGGGGGACATTTCCAATTCCGGCGTCGTGAAGATGGTTCCCAAAACCATGTACCCGGGAACGGTTCCCCAGCAACCCACAGATTTTCGGGAACCGGCTCCTCCGGCGGCCGCAGCGCCGCGCAGCGCCAAGCGGGGCGATATCGTGACGCCGGCGACGGGCGGCGGACTGTGGCTTACGGACTGGTCCGGACCACCGGTTTCCGCCAATTACCTGGCATTTGGCTACACGGCGGAGCAAAACAACGTTCTGGTGCTCTCCGGCTGGCTGTTCGACTTGAGCCGTGGAAACGCGGCCGGCGCCCAGGTGATCGGCAAGCGCTACCTGGGTTCCCTGGATGAAGCAGGAGCGCGCAAAGTAGCTCATGAATTCGCCGCCGATATTCTTGAAATCCTGGGCGGCAAATCGCTATTCGGAACGAAGATCATTTTCGTTTCCAACCGTTCCGGCGCCCGGAATAAAGAGATCTGGATGATGGAACCGGATGGTTCCAATCAGCGGCAAGTTACGCATTTCAATTCGCTATCGATTCAGCCCGCCATTTCCCCGGATTCCTCGAAAATCGCGTTTGTTAGCTATTATCGCGGCAATCCTGGTATAGTTGTTTTTTCGGTGGATCCGATACGGCAGTTATCGTTCTATAACCAGGTCGCATCGGTTAATGAGACGCCGGAGTTCACTCCGGACGGAAAACGGATCGTTTATTCTTCCTCGGCCAGCGGTTGGGCTCAAATCTATGTGGCGAACGCGGATGGCAGCGGCCTGAGGCGGATTTCATCCTCCACGGCGATTGAAGTGGAACCGAAAGTCAACCCCAAAACCGGAAACGAAATTGCCTTTGTTTCCGGACGTTCGGGCCCGCAGCAGATTTATCACATGAATATGGATGGAGCCGACGTCGAACGTCTGACACCGGGGGAAGGGGAGGCCTCCAATCCTTCGTGGAATCCGGACGGGCAGCATCTCGCATTTTCCTGGACTCGAGGGTACGCAACGGGCAATTTCAATGTATTCTGGATGGACGTTGCCACTCGGAACTACATTCAGCTAACGCACAGCGAAGGGCGCAATGAGAACCCGAGCTGGGCGCCGGATGGCCGTCACATTGTATTTATGTCGACACGCAGCGGTTCCCCGCAGATCTACTCCATGCTGGCGGATGGGACCCAGGTACAGCAACTCACCAACCAAGGCAGTAATTGGTCCCCGGTTTGGGGTAAGTAATCTCACATTAGGAGATGACCTTAATGTTTAGGAAACGGAATTTGAGTATCCTGTGTTTCGCGCTAGCCGTCGCACTGTTCGCTGCAGGCTGCAAGAAGAAAGCTCCGGCTCCGCCGCCTCCACCGCCGCCGCCGGCACCTACCAATGTCGCGCCGCCGCCACCGCCCGCCGCGCCCACCATTACTCAGTTTTCGGCGGATCCCACGTCCATCCAGCGGGGACAGTCCTCCACGCTGCGCTGGGAAGTGTCGGGCCAGGCCAACAGCATCTCGATCGACCAGGGCATCGGCACGGTGCAGGGGACGGGCAACCGGCGGGTATTCCCGGATAATTCCACCACCTATACGCTGACCGCTACGGGACCGGGCGGCAGCAACAGCGCGCGCGCCACCGTCAACGTGACCGCTCCACCACCGCCTCCGCCGCCTCCACCGACGACAACGCAAGCGAAACCGCGTTTCGGCGACGTTCTGAGTTCGCGTATACAGGACGCCTATTTCGATTACGACAAGAGCGACGTCCGGCCGGATGCCCGTGATGCGCTGACTACGGACGCCGCAACGTTCAAGAGCATTTTCAGCGATTATCCGGACGCCGTAGTGGTGGAAGGTCATTGCGACGAGCGTGGCTCGGCTGAATACAACCTTGGCTTGGGCGATCGCCGGGCGAGTGCCGCCAAGGACTTCCTGGTGCAACTCGGTGTTCCCGCCGACCGTCTGAAGACCATCAGCTACGGTAAGGAGCGCCCGGTGTGCAGCGAATCGAACGAAACCTGTTGGCAAAAGAACCGGCGTGCGCATTTCTCGCCGGGGCAGTAGGATAGAAGGAAGAGGGTGGGGCCGGACAGGGGTTCGGCCCGCCCTGTCAGGAGGTGGCGTGAAGTATCGATATGTTGGCGTATTAACGCTCCTTGCGCTCCCTGCATATGCCCCGGCGGCCAGCCGTGAGATTCAGGAGCTCCAGCGGGACGTGGGCTTGTTGCAGGAGCAAGTGAAGGCTTTGCAGGCCTCCCAAAACGAAAAGTTCGCCGGGCTTTCGGCTTCGGTGCAGCAGGCCATCGACAATGCCAGGGACGCGGGCAAAAGCGCCGCGGTGATCCAAAGCAGCGTAGACCAGAACCTCAAGGGCTTGCAGAGCAATCTGGAGGGAAAGGTTGTGGGCCCCGTGGCCTCCGTGGGCGCCCGAATGGATCAGATGTCCACCGACTTCAGGAATCTGCAGAATGCGGTTTCGGACCTTACCTCGATCATTAACAAGCTGCAGGCGCAGTTGACCGATTTAAACAACGCGGTGAAGATCCTGCAGGCGCCGCCCGCGCCGCCTCCTCCTACAGCGGGCGGATCCACTATTGGTGGTAGTGGGGCGCCGCCGACCATCGAAGCACCTACGGTTTCGGCGACCGATCTCTACAACAATGGGCAGCGCGACCGTTCCAGCGGCAAGCTCGATCTGGCGTTGAATGAGTTTTCGGATTATCTCAAGTGGTACGGCAACACGGACCTGGCCGCAAACGCCCAGTTTTACATCGCGTATATTCACTACTCACAGGCGGACTACGACGACGCCCTTCGCGAGTTCGACCTGGTGCTCGAGAAGTATCCTTCGGATAACAACAAGATCCCCGACGCCCTGTTCTATAAGGGCATGACTCTTACGCGGATGGGCAAGCGGACGGCGGGAGCTGAAGAATTCAAAGAGTTGTACAAACGGTTCCCCAGCAGCGATCTCGCCAGACAAGCCTGCTCACAACTGGTTTCCATGGGGCTGCGCTGCGCCTCAACAGGCGCAGCCGCCACCAAGGGCGTTCGTCGCAAAAGCTAATTTCTACGATCCGTCTCCTTCGTTTACTCCCGGCCTCTGATGCCGTGATATGCTGATAATCCCTGCGCAGCATGGCAACAACAAGGCCGCTCCCGCGTATTTGCATCGCACTGGGAATGCCAGATCTCCCGACGCTCTTGGAACACGCACGTAGAGAGGCCGGGGCGGGCGAATCGTTTCTCGAATTTCGGCTGGATTTTCTCGACGAACCATGCGCCGGTGCGCGCGCGATCGGCACCTTTCTGGAAGAATTCCCGGCATGCCTGGTTCTGGCCACCTGCCGCCGGCATCAGAATCACGGCAAGTTCAACGGCAGCATCGAAGAGCAGTTTACGATTCTGGACTTGGCGGTGCAGCACGGCGCCGCCGCGATCGATGTGGAGATCGAAACCGCGGAGATGGCCCCCGCGCGCTTGGCGCAGTTCCACGGCAAAGCGCAGGTGATCGTGTCGTATCACAATTATGAGGCGACGCCGCCCATGGATACGATCGTGAACCGCATGCTGCGCACGCACGCGGATGCCTATAAGATCGTGACCACGGCGCGCAAGCCTTCGGACAACGTCCGCATCCTGGCCGCGTCTAAGGCCCTGCCGCGCCAGCGCATGGTGGTGCTGGCCATGGGCGAACTAGGCTTCCCGACCCGTGTGCTGTCCCCCATATTCGGCGGCATCTTCAGTTATGCCGCGCCGCTTTACGCCGAAGGAACGGCTGCGGGGCAGGTAAGCGCAAAATACCTGCGGCACCTGTATCGCGTCGAAAAGCTGACCAGGTTCGCCAAGATGTATGGGGTAATCGCAGACCCCATCCGTCACTCGATTTCGCCGGCGGTGCATAACCGTGCGTTCCAGGCCCGGCGCATCGATGCCGTCTACCTACCCTACCTGGTGTCGCCGGCTCACCTGCGGGACTTCTTTACGCTGGCCCACAAATTACCGCTGTCGGGCTTCAGTGTGACGATCCCGCACAAGCAGAAGATCATACGCTACCTCGATTGGGTGGACCCGCTGGCGCGCAGGATCGGCGCGGTGAATACCGTGTGGCGCAAGGCCGGCAAGTGGCGCGGCGCCAACACGGACGCCGCGGGAGTGATTGAGCCTCTGGGACGTATGCTTCGCCTGTCGAAATCTTCGGTGCTAATCGTAGGCAACGGAGGCGCTGCGCGGGGCGCGGCGTGCGCACTTTCGGATGCAGGGGCGAAGATCTCGATCGTGGGCCGCAATGCCGACCGTGTTCGCGCGCTCGCGAAAACCTGCAGCGGCGAGCCCCTTCTGCGCGACCAATTGAACGGGCGCTATTTTGACGCCCTCATTCACGCCACGCCGCTGGGAATGTTCCCCAACGTTCAGGAGTGCTTTTTCAACGGCACCATTCCCGCGGATGTGGTATTCGACATGGTCTACAACCCGCTTGAAACGGAGCTGATCAAGCGCGCCCGAGGCCAGAATAAGAAGGTGGTGCCCGGGCTGGATATGTTCATCGAACAGGCCGTGCGGCAGTTCGAGATCTGGACCGGTGAATCGGCCCCGCGCGCAGCCATGCTGAAAGCTGCCAGCGAAGCCCTGGAGCAAAAGGCCGGAGGAGCGCCCGCCGTAAAATGAAAATCACACGGCGCGCGATGGTGGCGGCGCTGGCTCCGCTGGGCGCCCAGGCACAGACTCCGGCAGGGCCGGTGGCGTCGGTAACGCCCGCGCCCGGAGCCGATGCCGAACTGCAGTCCGCCAGGGAGCAAGTGAAAGCCAACGTAGCGGCCCTTTCGCAGTTCGAACTCCCCATGAACACGGAGCCGGCTTTCGAGTTCAAGGTCTGAAATCCTGGCGATGCGGGAAATCGATCACGATCTTTTCTTCGCTACCATACCGGAACTGAACCGGTTGTTGGTATCGCGCGAAATCTCCGCCGTGGAACTGACGCGCGCGGTGGCGGGCCGGCTGCAGGCGCTGGGGCCGCGCTACAACGCGCTGGCCCTGTTGCTCGAGCAGCAAGCCCTTCGCAGCGCTAAGGCCGTTGATGGGGACCTCAAGCGCGGACGGACGCGCGGCCCACTGCAGGGCATTCCCTATGGCGCTAAAGACCTGCTGAGCTTCGCGGGACAGCCAACGACGTGGGGTGCGAAGCCCTATGCCGGGCAGGTGTTCGATTACGATGCCGCGGTAATCGACAGGCTTTCGGGCGTTGGGTCGGTGCTGGTAGGCAAACTCTCGACGGTGGAACTGGCGGGCGGCGGCGGGTACCGCTACGCGAAGGCATCTCTGCACGGCCCTGGTTTGAATCCGTGGGACCCGACGCGCTGGTCGGGCGGGTCGTCGAGCGGGCCGGCCGCGGCCGTGGCGGCGGGCCTGGTTCCTTTCGCCATCGGATCGGAGACATCCGGGTCGATTGTAACCCCCGCCTCGTATTGCGGCGTGACGGCGCTGCGGCCCACCTACGGCCTGGTGAGCCGGCACGGCGCCATGGCGCTTTCCTGGACTCTGGACAAGCTTGGCCCCTTCGCGCGGAGCGCGGAGGACTGCGGGCTGATCCTGCACGAAATCGCAGGAAGTGATGGCAGGGATCCGGGATCGGCCGGCAAGCACTTTTATTACGCGCCGCAATACACCCGGCCGATTAAGGAATTGCGAGCCGGTTTTGCCGCGGTGGATTTCAGCGATTGGGCCGAACCCGCCGCGCGTCCGGTGTTCGAAGCGGCTCTCGCCGTGCTCAAGGAGGCCGGGCTGCAACTGGTGGATGCGAAGCTTCCTGACTTCCCGTACGGTCAGGTGATCTCGACGGTGATTGGAGCCGAAGAGGCATCGGTTTTCGAGCACCTGATTCGCAGCGAGCAGGTGGACCAGCTGGCGGACGTAGCGCAGATCGCCGGCCTGAAAGCCAACCTGGATATACCCGCCACGGCATATTTGAAGGCCATGCGTATCCGGCGCCTGATTCAGGAGCAGTTCCGCGAGTTGTTTACGGGATTGGACGCCCTGGTTGCCCCGGGCCGGCTGGGCGTCGCCACGCCAGTTGCCGAGCCATTGGATAGCCCTAGTCCCGGGTTTGCGCCGCAGGATCCCGGTATGACTGACCTGATTCCGGCTGCCAACCTCGCGGGGCTTCCCGCGCTGGTCTTGCCTTGTGGTTTTGCGGAAGGGTTGCCGGTGGCCCTGCAAGTGGTAGGTCCGCCGTTCTCGGAGAACCTGCTGCTGGCGATCGGCAAGGAATTTCAGCAGCGCACGGACTGGCACAAGCGGCGGCCTCCGGGCACGTAGCCGCGAGGTATTTTGCTAAACTCAAATTTCAGCACCCGTGGGGGGGCGCTTCCGCCTGCCCATTGCCGGGCGCGTAGCTCAGTTGGTTAGAGCGCCTGCTTCACACTTAGGTGGCGGACTAGGCTCGGAATTGGATAAGATCGGACGGTATTGGTGGGCAGTTGGTGACTCAGAAGTCGATCGCAGATCATCACACCAGGCTCGTTGTTATAGCATTCCTACGGTAGAGGCCGCTTAGCTCAGTTGGTTAGAGCGCCGCTTTCACACAGCGGAGGTCGCAGATTCGAATTCTGCAGCGGCCACCATCTTTTGCTGGCTTGTGGATGAGGACGGTTGCCGGGGACGGAATTTGAACCGCCTCCCTGGTTTTTAGGGCCGGATTCGTTCATTCCTCTCATATTCACTATTTGCTCTGGCTTTAACCTTCGGCCGTTACGCCACCACTCCTTTCGTCCGACGGCGCGTTCGATGCCTGGGCCGTCGCCCCGGCTTACACCGGACCGGTGGCCCATCACCACGGAATTGTTGCATTCTCCCAGCGCGTGAACGTGCCAGTCGGACCGTCCGGACCGAGCAG
>CAZKVF010000136.1:0-23969 GCA_964556085.1 uncultured Solibacteraceae bacterium
CCGGTGCAGATCCGGCTTTTCGAGCCGGTAGGCTATCAACTCGCGGAGCGCCTCCGCGCGCTCGACCTGGATCATCTGCGGCCCATCGAGGCGTTGCAACTGCTGAGCGAATTGCAGCGGGAGTTAAAGGGCACGTGAGAATCGCGGGGGTGATGAGCGGCACATCGCTCGATGGCATCGATGTGGCCATCGTAGAGATCCGTGGCCGCCATATCAAGACGATAGGCTGGCAGACCACGCCGTATCCGCACATCCTGGGCATCGCCCTGCGCGGCGATTTGCTCATGGCGCAGATCTCTCGGCTCAACTTTTCCCTGGGCGAACTCTACGCCCGTGCGGTTCTAGAAGCTGTCAAGCGCTTCGGCCCCGTGCAGTTGATCGGCTGCCACGGTCAAACCATCTTCCACGAGGGCGGGTCCAACACACTACAGATCGGCGAACCGGCAGTGATCGCCGAGGAGACGGGCGTGCCGGTAGTTTCCAATTTCCGCGCCCGCGATATTGCCGCCGGAGGCGAAGGCGCTCCTCTGGTGCCCTTCGTCGACTATTGGCTGTTCCGCCATCGCACGCGGACGCGCGTGGCGCTCAATATCGGCGGCATCGCCAACGTGACCATCATCCCGCCATCGGCCGAACCGGAGGAGGTGACAGCCTTCGACACAGGCCCGGGCAACATGGTCATCGACGCGCTGACTCTCGAGTTCACGCGCGGCCGCCAGACGTTCGATCGCGACGGACAGATCGCGGCTTCCGGGCGCATCAACCGCAAGCTCCTTTCCCGATTACTTCGGGACTCTTATTACCGAAGGCCCGGGCCAAAAAGCGCGGGGCGAGAGCAATATGGCGCGGCGTTCGTGGAGCGCATGAGGCAATCCGAAACGTCGTTTGAAAATCTGATCGCGACCGCCACGGCGCTGACCGCGGCCACCATCGCGCACGCCCTGCGCGGCATCAAAGGCGACCTGATCGTTTCCGGAGGCGGCGTGCACAACCGGCAGCTCATGGCCGAGATCGCTGCCTTCTTGCCGCAAATGCACGTAGCGACTGCGGCCGATTACGGGTTCGATCCAGACGCGAAGGAAGCTATCGCCTTTGCCGTTTTAGCCTACGAAACGTGGCACAGCCGGCCGTCCAACCTGCCCTCGGCCACGGGCGCGCGGCGCGCAGTTGTGCTGGGCGATATCACTGCGGGCTAAGGCGCATCGGAGCCGCGTCCGTGAGGGAGAGATCGATTTTCCTAAGCCTTATCTGCCCATTGTTATGATCGCTCTAGAGGATGAATCCCGATTTTCTGGTCATCGGCGCCGGTGTGGCAGGTTTACGCGCGGCCATTGAACTGGCCGCGTGCGGCACGGTGCTCGTGGTGGCCAAACAGAGCCTCCGCGAATCTTCGTCGGAATACGCGCAAGGCGGAATCGCCGTGGCTCTGAGCGACGACGACGAGGTCCGGCTGCATGAAGAAGACACGCTTTATGCGGGCGATGGCCTGTGCGATCGCGCAGCCGTGCGGGTGTTGGTGGAAGAAGGGCCCGCCGCCATACAGGAATTGATAGAGTGGGGCGCGGAATTCGATCGCGAAGCGGGCGAACTGTCATTCACGCGCGAGGCGGCGCACAGCCGCAGCCGCGTCCTGCACGCGCGCGGCGATTCCACCGGAAGCGAGATCGCGCGGACGCTGTACCAGAAAGCGGCCTCGCTCGCGAACGTCAGCTTTCGCAGTTTCGCCGCGACGACCGATCTGCTGATCATCGATGACGGCGTGTGCGGCGCAGCGGTGTATGAGGCCGGCACGCGGGAGATCGTTCGAATTGGAACCCGCGCCGTTCTCCTGGCCACGGGTGGCCTCGGCCAGGTCTTTCTGAATACCACTAATCCCGAAGTGGCCACCGGCGATGGCGTCGCCATGGCCTGGCGAGCGGGTGCGGAGATTGCCGATATCGAGTTCGTCCAGTTTCATCCGACTGCGCTCTACGCGCCTGGGGCGCCGCGCTTCCTGCTCTCCGAAGCCCTGCGCGGCGAGGGCGGAATCCTGCGCAATCTCGCCGGGGAGCGTTTCATGCAGCGCTACCATCCTTTGGCGGAACTGGCTCCGCGTGATGTGGTGGCGCGAGCCATTGTCACAGAAATGGGCCGAACCGGAGCGCCGCACGTGTTGCTCGATCTGACCCACATGGGCGAAAACTTCCTCCGCGCGCGCTTTCCGCGCATCTACGAAACCTGCCTCGCTTACGGTGTGAATATCGGGCGCGAGCCGGCGCCGGTGCGGCCCGCGGCGCACTATGCCATGGGTGGCGTGCGGACGGACCTGGATGGGCGGACCAGCGTCGCGCGGCTTTTCGCCGCCGGCGAAGTGGCCTCGACGGGCGTTCATGGGGCCAACCGCCTGGCCAGTAATTCGCTGCTGGAAGGCGTGGTGTTTGGGGCGAGGGCCGGGCGAGCCATGCGGGAGATCATGACAGGCCAGGAGCCCTATCCCACTTTGAAGACAGGCCGGGAGACCCCGAGAACGGGTCTGCACCCCGGATATCCCACCTTCAAGGCGCCGGCGGGCAGCATTCAGCAGTTCCGCGAGCTTGCCTGGGGCCAATGCGGCATCATTCGCTGCGGCGACGGGCTGCGGCATGCTGTCGCCGCGCTCGAGTCCGATGCGGAGGAAGCCTGCGAGTTCACGCCGGAGCGCTCCGAAGCGCGCAACATCCGGCAGACCGCCCTTCTGATTGCGTGCTGCTCGCTCGCGCGGGAGGAAAGCCGCGGCGCCCATTTCCGCACCGATTTCCCGGTGAAACGGGTGGAGTTCGAAAAGCATTCCGTCATCAGCCGGGACGTGGGCGTGCGCTTCGTCTAAAACGGGCTAATGCGGCCGGTGCGATAGAATAAAGGCGCAAAAATGCATCAGAGGATACGATCCACGACGGTGTTATGCGTCCGTCGTGACGGGAAAGTGGTCATGGCGGGAGACGGACAGGTGACGCTGGGGCACGAAGTAATTAAGGGTTCCGCGAAGAAACTTCGGCGGCTCTACAACGACAAAATCGTGGCGGGTTTTGCGGGGTCAACGGCCGACGCGTTCGCCCTGTTTTCGCGCTTCGAATCCAAGCTCGAACAGTTCAACGGCAATCTGTCGCGTTCGGTAGTCGAGTTGGCCAAAGAGTGGCGAACCGATCGCGTTCTGCGTCACCTGGAAGCGCTGCTGCTGGTGGCTGACAAGACCAGCACCTACCTGGTCAGCGGTAATGGCGACGTGATCGAGCCGGATGAGGGCATCGCTGCTATCGGCTCCGGCGGGCCATTCGCGCTCTCCGCGGGCATCGCTCTGCTGCGCTCCACCAAGCTTTCGGCGCGCCACATCGCCGAACAGGCAATGGCCATTGCGGGCAAGATCTGCATCTATACCAACGATAACGTGACGTTCGAGGAGCTGGATTAGGCTATGGTGATCTATCTTCCGGGCCAATCTGTGGATGAAGAGCCGCTGTTGGATGAGCTGACTCCCAGGGAAATCGTGCGCGAGCTCGACAAGCACGTGGTCGGGCAATCCGAGGCCAAGCGCGCCGTGGCGATCGCCTTGCGGAACCGCATCCGGCGCCAAAAGCTTCCCCCGGAAATGGCCGAAGAAGTGATGCCCAAGAACATCCTCATGATCGGCCCCACCGGCGTGGGAAA
Organism: uncultured Solibacteraceae bacterium; assembly: GCA_964556085.1. Lineage (GTDB taxonomy): Bacteria > Acidobacteriota > Terriglobia > Bryobacterales > Bryobacteraceae > PSRJ01. Next base: position 3,664 of record CAZKVF010000136.1, read on the forward strand.
AACGGAACTGGCCCGCAGGCTGGCCCGCCTGGCGAATTCGCCGTTCCTCAAGGTGGAAGCCAGCAAGTTCACCGAGGTGGGCTATGTTGGCCGCGACGTGGAATCTATGATTCGCGACCTCGTGGATATCGCTATCGACATGGTGCGCGAGGAGCGCCTGGATGAGGTGGCGGACCGCGCGGAGGCCAATGCCGAGGAACGCCTGCTGGAACTGCTGATGCCGCCGCAGCCCGAACCGAGCGAGAGCGCCGAGCGCACTCTGGAGAAATTGCGCGAGCGCCTGCGCGAAGGCAAGCTCGACGAGCGGATCGTGGAACTGGACGTAAAGGACCGGGGACCGACGTTCGAGATCTCCACCAATGCCGGCATTGAAGAGATGGGTATCAACTTGAAGGACATGCTGCCCAGTCTCTTCGGCCAAAAGACGCGCCGGCGCAAGATGCGCGTGGCCGAAGCGCTTGATTACCTGGTGCAGGAAGAAGAACAAAAGCTGATCGACATGGACCAGGTGACACGCGTCGCCCTGGAGCGCGTCGAAACCAGCGGGATCATTTTCCTGGATGAGATCGACAAAATAGCCGGCCGCGAATCCGGCCACGGCCCGGACGTGAGCCGCGAGGGCGTGCAGCGCGACATCCTGCCTATCGTGGAGGGGACGACCGTCAACACACGTTACGGCTTCGTGCGGACCGATCACATCCTGTTCATCGCGGCGGGCGCATTCCACGTGTCCAAACCGAGCGACATGATCCCCGAATTGCAGGGCCGTTTCCCCATTCGCGTGGAGCTGAAATCGCTGAGCGTGGAAGATTTCATCCGCATCCTGAAGGAGCCCAAAAACGCGCTGGCCAAGCAATACACGGCCCTGCTCGAGACTGAGGGCATCAAGCTGGTCCTGATGGATGACGCCCTGGAAGAAGTGGCGCGCTTCGCCGCGCAGGTGAACCAAAGTTCGGAGAATATCGGCGCGCGGCGGCTGCACACGATCATGGAGAAGCTGCTGGAGGAAGTTTCCTTCGAAGGGCCGGACTTGAAGAAGAAAACCGTGCGCGTGGACGCCGCCTACGTGCGCAAGCAACTGGCGGACATCGTCAAGGACCAGGACTTGAGCCGGTATATTTTGTAGAAGTCTGGGGCAGGATGCCATTCTGCGCGCCGGTTGGCAACCGGCGCATGGCGGCTTGAACAACCGCCGCAGGTTCACAACCTGCCCCCCGACTCCGGCCTCAATCGAAATCGATATCCCGCTTGGGCGGCGGCGCGTCCGGATTCTCCTTGGCCCGCTTAAACAGTTCGTCGAACTTCTTCTCCAGGACCTTACCATGGCTCTTTTCCGCTTCGAACTGTTTTCGGAAGACTTCTTCGCGGCGAGCTCCTTCGCCCTTGAGCTTGGCCACTTCCGCGGCTAGATCGGAAATTGGCAGAGGCTTCTCGGGCACGGTGTGTGCAATCACGGCGCGGGTCTCAGGGTCAATTTTCAGAATCGCCTGGCAGCACGGGCATTCGACTTCAAACATGGGCTTCATAGCACTATGGTAGCGGCACGGGGGATGCCTTACACTAGGGCCGGATGCCTAAGTTAGACCGGGGCTGCCTGTCGAGAGACCCAGGCCAGGCCCCGGAAGAGAGATTGTGTGGGATGTTGAGGACAGCTAGAGGGCTTTCATACGTGGTAACTCAATTGGCAGGCTGCAAGGCGGAGGTCAATCTTCTCTTCACGGGCCTGAGCAGGTTTCGTCACAAGCTGGTGTTGAGCAATTCTCGCACCAAACAGCTTACGCTTCAGGACGCAATAACTTCCTGGGGCTCGCCTGACGTAATGGTGTCAAAAGCGAACGAGCATGGCAAAATTTAGTCCCAAAACGGCACTAGTGCGGCAGGGTTTGGGCAGGAGGCACGTCGGGGATAGGGCTGGGCGGCCTGCTCACCACTCCGCGAAAAGCCTCGTCAATGGAAATATCGTTGTCGTTCAAAGTCTGGCCTGTGGCTCTGTTGATTTCTACTCGCGCTTTGGCGTAAGCAGTTTCCGCCGCCACCAGGTTGGATTCCGCAGTAACCAGGTCGCGCTGCGTCAGGATCACGTTGTACACGGTCGACGCTCCGAGAGCGAGTTTTTTCTCCTCGGCGTCCACGGTCTGCTGCTGTAGCCGCAGCGCCTGCGCGGCGGCCTGGTGCTGCGCGCGCGCTTGTTGGAGCGCGATAACGGCGTTCTGTACCTCCACACGCACTTGGTTTTCCATTTTTTGGATGGACACCTCCTGCTGCCGCAGATTCAATTGGGTTGTGACCACGTCGGCCTGAGCTGCGCGGTTATGTATGGGAAGCGTCAAATTGAAACCCGCCATGTATGTCGGGAAATTCCGCGAAAAAAGTTGGCTGAGAACGGTGCCGTAGCCCCCGGAAAAATAGGGGTTCGCAGCCGCGCATGCGGTACTGCTGGGGTTCGTGGCGCAGCTTGCAGGAAGGGGTACAGGCGAGCCCGCGAGGCCGCCATTGGCGACGGTGGCGACGAAATCCAAGCTGGGCAGCAGTTCGTTCCTCGCGCCCTTGATTGCGAGTTCCTGGTTTTGAATCAAAATTCGGAACTGGGACAGTTCCGGCCGAGCGGATAACGCGAGTGCAGTCGAGTCCTGAATGGGTGTGATGGCTTCTACGTCCGGCACCTGAATCCGATCCGTCGGAATAATGTGGGCGTTGGCCAACACAGCATTCTGTACGCCGTTGCGGCTTAGCGCGTTTTTCAGAATCGTTTCCTGCTGGAGCACGTTCGTCTGCGCCACGGTCAAAGCCTGCTGGTCAGCCGCGATCTGCGCCTCGGCCCGCGTCACCTCGATGGGGGCCAGCGTGCCGACCTCCACCTGCTTCTTGTTATTTTCATACAGCCGCTGATCGGTGGCCACTGCGTCTTGCTGCACCTTGACGACCTGCTGATAACTGACGAGGTCCCAGTAAAGGTCCATCACTGCCGTCACGGTCGCGATCACCTGCGCTTTAAAAGTCAAATCCGAGACTTCACGGTTGTTTTTCGCAATGCGAATCTGCCGGTCGTTGATGCCCCGCCCGAAACCCTGGAGCAAGTGCTGGGTGAAATTCAAAGTCAGGGCTGAAGCAGTCGAAGGTTCGAACTGCGCGCGAGAGTTGTTGTTAGTGATGGTGTTGTCATTCAGCCCGAAACTCACCAGGGTTCCGGTTGAGAAATACTTCTGGATGGTGACACTGTTTAGATCCTGGCGTTGGATGAGCGCGGCCGTACCCGTAACGAAGCTGCTGGACTGCGGGGTAGTCTGATGCGCCCAACTGGCGCTGGCAATTAGCGCCGGGTCGAGGCTGGGCGTAAGGAACCCGACTTGAGTGACCGGCTGCACGAGGTAGGTCTGCAAGCCGGATGAAGGCGGTCCGCCTGTGACACTCGCGGGTCCGGCAGCCACCGCAACGGACACCGGGGAGGCCAACCCACCAGCCTGGGCGTGGAGCAGGTTATAGTCAGCAATCTGTTCTCCGTATCGCTGCAAATCCAGGTCCAGGTTGTTCTCGAGTGTCAGGGCGATCGCATCACGGATCGAAAGGTATAGATCGCCGGCGCGCATGAGCGCGTCCAGGCGGGTGGAGTTCGTCAGGGAAATCGGCGGCACCTGCTTGGACTTATAGGGCACCAGCCGGCTCGCAAACCAATTATTCGCATCTGGAGCGATCGGCGGCCGCGTGGCGTTAATTTCTGTCGCGGCGGGCGGATTGATGGGAGCGTCTGGCGGGTTGCCGGCTGCCAGGCTGCTGGGCGGGGTCAGCGCGAGCAAAACGCATGCGACTGAGAGGTATGGCTTGTATTTTCCGTTCAAGCGATCGAGCATATCTTCCTCTGCAACGAGATCCTTTTTCGTCAATGGTATAGTAGGCCTTTGTGACGACGCAAGGGGAGTCCGTCATGGCGCTGTTCCGTTCGCATGGGGCCTATCTGGAGGGCCACTTTCGTCTTACGAGCGGTCTTCACAGCGCGGGTTATCTGCAATGTGCCCTGGTGCTTCAATATCCTGAAGCGGCCGAAAAACTGGGCCGCGCGCTCGCCGCCGAATTGAGGCAGGCTGCCGGAGCGCCGGTCCAACTGGTCGCATCGCCTGCGCTGGGCGGGCTCATTATCGGCCACGAAGTCGCGCGGGCTCTCGGAACTCGCTTCATCTTCACCGAGCGGGACACCTCCACTAGACAAATGACGCTGCGGCGGGGGTTTCAAGTTACGCCCGGCGAGGCTGCGGTGGTCGTCGAAGACGTGATCACCACGGGCGGCAGTACCCAGGAAGTCATCGAGGCGCTGCGCGGCGCGGGAGCCAATGTGTTGGCAGCCGGCTCGATCATCGATCGCAGCGGCGGACTTGCCGCGGTGGGCGCACCCAGGGTCGCGCTGGCGACTTTGCAGCTGAGTTCGCATCAACCGGAAGACTGCCCGCTGTGCGTCCAGGGCGTGCCAGTGGTCAAGCCCGGCTCGCGTCCTGCTTGATGTCCGCAAGCACGCCCGTGCGGCCCGAGCGCCGCATCAAAATTCAAGTCGCGTACGATGGAGGGCCGTATCATGGCTGGCAGGTGCAGCCCGATCTTCCCACAATTCAGGGCATCCTGGAAGAAGCCGTTTCGGAAATCGAGGGGCGGCGCGTGCGCGTCGCCGGCTCGGGACGAACGGATGCCGGGGTCCACGCGCTGGCTCAAGTGGCCGCCTTCACGCTCGAAAATCCTATCCCGCTTGTGAATTTGCGGCGGGCCCTGAACCGGCTGCTGCCGCCCGCCATCAGAGTCCTCTCCGCCGAAGAGGTTCATACACACTTTCATCCGCGCTTCGACGCCAAGGCAAAGACCTATGAATATCGCATTATTCGGGACGAAGTCTGTAGCCCTTTCGAGTGGCCGTGGGTGCATCATTATCCCTACCCACTCACCGAAGATCGAATGATCAAACTTGCGGCCGTTTTCGAAGGGGAACACGATTTTACAGCGTTCGCGGCCGCGGACGACCGCGATGAAGAGGGCCATTCCAAAGTCCGCACGATTTATCAATCGGCAATCACGGTGGGGCGTGGACGGATGCTGTATCGGGTACGGGGCAGCGGCTTCCTGAAGCACATGGTTCGCAACCTGGTAGGCACGCTTCTCGAAGCCGGGAAGGGAAATATCGAGGAGTTGTCTGTGCTTCCCGCCAAATCGGGGCCGACCGCGCCGGCCAAGGGATTGTTCCTCATCGGCGTCGAGTACTGATACAATCCTGCGTTGATACGGTATTCCGCGCACACGGCTGTTGTCGATGGCATCGAGGTGGTTCAACTCACCGATGCAACCTTGGAAATGCAGGTTTCTCTCGCCCCCGCGGTGGGCAATATCGCCTACGAGTTTTCGGCTCGAGGGCGAAACCTGCTGTGGTTTCCTTACAGCGGGCCGGCCCAGCTTCGGGCGGAACGCAAATTGTGCGGCATCCCTTTCCTGGCGCCTTGGGCCAACCGTCTCGATGGAGACACGTATTGGGTTAATGGGAATAACTATAGGCTGAATCCGACCCTCGGCTATCTCCGCCGCGACTCCAACCAGAAGCCCATTCATGGCCTGCTGTTGTTTTCGTCGTTGTGGAAGGTAATCTCGCTCGACGCCGGCCCCGACGTCGCGTTCGCTACGAGCCGCCTGGAGTTCTGGAAATATCCGGAGCTGATGGCCCAGTTTCCGTTCGCGCACGAGATTACGATGAGTCACCGGCTCGCCGGCGGCGCTCTCGAAATCAGCACACTTCTGACGAATCTTTCAGCAGATCCGTTGCCGGTGACGATCGGATTTCATCCGTATTTCCAGTTACACGATGCGCCGCGCGACGAATGGAAAGTCCACATCGCCGCGCGCGACCATGTCGAACTCGACCAGTTCCTGACCCCTACCGGCGCGCGCCGGCCTGCCAACCTAGCCGACCCGTTTCCGTTGCGCGGGAATCAGCTCGATGATGTCTTTACGGATTTGATTCGCGGCCAGGACGGCAGAGCGAGATTTTGGGTGGAAGGCACGCGAGAGAGACTCAGCGTGGCCTATGGGCCGAATTACCACGTGGCGGTGATCTATGCGCCTGCAGGCCGCGACTACATCTGCTTTGAACCGATGGCTGCCGTGACGAATGCGTTCAACCTGGCGCACGAAGGGCGCTACTCTGAGTTACAAAATGTTCGGCCGGGTAGCCAGTGGCGGGAGAGCTTTTGGGTCGAGTTGGAAAACGCGAAGGAGCGTTAGAATCTCGGCTCCCGCCGCGGGCCTCGTCCGCCTCCGCTTGGCCTGCCGCCCGGACCTCTTCCCGCTCCCGCGCCGAAACTCCGCTCGGGTTTCGGGCGAGCTTCGTTGACATTCAAGGCTCGGCCTTCCATGTTGTAGCCGTTGAGCGCGGCGATCGCTTGGTCAGCTTCCGAGTCATTGGCCATTTCCACGAAACCAAAGCCCCGCGACCGCCCGGTGTCCCGGTCAGTCATGATCCTGGCGCTGTTTACCACGCCGTACCGCTCGAATAAGGCCCGCAACGACTCTTCGGTAGCGCGGAAGTTCAGGTTGCCAACAAAAATATTCTTCACGACTCCTCCTGACGATTGATAGCGCGCTCATCGGAGAGGGAAACAAGCTGGACGACGCTCAAACACACTCGACCGGACAAGCTATTCAAACGCGACTTGACTATAACATGACCCGCCGCCGGTCACAATCGGGTAAGACCGGTGATACCGTTAGGGAACAGACAGTTGGCCCGGTTAGCAGCCTGAATTTACAGAGCTGAGTCCAGCCGTTTCCCACCAGTCGGGTAAGCCGGCGATAGATATCAGTACAGCGTCCGGTTTGACCGGTCCTTCCAGGTCGGCGGCGCGGAATTTCCCGGTTTCGACCAGCGCGCCTCTGAGGCCGGCAGCCTGAGCGCCGCCAATATCCGCGTATATGTCATCGCCGATCATGACAATTTCATTTCTGCCGAGACCCAGTTGCCGTGCCGCCGCTCCGAAGAACGCCTCCGCCGGTTTGCCGAAAACCTTTGGCTGCCTTCCAGTAGCGTGTTCCAGTGCGGCTACAAACGGCGCCACGTCCAGCGAGACGCCGCCGGCGGTTTGCCAGTACCGGGTCATGCCGAGTGCGATCAGTTGGGCCTCGGGCTGGTTGTGGAGTAACCGGAAGGCCCGGTTCAGCGTCTTGAAATCCCACTCCTCTCCCAGATCCCCAACTACTATGTAAGTCGCGCCGGTTTCCGCGTTGTCATTTACCAGCGGCAAGCCCTGGAACTCCTCGCGGGCAGTCCTCTTCACGAATAGGGCCACGGCGCCGGAGGGCTGCGTCCGCAACCACTCGCTCGCCGCAACACAAGGCGTGAGAATCCGCGAAGGGCTGCTTTCAATCCCCAGGCCGTGCAGCTTTTCCACCAGGGCTTCCCGGCTTTTCGAGGTTGTGTTGGTCACGAACAGGTGCGGAATGCCCTTCGATAAGGCCCAGCGCACGGCGTCGGCCGCACCCGGAATGGGCGTGTCGTCGTTGTAGATGACGCCATCCATGTCGAACAACACGCCGCGCAATTTCACGTTGCCATTATCCCAGGGGCCGGCTCCTCGCATACACTCCTACATATGGCGGATATGAAAGGTAAGGTCGTCGTGCTGACCGGCGGCACGTCGGGAATCGGCCAGGTGGCTGCGGAGAGTATCGCGGGTATGGGCGCCCGCCTGATTTTGGTGGCGCGCGACCGGGCGCGCGGCGAGGCCTCGCTCGGGCGCCTTCGCAAGCAGTCACCCGGTGCTGCCCATGCGGTCTATAACGCCGATCTCTCGCGGCTCACGGATATGAAGCGCGTCGGAAACGAAATCGCCGCTGCCGAGCCGCGCGTTGACGTGCTGATCAATAACGCCGGGGCCATGTTCACCCCGCGCCAGACCACCGCGGACGGCCTTGAGCTGACCTTCGCCACCAATCACCTCGCATACTTTGTGCTGACTCACTTACTTCGCGAACGGTTGATCGCCGCGGCCCCGGCTAGAATTGTGAACACCTCCTCCGAAGCTCACCGGCGGGCTCGCCTCGATCTGGACGATCTGCAGAGCGAGAGGGGCTATCGCGGCTTCGTCGTGTACGGCCGCTCCAAGCTCGCCAATATTCTGTTCACCCGGGAGCTGGCACGCCGCCTGGAAGGCACTGGAGTCACCACCAATAGCCTGCATCCCGGCTTCGTAGCTACGCGATTTGGGGATAACAATGGAGGCATTTCCTCTTCCGTGATCGGGTTCCTAAAAAGATTCGCGATCACGCCCGAGAAAGGCGCGGAAACGATTATTTACCTCGCGACATCGGACGAGCCTGCGGCAATCACGGGCCAGTATTTCGTCAAATGCCGGGCCGTAACTCCATCGACGCAGGCACAGGACGACAAGGCGGCCAAGCGCCTTTGGGAAGAAACTGCGCGCGTGGCAGGAATATGACACCCGGCCGCCCTTTTAGGCTGCCGCGCCCTTCCGGGCGGCGCGGCGGGTCGAAGTCCGCCGGCAGGCCCGAAGGCCCGCCCAACTCGCTCACTTCCCCTGCTTGATCCACTGCGCCACGGTCATGTAATCAGGGTCGTCCTGCGATGTGAACTGGCGACCGCCGCTGTGGAATATGTCGCCGCCGGCCTCTTTCGCCAATGGGTGGTGGAGTAGGATGCTGCGGGTAGGATCACCTGGCTTAACGAGCCGCGAAATCGTTTCGAAATTCTTGCGCGACTGTTCCTCAGTCCAGGAAGTTGCTCCCGCCGCGCGCGGTTCCAGCTTGAACGCATTGTTGCTTGCTTCGTGGCAGGCCACGCAGCGGGCGTGCCCCGGCCGCTTCTTCACAAAAATGGGCTCCACTTTTGTTCGATAAGTCTCGAAGTCAAGGGACTGCGCGGCAACCAACCCTGCCACAACCAGAGCGCAGCCCGCCAATCGTATCAACGTCATATGCACCTCTAGATCCGAGTATCGGCGGGCTGGATCGAAGCCCGCGTGATTTGTTTGATGCTGGGTGTTCCGCATTCCCGCATGGTGAGCGTTAGCTCGGCGCGTAAAATATCCAGCACGCGCTCGACGCCCTCCTGCCCGAATGCACTAAGCGCCCACACGTATGGGCGGCCGATGCCCACCGCGCGCGCTCCCAGCGCCAGCGCCTTGTAGACATCGGTACCGCGTCGAAAACCTCCGTCCACCATTACGGTCATCTGGTCGCCGGCGCCGTCCACCACCTCGCCCAACGCTTCGATCGTCGACCGGCCCGTTTCGGTGGCGCGTCCGCCGTGATTCGAAACCAGGATGCCATCAACGCCGTGCTCGCGCGCCAGCCGCGCGTCTTCGCGCGTCTCCAGGCCCTTCAGCACCAGCTTCATCTTGGTTAGTTTGCGCAGCCGGTCCAGGGTTTCCCAGTTAGCCGCCGGAGGGTTAAAGCCGCCTTCGATGCCCTTGTACATGGGCATATCCGCGGGCGCACGGCCCCCCCGCGCCGAGGCGTGACAACCCTGGCATTCGCGCGTGTCCATGCGGCGGAAGCGCTCGGCCGTTTCCAGGTTGCGACCCTCCAGCAGATCCACCGTCCACACCAACACCGGGCACCCGGCCTCTTCCACGCGGTGTACCAGTTTCTCCGTGCCCTCCCAGCGGACCGGCATATAGAGTTGGTACCACAGCGGCGAGCCCAGCGCCTTGGCGACGTCTTCGACCGCGCTCGAGGTAGCCGAAGAGAGGATTTGGGTGGTCTTTTTCGCCTTTGCCGCGCGCGCCACCGCTACCTCTCCCTCGGGGTGAAACATCTTCTGCCCGCCCACCGGGCACAGAAAAATGGGAGCCTCCCACGTAGTGCCAAAGATCTCGGTTTTGAGATCCGCTTTGCTCCCGTCCACCAGCCGCCGCGCCCGCAAAGCGAAATGCTTAAAGCCCTCCCGGTTGATCTTCAGAGTGTAATCGTCATCTACGCCCGACGCCATGTAACCCCAATGCGCGGGCGGCAGTTCACGTTTCGCGGCGGCCTCGAAATCCATCAGGCTCAGCGCATCCTTCGCGCTGGTCAGTTTCAGGGCATCCTGGGCCCAAGCCCGCGCCAGCACGGGGCTCCCCGCTAGGAACCGCAGAAAGCGGCGGCGGCTTCGGGAAGTGGAGGCCATCATAGCGGGCCATTGTATCAGTATCGGTGGAAGCCGTGCGAGGTTCCGGAGTCTTCCCGCGGTATTTGATTATTGTGTGGCGAACATGGCGCTGCAATGATACACGCGCGCCAAACGCCACAGCCGGGTTATCTCTACCGCAGACTGAACGTGAATAGCGCGCTACCCGCCTGAATGCTCACATACTGCTTGCCGTTCACGGCATAAGTCATCGGGCCGGCGGAAACCGAAGGTCCCAGGCTCGTCTCCCACAACAGTTTGCCGCTGCGCGCATCCAGGGCGAGGAACTGTCCGTCGCGCCCTCCGGCGAACAGCACATCGCCCGCCGTCGTCAGCACGCCCCCTTCGGTGTTAGGCGCAGACATGCGAAAATCCCACTTCTTCTCGCCGGTCTGCGGATCGATGGCGCGAATCGCGGCGAACACATCGTCCGTGGTCGCGCCCGGCTTGGGACGGTCCCCGGTGAAACTCTGAGTCTCGCTGAATTGCGGTGGCTCCCCGGTTTTGAAGTAGATCGACGAGCTGTTCTCCCATGCCGGGATATAGAACAGGCCGGTTCGCGGGCTGTAGGAAGGGTTATACCAGTTCGTACCGCCCTGATTGCCCGGGTATACCAACGTGCCGTCTTTAGTGGGCTCGATCCCGGGCGCCCGAATAGGCCGTCCCGCTTCGTCAAAGCCAGTGGCCCAATTCACCTTCACGAATGGCTTGCCCAAAAGGAATTTTCCGTTCGTCCGGTCAAGGACGTAGAACATGCCGTTACGGTTGGCCCACAGCATCAGCTTGCGCGGCTGGCCGCCAAACGGCATATCGACCAGCACCGGAATTTGCGTGGCATCCCAATCGAACTCGTTGTGCGGCGAAAACTGGTAATGCCACTTCAGTTTGCCGGTATCGACGTCGAGCGCGATGGCCGTGCTGCTGTAAAGGTTGTCACCTTTGCGCGCGTCGCCATTCCAATCCGGTCCGGCATTGCCGGTGCCCCAGTACGTTAGATTGGTTTCGGAATCGTAAGAGCCGGTTTCCCAGATCGGCGCCCCGCCGTGCATCCACGAGTCGCCCGACCATGTTTCGTTGCCGGGTTCGCCCGGTCCGGGCACGGTATAAAAGCGCCAGACTTCCTTGCCCGTATTGGCATCCCATGCGGCGATGAAGCCGCGGACGCCGAATTCGCCGCCCGCCACGCCGGCAATCACTTTGTCCTTGATCGCTAGCGGTGCATGCGTCATCGAGTAGCGCTGCTTCGGATCGGCTGCCTGCGTTTTCCAGACCTCTTGCCCGGTTTTGGCATTCAGCGCGATCAGCGTGGTGTCGAGCGCCGCCAGATAGACTTTATCGCCCAGCACCGCCAGCCCGCGCGTTTCCTGGCCGCAGCAGTTGCGCGCCGCCGCATCCGGTTTATAGAGATACCTCCATATGGTTTTGCCCGTGGCGGCGTCGAGCGCGAAGACATCATTGATGCCCTGGATCGTATACATGACCCCATCTACCACCAGGGGCGTGACCTCATGTTTCTCGATCGACCGTGACTGAAATACCCACTTCAGCGTCAGGTCTTTGGCGTTGTCCGGTGTGATCTGACCGAGCAAGCTGTGCCGCTGGCTCATGGTGGTGCCGGAATAGGTGAGCCAGTTCTGCGGCTCCTGGTTAGCGCGTAGAATGCGCTCAAAAGGCACTGGAGTGACATTGGCTTCCCGGTTCACCACCGGAGCCCCTTGTTGCGCCGCCGCAACCGCAGAGAGAATCCAGGCCGAACAAGCCAACTGGTTGAACCTGATCCATCGATACACGCCTGCCACCACCTTTCTGAAGAAGCTGTAGAATCGGGCAAAAGTTGAGTATATACGGAGCGCAGATAATCGTCACCTGCGCCGAGCCGGCCCTAATCGACCCTCAGGAAAATTCCGCGCGCAGCCGTTCCCAGGTTATTTCCAGATCCTCCGGGAGCACGCGTGTCTCGCCGACAGAGGTCATGAAGCTGGTGTCTCCCGTCCAGCGCGGCAGGGCGTGGAGGTGGAGATGGTTGGCGATCCCCGCACCGGCACTGCGACCGATGTTGAAGCCCAGGTTCAATCCTTCGGGACGATAGACCGCCCGCAGATGCACCTCGGCCAGCCGCGCCAGGCGGATAAGTTCCACCAGGGTCTCGTCGGGGAGGGCTTCGAGCGTAGCCACATGCTCGTATGGCACAACCATCAGATGGCCGCTTGTGTAGGGATAGAGATTGAGCATTACGAGATTGCGGGAAGCGCGATGCACGACCAGGCGCTCGCGGTCATGCGCCGTATCGGCGACGGTGGCGCAGAAGATACACTCATCCGCCTCCCCCGCCTTGGTGACGTACTGATAACGCCAGGGGGTCCAAAGATAATCCATGCTGGGGGACTAGTTCTGTGCCCGCAAGCCAAGGCCCCAGAGAACCTTTGCGAACCAACCTTCAGGGGATCTCGAACTTTTCATAGAGCACTGGAATCAGGCGGGCACGCGACTAGGGGTTCGGCACCTGTTCCGGAGCGGCAGGCTCCGCCGAAACCGCGGAATTATTTACGACGTCTTTCAGTTCCTTACTGGGTTTGAAATAGGGAATTTTCTTGGCCGGCACCTCAACGCGCGCCCCGGTCTTGGGATTGCGGCCGATGCGAGGCTGCCTTTGCCGCGTTCGGAAGCTACCGAATCCGCGGATCTCGATTTTGTCGCCGGTGCGGAGCGAGCGGACAATGCTGTCGAAAATCGCCTCCACGATGACTTCGGATTCCTTACGGGTCATCTCCACGACCCGGGAGACCTCTTCAATCAGATCGGCCTTGGTCATCCAGTTCTCCTTGTTCGCTCAATGGCTTACGAAACCGCAGTATCTCTTGATTACAGGCAATTTGCAAGCTATTCGTGGTCGCGGTCCTTGAGGCTCATGACTTCCTCAATGGTCGTGGTGGCGGCGGCCGCCTGGCGCTGGTAGTCCTCCAGGCGGGTCTTCTCTTCGTCGTCCGCTACGGCGCGCAGGCTAAGGCCGATCTTTTTTTCCGCTTCGCTCAGCTTGATGATCTTGAAATCCATTTCCTGGCCGACAGCCAGGGGCGGCTGCTGGTCGCGCCCGCGCCGCCCGCCTGAAAATCCAGGGACTTCCGAAAAGTGGCACAGCCCCTCTACGCCCTCGGCCAGTTCCACGAACGCTCCGAAGCTCGCCAGCCGGCAAACGCGGCCATGCACCATATCACCCACCTGGTGAGTCTGGAAAAAGCTCTCCCAGGCATCGGGCTGGAGTTGCTTGATTCCCAGGGACAGCCGGTGGGACGCCGAGTCGATATTCAGGATCACGGCCTGCACCATCTGTCCCTTTTTCAGTACCTCGGAAGGGTGCTTGACACGCTGCGTCCATGACAGGTCCGAGACGTGCACCAGCCCGTCGATGCCCTCTTCGATTTCGATGAAGGCGCCGAAATCCGTCATGTTGCGAACGCGCCCTTCCACCACCGAGCCCACGCTGTACCGGCTGTCAATGGTGGTCCAGGGATTGGGTTCGAGCTGTTTGAGGCCTAGAGAAATCCGCCGGTCCTTGCCATGAACCTCTAGCACCACAGCTTCCACCTGGTCGCCGGGCTTAACCACCTTGGACGGGTGTTTCATGCGGCGCGACCACGTCATCTCACTGATATGAATTAAACCCTCGACACCGGCTTCCAGTTCCACGAATGCGCCGTAATCGGTGACATTGACCACGCGGCCGATTACGCGGGAGTTCACCGGGTAACGCTCGGCCACGGTCTGCCAGGGATCGGGCTCAAGCTGCTTCATGCCCAGCGAAACACGCTCCTTTGGGCGGTCGAACTTTAGGACCTTCACCGTTACTTCGTCGCCGACGTGCAGCATTTCCGATGGATGTGTTACACGGCCGTACGACATATCCGTCACGTGCAGCAGCCCGTCGATACCGCCCAAATCGACGAAGGCCCCGTAATCGGTCAGGTTCTTGACCACGCCTGTGACCACGGAGCCTTCGGAAAGATGCTCCAGTGTATTGCTCTTGCGGGCCGTGACTTCTTCTTCCACGGCCAGTTTGCGGGAGACCACTACATTGCCGCGGCGCCGGTTCAGTTTGATGATCTTGACCGGAACGTCTTGTCCGATCAGCGTGTCCAGATTGTGGATCGGCCGCGGATCGGCCTGCGAACCAGGCATGAAGGCTTCCAGGCCCACATCGACCGCTAACCCTCCCTTCACTCGCCGTGTGACCCGGCCGCTAATGACAAGCTGATCCTGAAAAGCCTTCTCCAGGTTGTCCCAAACGCGCAGGCGAGCGGCACGAGTATGTGAGAGCAGCACGTAGCCTTCCGGCTGCTCGCCGTGCTCGATCATCACGTCCACCACGTCGCCCGGATGGACAGTAATTTCCCCGGCCGCGTTCAGAAACTGCTCGCGAGGAACTACACCTTCGGACTTGTAACCGAAATCGACAATTACGTCTTTGGCCGTGATGCTGAGGACTGTACCCGCGAGGACTTCATTGCTGGCTGGCGGACCAAAGTGGGAGTAGTCGTCAAGGAGCTCCTCGTAGCTCTGCGGGACCTGCTGGTCCACTTGCTCGTTGTCTTGCTCCTCGGCCATGCACCCCTCCGCCCCTCACTGCCTCACCACCCGGTTGCAGTCAAAAGGCGCGTTCGCGACAGAAGAGGACTGGAGCGTTCGCCGAGTTCCTGCATGCTCCGGGACGAGACCATGATGTGCTACCAGCAAATTACTGACAGAACAGTATGTTAGCAACTATACGCCGAGTCGTTGCGCATTGTCAACGCCGCTGGGCAATCGAACGGTAGCCGGCCGAACGGCGGAATGACGGCCCTCAGGCTGCCGGGAGGGGTCACTCCTGGGCGGCTATTCTGCGCATCACGGCCTTGACTTTGGCAACATAGTCCACGTTCGAATTGTAGGTCGCAAGGATGCCGTCCGTATCTTTATCCCGGTACAACGCGGAGTGGGAAAGCTGGTAGCCGACTTCGTGGATGCTGGCGGCAGGCGACCGGAACTGGGCGCGGCCCGAGTCCCAGCCGAAGAGGTTATTATTGGGTGCGGATTTGCCTCCGGTTGATTCAACGTAGGAAATGCTCGGCAGCAGCCGCCAGTCGAGATCGTACCGGTCGGCCGCTTCCACAAACGCGCTGACGTATTTCACAGCGGGGCAGGAAGCTTTCTGGAAGAATCTTTTCAGCGATTCCAGCCTGGGGTCGAACCGATACTCGCGTATCGGCAGATACTGAGCTTGCTTCACGGAAACACCGACAGGCAAGGCGACTACCCCCGCAACTAATGCCAAGCCTCCCGATAACAGTCTGATCATTCGCTCAACTCCTTCAAACGAAGAGATTTAATAGCTGCAGATGCCGTTCCGGCCGCGGCTGCAGTCGCTTTTCGGGGTTGAGCTAAGGAACCGGCATAGTTAGTAGTGTAACCCATGACACGCAGGCCAGAGGGCCAGGGAGGCGGTTGACAAACTGCAGCGCTAAACGGCCGGCAGCGTTCAAGCAATTCACCGGCTGGGATAGAATATGCCCTTCAGAGGAGTTTACTTCCGATTGCTGAATGCTGATCGGTAAAAGCTTCCTTGGAGGCGCCTCATGAAGCAAGTCCTACTTGCGACGTTCGGGACAATAGCGTGCGGGGCCATGTTGTACGGCCAGTCGCCGAACTCCTGCGAAAACCTGAAATCCATCGCGCTGCCCGATACCGCGATCACTGCGGCGGAGATGGTGGCGGCCGGTCCGCTGGAAATTCCGGGCCGGGGCGGCGCACCCGCGGGACAAGCTCCGGCGACGCCGCCGCCCATGGTTCCGGCTCACTGCAAGGTTACGGCGATAATTGCGCCGTCAACCGATTCCCACATCGAAGTGGAATTCTGGATGCCGGCTGCCGACTGGAATAAGAAGTTCGAGGCAGTGGGCAACGGGGGATTCGCCGGAATCATCAGTTACCCTGCCATGGCTGCAGCGCTGCGTGAGGGGTACGCCACCGCATCGACCGATACCGGCCACAAGGGAGGGAGCGCGGTTTTTGCCTTGGGCCATTCGGAAAAATACATCGACTTTGCATGGCGCGCGGTTCACGAGACGACCGTCAAGGCCAAGTCGCTGATCATGGCGTATTACGGCAAGGCGGCGCTGTACTCCTATTGGAATGGCTGCTCGACCGGCGGCCGGCAGGGCCTGAAAGAGGCGCAGCGCTTCCCCGAAGATTTCGACGCCATTCTCGCCGGTGCCCCAGCCAACTACGAAACGCATCTTCACGCCTGGACGGTGGAAGTCGGCTCGGCAGCGATCAAGGGGAGTGAGAATATCCTGCCCGCCAGCAAAATGCCGCTTCTCAATAAGGCTGTGCTGGCGGCTTGCGATTCCCTGGATAACGTAAAGGACGGCCTCTTAAATGATCCCCGCAAATGCAAGTTCGATCCGGCGGTACTGCTATGTAAGGGAGCAGAAACGGAAATCTGCCTGACGGCAGACCAGATCGCGGCCGTGAAGAGGATCTATGCGCCGGCGAAGTTCAAGAACGGGCAACTCATTTTCCCGTCGTTCGAGCCGGGTAGCGAACTGGCGTGGCCAAACGTGGTGAGCAACCAGGCGCCGCCGCAGATCGGGATTGACACCTTTATGTATCTGACATACGCCGACCCGCAGTGGGACTGGCGCAATTTCGATCTGGATCGCGACACGCTGGCTGCGGACAAGCGCGATGATGGGGTGATCAATGCGATTGATCCGGACCTTTCGAAATTCAAAGCGCGCAACGGGAAACTGCTTATGTACCACGGCTGGAACGACACGGCCATCGCCCCCGAAAACAGCATCAATTACCACGCGAGCGTGCTGAAAAAGATGGGATCGAAACAGGATGACTGGTTTCGGCTGTTCATGGTGCCCGGCATGCAACATTGCGGCGGTGGCCCGGGACCCAACCAGTTCAACGGTATGGCCGCGTTGGAGCGATGGCGCGAAGGCGGAATTCCGCCCGAAATGTTGGTCGCGACCCACGTCACGGGCGGCACCGTAGACAACTCGCGTCCTCTGTGCCCTTATCCACAAGTAGCGGTGTACAAGGGGACGGGCAGCATACATGACGCCTCAAGTTTCTCGTGCAAGGCGCCATAGAGGAGGCGTGCCGGGAGCCAAAAAGGGGATGCACTCCCCCTGTCACAAACGCGAAATTTGATTGACCAACACCAGCCAGGCTCTGGCCGGGAATCCTCACCTAGGGAACCGTTCATCACGCTCGACGATCTATTTTGGTTCCTATATCTTTACCCCTTTCGGCTTCTGGCCGCGCTGGGCGTTCCGAAGCTCATTTATCGCCTCGGTGCGCTGTTCCGGTTTCGCGTTAAGCAGCGCGTGGAAGTTGTGGCCGGCCGCATGCTGGCTGCGCATGGCGCCGGCATTACCAGCGATCGAGCGCCCGCACTCGCGCGCGGCATGCTGGCCAACTCCAAATGCCGCATGCTGGACGACCTCATCCTCAGTTGGCCCGGCTGTGCGCCCAAGCTGCGGTGCACCGGAATCGACGGCTTGGAGCACCTCGAGCGCGCAATCACATCCGGCAGGGGCGTCATCGTGCTCACGGGCCATTTTTGCGCCAACCGCGTGGCCAAAAGATATTTGGCCACCCACGGATATCCGATGCTCACCGTGCGTGACCGAATTACAGTAGGAGATTGGTGGGGACGCTTCGGACGGCGCTTCCTGGAGCCGCGCCGGGTGCAATTCTTGCGCTCGATAGCGGGCGAAGTGATTTATGTCCAGGATCACGCTGTCGCTTTGAAGATTTTGCAACGGCTCCGTTCAGGCGGTCTCGTTTTCATCCTTCTTGACGGCCGCTCGGGCACTAAGTCTGCTGTATGGCCATTTCTCGGCGTACCGCGCAATTTCCAAACCGGTGTCTTCGAAATCATCCGCCTTTCGGGCTGCGCGGTTGTGCCAATGCTCAGTCTGGGCAGGAGTTCTGGTTTTCGAATCAAATTCGGTCCTGCGCTCGAGGTTGTCACGGCTTCTGGACGCGAGGAGTTCGTTCGCGCGAATCTTCCGAACTTCGTGCGAATTTTAGAGAATCAGATTCAGGAATATCCGGAGGAGTGGGAGCAATGGATCAGCTTTTAAGCTGCGGAAACGCCTCGGGGGAGGCAATGGAACGAATTCGGAGGGTGTTTGCCGGTTTATTGCATTCGAATGGCAATGGACAGGGCATGAGCTATGAAGAGATGCTGGATTCGGCGGCCAGTCTCGATTCCATTGCCGTGCTCGAATTTCTGACGGCTGTCGAAAAAGAGTTCGGCATTCAGTTGGAACCCGCGGTCATTGAGTTCGAGTTCCTGAGGGATGTGGCGGCGCTTGCCGCATACATCGAAGACCGGATCGGAAGACCTTCCGGCAATGAGTGAGCCCTCCCCCGCTGGATTCAATGACTTCCTTGGGCTTGAAAAGCATGCTGCCCAGACGCCCGGCGCCACCGCGCTGGGGGCGCCCGGACGCAGGCCGCTGACATACGCCGCACTTTGGGAGCATCTGCAGACGATTCCCCGAACTTTGAGCCGAGTGGGCTTTCGGCCGGGCGAAGTGGCAGCGTTCGTGATGCCCAACGGCCCTGAACTGATCACCGCGTTTCTGGGCACTTCCGGCATCGGCGCCGGCGCGCCCCTCAATCCGGCGTTAACCGAAAACGAGTATCGGTTTTATCTGGGCCGGCTAGGGGCCCGAATCCTCGTGGTGGCGGATTGCGGCGATTCGCCGGCTGTTAAAGCGGCCGATGCTCTCGGTATCGATGTGCTGAGAACCCACTCAACCCCGGATGATCCAGCAGGCATTTTCCGTATAGATTTGCCACAAAAGAAGCGGCTGGCGTCCCGGGTGCGAACCACCGATACGGCTCTTCTGCTGTTCACCTCGGCGACCACCGCCAGGCCGAAACTGGTTCCGATGACGGGCGAAAACCTGCGGGCCATTGCGATCCGGCAAAAGGGAATGCTGGGCCTAAGCACGGCGGACCGGTTCCTGAGCGTAATGCCCCTGTTTCATCACTCCGGATTGGCGGCTGGGTTGTCACAGTTATTCTCAGGCGGCGCCGTAATCAGCACGACGGGTTTCCATCCCGGTTGCTTCGTGGAATGGCTGGATGAGTTCCAGCCGACCTGGTTCACCTCCAGCCCCCCGTTAAACCGTTCCATTCTGGAACTGGCCCGGCGGGAACCGGAGATCTTCCGGCGGATTCCCTTACGCTTGATTCGCTGCGCCTTCACGGCCCAGACAGAAGCTCTCGCGGTGCTGGAGAAGGCAATCGGCGCTCCCGTGCTGAGCGGCTATGGCCTGACGGAAACCGGTGTAGTCACGCTTTCCAGTCCGGACTCTACGAAGCTGGGATCCGTTGGGCGCACCGTCGGCCTGGAGGTGGCCATTGCGGATGCCCAAGGGAATCTCCTCCCTGCTGATTCGGAAGGCGAGGTGATCGTGAGGGGCCCGTCGGTGACATCGGGATACCTGGACGACCCGGAAGCCAATCAAGCCGCCTTCCGCGATGGCTGGTTCCGTACTGGTGATCTCGGACGTCTGGACAGCGAAGGGTTTCTGTTCCTGACCGGCCGGTTGAAGGAGATGATCAGCCGCGGGGGCGAAAAGATTATTCCGCAGGAAGTGGACGAAGCACTAGCGGGGCACCCGGCCGTGGCGGAAGCGGCGGGGTTCGCCGTGGCGCACGAAACTTTGGGAGAAGATGTGGCAGCCGCGGTAGTGCTGCATAGCGGCGCCACGGCGTCAGAATTGGAACTCCGCCGGTTCGCGGCGACCCGCCTGGCCGCGTTCAAGGTTCCCCGCCATATCGTGTTCGTCGAAGCGCTTCCGCGCACCGTCACTGGGAAACCGCAACGAGCGGTACTGGCCGATCAGTTTGGAATCGGACGCAGGAAGCGCTAGTCCGGGGAACTCAGGGCCTAAGCCGCCTGTGGACAGTTCACGTCATTATTTGCAGCCGCCCCGGACGGCACTCGAAGGCGTCCGTGTGCTGGATTTTTCACACGCGCTGGCGGGGCCGTATTGCACCTTGCTTCTGGCTGATTACGGGGCCCTCCGTGCTTGGCCAGATGACGACGGGCTTTCCTGTCAGCCCGCTCACCCCTGCCACCTTTCTCCTT
>CAZKVF010000137.1:0-4421 GCA_964556085.1 uncultured Solibacteraceae bacterium
GGTTCCAGCGGTCCACGCTCCGCAGCAGGTCTTCCAGGGGCTGCTTGTCCGCCGCGGGCAGAACCTGGCTTTGCTCCAGCAGCGCAAGCGAGTCTTTCACCACTTCGCGCCCGCTCTGGCCCGTGAACATTTCTTTGCTCACTGCCTCCATCACGTCCCCGGTGAGCATCCCTGCCACCATGGCGCGCTCGGCGAAATGTGAAGGGTCGAAAAGCACCGCGATCTCCGGTTTCGCCGTCGGACCGAAAAAGGCTCGCCCCGCATCCTGCCCGAAATTCGCGGGAATAATCACGGCTACTGTGGCCGTGCCCTTGCGAACGGCTGCCCGCACTTCCTCTGTAGCGCCGGCGGTCTTGCCGCTGGTAAGAGCTTTCACTTCCAGCGCCTTCTCCGCGGACAACTCCTTGACGATCTCGCGCGAAATCTCACTCCCATCCTGGTCCACCGCAAGCACAGGAATCCTGGCCCTCTCTTCGTTACCCTGGCCGCCCAAAACGTATCCGAAAAATGAGCCGATGGCGATCGGCACGACGAAGCTCATCAGCAGCGCGCGTCGGTCCACCAGGAACAACTGAAGGTCTTTCCTTACGAGGGCCCGAAATGCGGTCATCATGAATCGCGCAAGCTCCTTCCGGTCAGTGTCAGGAACACGGTTTCAAGATCAGCGCGCTCGGTCGCCACGTGCCGGTACAGGTGGCCCCGCTCCACCAGCCACGCGAGCAGGCGCGGCGTTTCCGTGGCGAGATCCGCAACTCCGACCCGCAACGTTCCGGCCTCGAGTTTCGCGGTATGAACGCCGGGCAGCGCTGCCAGCTGGTCAAGCCGCAGTTCCTTGTGCCCGTCTTCCAACTCCACCGCCAGCAGGTTCGCCGCCGGCAGCATCCGGTACAGCCCGGCCAGAGTGTCATCCGCCACGACCTTGCCATGATCGATGATGATCACGCGGTCACAGAGGCGCTCCGCTTCTTCCATGTAGTGCGTCGTATACAGCAGAGTCTTGCCGCTGCGCTTCAGAACTTCAAGATTATCGAAAATGGCATTCCGGCTCTGCGGGTCCACTCCCACGGTCGGCTCGTCCAGCAGGAGGATTTGCGGGTCGTGCAGCAGCGCCGCCGCCAAATTGAGGCGTCGCTTCATGCCGCCGCTGTAGTTTTTAACTCGGTCGTGAGCGCGGTCTCGGAGACCCACGAGTTCCAGCGTCTCGCCCATGGCCTTCCGCGCGGCCGCCCCCTCCAAGCCGTACAGCGCCGCAAACAGTTGCAGGTTGGCTTCGGCCGTCAGCTCGTCGTAGAGCGCCAGATCCTGCGGCACCAGCCCAATACGCCGCTTGTTGGGATCGGCATCCCCGGCCAGCGGCCGTCCCTCGATCCGCACCGCGCCCGAGTCGGGACGCACCAGCCCCGCGATCATCGAAACCGTGGTCGTCTTACCGGCGCCGTTCGGCCCCAGCAACCCGATCGTCTCCCCCGCGCCGGCGCGCAGGGAGACGCCGCTCACGGCTACCAGGTCGCCATAGCTTTTCTTGAGACAGTCAGCTTCCAGAATGGGGCTTGGCACAGCGGTACCAACGTCTCACGTCTATACGCAGCCGCGCAACGAAAGGTTCAAAACTCTCCCTGAAGCCCCCGGTGGCAAGACCACCGGCGCGACCTAGAACGGCGGCGTTACCTGAAATTCGTCACGCCTCGTACACCGCCGTTCCTCCAGCCACCGTGCGAACAATCTGAATGTCCTTGATCTTGTCCTGCGGAACCGTGAACAGATCCTCCGACAGTACGACGAAGTCCGCCAGCTTACCGGGCGCGATCGATCCTTTAAGCGCTTCCTCGTGCGAGTTGTAAGCGCCGTTAAAGGTGTTGACGCGCAGGGCTTCCTCCACGCCGATCCGCTGATTCGCTCCCCAGGTCTTCCCGTCCCAACCGGTACGCGTCACCATTCCCTGAATCGCCATGCGCGGGTCGAACGGTCCCGGGCTGAAGTCCGATCCGGCCGCTACGGATACCCCGGCGTCGATGAGACTGCGAAAGGCCATGGAGCGCTTCATGAGATCCTCGCCGTAGAACACGAACTTGTCGGAATTGTAATAAGCGTATGATGTGAACAACGCGGGCACGGCGCCGGCTGCCTTGATGCGCCGCACCAGGTCATCGTTGATCAGGGTGCAATGCGTAATCTTAGGACGCGCGTCGGCGCGCGGAAACAGCCGCTGCGCCCGCTCCACGGCAGTTAGAAACATATCGATGGCGACATCGCCATTGGCATGGCAGTTCACCTGGATGCCCGCCCGGTGTACGCGTTCGACCCAGGCGTTGAGGTCTTCCTGCGTTTCGGTGACGTTTCCTTTATACGGCGGCGAGATGCCGGGATATGGCGCGCTGAGCGCCATCGTGCGCTCGGAAAACGATCCATCGACGGTGTGCTCGCTGGTGGCGCCCAGGCGGATCCATTCGTCTCCGAATCCCGTCATGATGCCGCCGGAGATCATGGCCTCGAGCACCTTCCCCGTAGCCTCGTAGCTGACGCGGTGCAGCAGCTCGCCGCGCGCGCGCACCTGCTGCAGCGCCTCCAGATCGCCGCCTTCGTGGTGCACGCTGGTCACGCCATAGCGCACAAACTGCTTCGAAATGTAGGCCAGCCCGTCGCGATCGCGCTGTAGCATCTGTTCTTCGGTAAACGAAGGCCGCTTGCCTGCGCGGTTGAGCGCGTTCATGGCCCGGTCGGTCACGCGGCCGTTCAGATTGCCGTCGCCGTCGCGATCGAAAGTCCCACCCGGCGGATTGGGCGTGTTCTTATTGATGTCCGCCAGCTCCAGGGCCTTGCCGTTGTAATACGACGTGTGGCCGCCGCGGTGATGGACCGCAACCGGGTGATCCTTCGAGACCTGGTCGAGGTCATGAATGTTCAATTGGCGATTATCTTTCACCTTGGTATCGTCGAAGAAATATCCCTCGACCCAGGTCCCTGGCGGCGTCTCGCGGGCCTTGGCGCGGAGTTTATCCACGATGCTAGAAATCGTGACGAACTCCACCACGTATGGATTACCGACGATCACGTCGTAAAGCAAGGTATTGCCCGGCGCGTGATTGTGGCAATCGATGAACCCGGGCACAATCGTCATCTGCCGGGCGTCGAATGTCTGCGTTCCTTTTGCGATGAGCCCCCGGATCTCGGCGTTGCTGCCCACGGCTGTGAAACGGCCGGCTTTGATGGCGAACGCCTCCGCTTTCGGTACGCGGGAATCGACGGTATAGACCTTGGCGTTGAACACCACGAGATCGGCGTCCGGTCCTTCGGCCGCAGCGGCCGTTTGTACCCAGGGCTGGCTGACGAGGCCCGCGATGCCGGCTCCGGCCAGGCCCATGAATCCTCTCCGGCTATGGCGCTGTTGGATCATGGCTATCCAGCTTACCAATTTTGGTTGCCTGCCCTATCAACCGGCGCTACAAAGAGGCAAGCGGAAGCGCCTGCCCCACCTCTACCTGCGGGCTAGCTTTCGATGTCAATTCTCGCTAGCATTCAAATAGGTGTTGTTATATTCTCAGCGGCCTGAGCTGTTGTAACGCCTCCCCGGTACGGTGCCGCCGCAGGTAGAGCTATGGCCAAAAGGACCAAGCCTAAGAATTCCCCTGAAAGCGACAAGGTATTGGAAAAGCTTACAGATACCCCCGTCGCCCAGCAACCCTCCAGCGAAGTCCCCCAAGACGCCCGCCCAGAAGAGCGCCAGCCCTCGGCAGGCAGCGGCTTTCCCATCGTCGGAATCGGCGCTTCGGCGGGAGGCCTATCGGCTTTCGAAGCCTTCTTCTCGGGCCTGCCGGCGAACAGCGATCCCGGCCTAGCCTTCGTCCTGGTGCAGCATCTCGCGCCCGACCACAAGAGTATCCTCACCGATCTCATCCGGCGCTACACCCGCCTGCGGGTCTATGAAGTTGAAGACGGCATGCTGGTGCACCCCAATTGCGCCTACATCATTCCTCCAGGCCGCGACATGGCCTGCCTCGGCGGCTCCCTCAGCCTCCTCGAGCCAACCGCCCCCCGCGGCCAGCGCCTTCCTATCGACTTTTTCTTTCGTTCTCTGGCCCAGGACCAGGGCGAGCGGGCCATCGGCATCGTGTTGTCCGGCACCGGTAGCGATGGCTCGCTGGGCGTCAGAGCTATCAAGGGCGAAGGCGGCATGGTCATGGCCCAAAGCCCCGATACCACCGAGTACGACGGCATGCCGCGCAGCGCCATAGCCACGGGTGCTGTGGATTATGTGCTGCCGCCGGCCGAAATGGCGCCTCAGATTATCGCCTATGTCGCCCGAGCCGCCAGTGGAAGCCGGCCCGAAGCCACTCCAACCGCCGTGCCGCCTAAGGGCGAGAGCGCCTTGAGAAAGATCTTCATTTTGTTGCGCGCCCAGACCGGTCACGACTTTTCCCACT
>CAZKVF010000138.1:0-5836 GCA_964556085.1 uncultured Solibacteraceae bacterium
GAATCGGCCGGCTCATACCCTCCAGACCTCCTCCAATGCCTCGATCAGGCGGCGGGTCTGTTCGCGAGTCCCGACCGTCATGCGAACGCAACCTGGCGCTTCGTAACTCCGGTCTCGCACCAGGATTCCCTCCGCGCGTAGCGCATCGCGCACTTCGATAGCCCGCTCGCCGATTTTCGCCAGAACAAAATTGGCGGAGCTAGGAACATAACCGATGTCCAGTTTCTCCAACCCCACGCACAGCAGTTCGCGGGCCGCCAGTACTTCGGCGACGTAATTTTGAATGTAGGCCTGATCGGTCACTGCCGCCTGAGCCGCCAGCACCGCCAGCGAGTTGACGCTGTAGGGCGATTGTGCCTTGTGCAAAAACTGAATGTTCGCCGGGTGGGAGAACAAGCAGCCGAGCCGCATGGCGGCCATCCCGAATACCTTGGAAAACGTGCGCGAGACGAACAGGTTCGGCACACGCTCGATTTCGGTGAGGGCGGTAACGCCCGAGAATTCGTAGTACGCCTCATCAATCAGCACCACGGCTTTGCGCGCGCGGTGCAGGATGCGCTCCAGCCCCAACAGCGAAGTGCCGGTTCCCGTTGGATTGTTGGGATTGGCTAAGATCACCGCGCGAGTCTCAGGCGTGATCTCATCCAGAACCGACTGCAATGGAAATTCCATGCCGGGCGGAGGATAGTCCACCTCGCAGACCTTGGCGCCAGCTACCTCGGCGTAAAATCGATACATCGCGTACGAAGGCCTGAGCAGCAGCACCCGCTGGCCGTCATCGACGTAGGTGTTGATGAATACCTGAATAGCCTCGTCGGTGCCGTTGGTGAAGACGAACTGGTCGGGCGCTACATTGAAGTAGCGGGCGATGGCCGTTTTGGCGTCGCCGTATTCGGGATACACGGCCAGCGTCCCGGCATTGACTGCCTGCTGTAACGCGGCAATGACTCGCGGCGAGCAGCCGACGGTATTCTCGTTGAAGTCGAGACGGAGTTTGTCCGCCCGGCCGGCCGTAGGCGGTGAGTACGGCTTCATCGCGAGCACAGCGGGACGGGGCTTGATGGCACCTTTAGGCAGCTTGGGAGTTTTAACGGCCATCGAGCCGCACCTCCACGGAGCGCGCGTGTGCCTCCAGGCCTTCTGCGCGCGCCAAAGTGGTAATGGCCGGGGCGAGACGCCGAAGCGCGGCCTCCGATAGCTCTTGCACGGAAATCACTTTCAGGTAGTCCGTCACCGCGAGTCCCCCACGGATTCGCGCTGCACCACTGGTCGGCAAGACATGGTTCGGGCCGGACGCGTAATCGCCAGCGGCCTCGGGGCTGAACGGTCCGACAAAAACGCTCCCCGCGTGCCGCACTCTGGCGAGCAGGCTTTCCTGCGGGATGCTCAAGTGCTCCGGCGCAAAGCGGTTGGCGATTTCGATGCCTTCCTCGAGCGAACGCACCAGGATGATGGCGGAATTACGCGCAATGGATTTGGCCGCCACCCCGGCGGTGGGCAGGATGGCGAGTTGCCGCTCGACTTCCCTGGCTACGGCCTGGGCCAGGCGTTTTGACGTGGTCAGCAGCACCGCCGAGGCATCGGCATCGTGCTCCGCCTGGGCCAGCATGTCGGCTGCGACGTGGCGCGGTTCGCCGTCAGCTGCAACGATTAAAATCTCGGTAGGGCCGGCCACGAAATCGATCCCCACTTCCCCGGCCAGCAGTTTCTTGGCTGCGGCAACATAAATGTTTCCTGGTCCGACAATGCGGTCGGCACGCGGCACCGTGCGGGTTCCGAACGCGAAAGCGGCGATGGCCTGCGCGCCGCCCATTTGAAACACCTGCCGCACGTCCAGCATGGCCGCTGTTCCGAGAACCTCCGGCACCGCTTTGGGAGAGGCCACGCAGATTTGCGGCACGCCTGCTACCTGGGCGGGTATCACCGTCATCATTACCGTGGAGGGAAGCGGATACCGCCCCGCGGGGATATACGCCGCCACGGTGTCGAGCGGCCGCACCACCTGCCCCAATCGCAGACCCGCTGCCGCATGGGTCATCCACTCCCGCGGCATCTGCCGCTGGGCGTAGCCACGGATATTGGCCGCAGCCGTCTTCATAGCCCGGCGAAAATCCGGCGACAGGGCGCCCGCCGCGCGCTTTAATTCCGCTTCCGGCACGCGGACGCTGCGCCTTTCCAGGCCATCGAACCGGCGCGCATACTCCATCAACGCCGTGTCGCCGCGCTGCCGCACAGCTTCCAGAATCGGACGCACCACCATTTCGGCTTCGCTGAATCGCGCCGCCTTACGCGCCAGCAGCCGGCCTACCTGTTCGATTTGAAGAATGCGGATCACAGGACTATCTTGTTGAGCGGATACTCGACGATCCCCTCGCCGCCCGCCTGTTTCAACCGTGGGATGATATCGCGCACAGTAGTTTCATCCAGAATCGTATTGACGGCTAGCCATTGGTCGTCACTCAGATGAGAAATGGTGGGCCGCTTGAGGGCGGGCAGAACTTTTAGCACTGCCTCGAGGTCTTTCGTGTGAACGTTCAACATCAGGCCTACCTTGCCAAGAGCGTTGATGGCGCCTTCCAGAAGCATTTTCAAGTCTTCGAGCTTGCGGCGTTTCCAGACGTCCGACCATGCATTCTTGTTGGCGATCAATTGGGTGTTCGATTCCAGGATGGTGTCAATAATTTTGAGCTTGTTGGCGCGCAGCGAGGAGCCGGTTTCGGTCACCTCGACGATGGCGTCGGCCAATACCGGCGGCTTCACCTCGGTGGCACCCCAACTGAATTCGACTTTTGCGCAAACGCCGTGGGAAGCCAGGTAGCGTTTGGTGGTGGCCACCAGTTCGGTGGCGATGATTTTGCCTTCCAGATCCTTCACGGAGCGAAAATCGGAAGCCTCGGGCACCGCCAGCACCCAGCGCACTTTGCCGAAACTTTGCTTGGCGTAGATCAGATCGGCGACTGCCACGACATCCGCCTCGTTTTCCTCAATCCAGTCGCGGCCGGTCAACCCGGCGTCAAGAATGCCGTCCTCGACATAACGCGCCATCTCCTGCGCTCGGATCAACATGCACTCGATATCGGGGTCGTCGATTCCCGGGAAGTAGGAGCGGCTGCTGGTGACGATGGAGAAGCCCGCGCGGCGGACCAGATCGACGGTGGCATTCTCCAGGCTGCCCTTGGGAATCCCCAGCTTGAGCTTCATGCCTTTTCCCCATAGACCGCTTTGGGGTCATAAGCCGGCTTTTCGGACACTTTCCAATCACCGCTTTCGAGCGTGCGGAAGAAGCAGCTCTGATACCCCTCGTGGCAGACGCCGGGACCTTGCGCCTCCACCTGCACCAGTAGGGCATCTCGGTCGCAATCGGTTGAAATGCTCTTCACCACCAGCCGGTGGCCGGAGCTCTCGCCTTTCAGCCAGAGTCTTTGCCGCGAGCGGCTGTAGAAGGTGGCGTAGCCGGTTTCCACCGTCCGCTGGAACGCTTCCGGGTTCATGTAGCCGACCATCAGCACGCGGCCAGTGAGGTGGTCTTGAATGACGGCGGTTACCAGGCCGTCGGCTTTTGCAAAGTCCAGATCCATGGTGAAGCCAATAAAAAAGCCCGCCAAAACTGCGGCGGGCGTCCTTTCCAGTATGGTTTGATTGGAATCAGAACACCACCCGTCGCGTGGGGGCATGATGGCGATGGTGATGCCGGGCGACGGTGCTGACCATAAACTGAGAGTATAGCAAGGTCGAGAACAGAGAACAAATGCGAGTCGTGATTGACGCGGTTCCCCTGCTCGTACGCAGTGCCGGTGTCAAGAATTACCTCTATTACTGGATCCAGCATCTGCGCGAGGCCGCCGGTGCGGACTGCATTCGCACATTTCCCGCTCTCGGAGAACTTGGGCCGCTCACGCACGAGCGCTCGGTGGCCGGGTGGTGGCCGACGTTTTCAGGTTTGGCTTCACTGGCTCTGGCGAATCACGCCGGCTTCCCGCCCGGCGGGCGTGGCGGGCGGGAAGCTGACATTTTCCACATCAGCAGTTTGTTACGCAAACCCCCGCGCCATGGAAGGCTGACCGCCACCATTCACGACATGACCTGTTGGCTGATGCCCGAACTGCAGTCGGAGGCGAATCGACGGGCCGACCGGAATTTCGCCGAGATTCTGAAGCGAGCCGATGCCTTGATCGCAGTCTCCCGCAGTACCAAGGACGATGCCGTGCGCGTGCTCGGACTGCCTCCGGAAAAGATCACGGTGATTCATTCCGGTGTGGCCGAAGCTTTTTTTGGGGTGCCCACCGATGCCATCGCGCGGGTCAAGCAGCACTACCGGTTACATCGTCCGTACGTGCTATTCACGGGAACGATTGAACCGCGCAAGAACATCGATACGCTGTTGGACGCCTACGCCTCGATGGAATTGTCCCTGCGGGAAGAGTTCGACATGGTAGTCGCGGGACCCGCCGGTTGGGCACCGAGCGCGACGATCGCCCGTTTGAAGGAGGTGCGTTATTTGGGCTATGTACCCGAACCAGACCTCGCGCCACTTACGGCGGGGGCCGCCATCTTCGCCTATCCATCGTTGTATGAGGGCTTCGGGTTCCCGGTAGCGCAGGCTATGGCTGCCGGCGTCCCCGTGATTACGTCAAATGTCTCGTCGCTGCCGGAGGTGGCCGGCGACGCCGCGGTGATGGTGGATCCGCGGAGCATCGCGGAATTGCGAAACGCTCTGACGCGCCTGCTGCTGTCGCCCGACCTCCGCGCCCAGAAAGGCCAACAAGGCTCCTGTCGCGCTCGTGAGTTCCGGTGGGATATTTGTGCCGCTAAGTCCCTGCTTTTCTTTGAAAGAGCGGTTAGCAGTCCAAAGTTGACCGAGGAGAACTTTCGCCTGTGAGTTCCTCTCGGTTAGGATCTAGTACTACTATGATGTCACTGCTCGGCATCGGGTTGTTCGTGTTGATCTTTATCATGCTCATGCCCGCGTCTCGCGGCATGTTGGAACACTCACTCACGGGTACCGGCGAATGGCTCGCCAAATATGCGCCCCTTTCCTACCTTGTTTTGGTAATCGTGCTCATTGTGCCCGTAGTGGCAGCCATCGTGATCATGAATAAGCCAGCGCCTCCGGAGCCCGAGAACCCGCTAGCCCGCTATAAAGCGGAAGACGTGCTGGAAGACTAGACGCCTTCCCGCATCAACTGCGGCCGCCATTAACACGAATATCCCGCGGGTGCGAGCGCGCGTAATCCCTCCCTCACGAGGTCGAACTTTCCGATGAGCGGTGAGATATCTACCTTGGCCAAGCCCCAACGATACAGAACCAGCCGTAAGCGGACCCGCAGCATGCCAAGTGCAAACAGAATTTGTATGCGGACCAGCACGCGAGCAAGGTCCGGACGGTCTTGGGGCGACTCCGCCATCACCACCTTGAGAGCCTGGACGACATGTTGAAAATCGAGGTTCAGCGAGGCGAGATACTGGCGAAAGATCTGGAGGCGTTGCAACCGTACTCTCTTGACCATGTCCGGAGTAAATCCAGGCTGGTTCCGGAGCCGGCTGAAGTCTTGCTCATCCAACAAGCGAAGCATGGGGCGATACCGGTCAGCAGAGAGTTGGTATAGCCAATGCCGGTTGACAGAGGCCGCGTGCCTGCGCACGCTCCGATGCTGGCAGTACAGCAGCAGCACTACCGCTTCCAGAGACCAGACAAACACGACCGAAACGAGCAGATCCATATGACTCCCTGGACCGATTCTCGCCCCTGGGAGAGACGGGTCATAGACCCACGCGTACGGATGAAGTTTCAGATTCCAACCGAGTTACCGATGACCGGTCCGGGGGGTAAATCCCT
>CAZKVF010000139.1:0-7605 GCA_964556085.1 uncultured Solibacteraceae bacterium
CAACATGATCCATACCGGCTCGTTCATCATGGACGGTGTTCCCATATTCGACGTTCGCAAGTTCGGCGGTACTGCCGACGATATGCTCATCCGCAATCCGGCGCTGGGCAAGTCGCTGGCGCAGGCGCTGGGTAACAAGACAGCCATTCTCATGTTCGGCCACGGGGTAGCGATTACCGGCCCTAGCTTGCCCACGGCCGTGAGCAACGCCTATTTCCTGAACATGAATGCCCGCGTCGAGGAGCAGGCCATCCGCCTCGGGGGCACGGTGAGCTATCTGGAGCGGGGGCCCGGCGCGAAACGCACCTCGAACGTTGAGCCCGCCGGCGCAGCCGCGAACAACCGTGCGTGGGAGTACTGGAAACGGCAGGTCACCACGAAATAATCGGTATTTCACAACGTGAGAGTGGAAGTGCTGTGGGCCTCGTATCAGGGCCCGGCTTGAGCCGTGCCGCAATCGGACGAGGGCGAGGGCTTCAGCCCCTGGTAGTCAGCGAAGGTCCCTGGTATATAATCCTCCTGAGATTCCCATGAAAACTGAATACGTCAACCTCTCTGTCGATGACGGCACGTCGATGCGTGCCTATGTTGCCCGCCCGGATGGCACGCCCAAGGCGGCCCTCATTGTTTTCCAGGAGATTTTCGGAATCAACTCGCATATCCGCGACGTTACCGAGCGGTTCGGCAAACAGGGCCTTCTGGCGATTGCGCCCGAGTTGTTCCATCGCACGGCCCCCGGCTTTGAAAGCGGCTATACCGACATGGGGCCGGGCTTTGAGCAGTTGAAGCAGATGACCGATACCGGGCTGGAAGCCGACATTCGCGCGACCGGCCTATGGATACAGGGGCAGCCGGGCGAACTCAAGATCTGCTCCACTGGTTATTGCGCGGGCGGCAGGGTTTCCACCTTGGCGGCGATCACGCTGCCGCTGACGTGCGCGGTTTCCTACTATGGCGGCGGCATCGCACCCAGCCAGTTCAATCCCGGCCTGCTCGGCCGCCTGAAGGACATCCAGGCGCCGATGCTGTTCTTCTGGGGCGGACTGGATCAGCACATTCCACCGGAATCGGTCGCCTCCGTGACCAGCGCTCTGCGCGCGGCCAAAAAGAACTTCACCAATGTGGAGTTCTCATTCGCCGACCACGGATTTTTCTGCGATCAGCGCGCCAGTTACAATCCCCAGGCCGCCGCTTTGGCGTGGCCCCTTACGCTGGCTTTCTTCGATACCCACATCGCGGGACAAAGCAAGCCGGCGGGAGCGTAGGTGCGGCGGGGCTAAGACTCTCTCCGGTTCTTGTTGCCCTTGCGAGCGAAATGAACGTAGGCTCCGACGCTGTCGCCCGGCGATTCATTTTGTCGCCCACCACAGAAGTGGTTTCCCTCATGGCGACGGTCGAAGTCCACGGGGCGGTTGGAAGAATGCTTCAGGCTATGATGAAGCGCTCTAAAAGCATCAAGGAGGATGAGTAACATGCGAAAACTGCTTCCTTATTGCCTCTTGGCGTGCCTGGTCGCCGGGCATGTGGCGGCGCAGAACGTGGCCATAATAAACGCTCGTGTGGTGGTGGGCAATGGCGCAGTAATCCAATCGGGAGCCGTGGTCGTGCGCGCCGGTAAGATCGCTTCCGTGTCCGCGGGCGCTGCTAATACTCAGGGCCTCCAAACTATCGACGCCAAGGGTATGACCGCGATCGCCGGTTACATTGATGGCCACCGGCACATCAATACCGGCCCTAACGAAAAGGAGCAGATGCAGCAACTGCTCGAGGCCGGCTACACCACCATCCTGTCCGGAGGCGGACCCGCGGAAGGCAACCTCACGCTGCAAGACCATATCGAGAAGGGTGTCATCAACGGGCCGCGCATCATCCCGTCGGGCTCGGTGCGCCTCAACACCACTCCCGAACAGGCGCGCGCCGAAGTGCGGCGGATTGCCGGCCTGGGAATCAAGTTTACCGGCGAGATCGCGCTCACACCCAAGCCCGGGCCTTCCGCACAGGAACTGGAAACCCTCAAAGCCATCCTGGACGAGGCCAAGAAGACGGGTCTCTTAGTCCAGGTGCATGCCGTAAGCCCGCAGGCGATGATGGCTGCAGTGGACGCCGGCGTGCCCCTGCTGGTTCACACGCCGCACTTCGGGTGGCTCAGCTTTGAGGACGCGAAACGCGTGGCAGCGGCGGGTGTCAAACAATTGTCGACCATCGGCTTTGGAGTTCCGGTCTTCGGCGTGTTCGCCGACGACAATAAGCCGCGCTTCAGGGACGGAAAGCCCTGGCCGGAGTCGATCCTGGATGGCGATGGCCGCGGGCAGGAGGCGGGCTACAAGGCCGTGAACGCGCGCACTTCGTGGGACGCGGGCGTCATCTACGGCTATGGCACCGACACCAACTATGACCCCAAGGCTGGCCTGGAACATGAACTGAAGAGCTTGAACCTGATGTTTTCGATCGAGGACATCATCAAGCTGATGGGGCCGAACAGCGCGGCCTATATTCAGATGAGCGAGCAGCTGGGGACACTGGAACCAGGTAAACTCGCCGACATCATCCTTCTGGATGGCAACCCGTTAGACGGTTACTGGAACATGCTGAAGGCGAAAGTGGTGCTCAAGGGCGGCGTCGTGGTAGTGGACAAGAGGTAAGGGCCGTGCCGTACCGACTTTAGTGCCGCCTACCATCATAATGCCGGATGCAACAACGTAAGCCCAAAAACGAGGTCGCTGCGCGGGCTGCCGCCGGGTAAGGCGTTATCTCTCACTTCACCTCGGACTCGATGGCTTCCAGCTCTTTGCCGGCATCGGCCCATTTGCCTTGGGCGGCGAAATCGCGGTAGCGGCGCAGGTGCTCGCGTACGCGCGCGATGCGCGGGTCGGCGGAGGGCCCAGGAGCAGCGGCCTGTGTGTTCGGAGTTGCCGTCGCCGGAGAGCTTGCCTGCTCGATCACTTGCTGCGCGCCCGTGGAAAGCTGCCCCAAGGCCTCTTCGTACGTGTCCGCGTAAATCAGCCGGTTTCCCACGGCCAGCACGACTTTTTTCAATTGCGGCATGCGTGCTTCGGTCGCCTGAATATAGATCGGGTCCACGTATAGGAAAGTGTTCCCCACCGGAAGCACCAGCGTCTGTCCGCGCAGCACCTGTGAGCCCTGCTGGTTCCAAAGCGTGAGGTCCTTGGAAATGGTCTGGTCCTGGTTGATTCGCGCGGCGATCTGCATGGGCCCGAAGATCAACTCCTGTTTCGAAAGCTGCAGGACCACGATGTCACCGAGATTGGAACCATCGCAGCGCGCTACCATCAGCCCGATCAGGTTATCCTTGTTGCGCGGCGTGAAGGGCGTCAAAAGCAGGAACTCGGGCTTGCTTTCTCCAGGCAAGGTGGCGACTACGTACGTAGGGCTCACGCTCTCGGCGCCTTGAGCCTGGCCGGTTACATGGCGCGCCAGGTCCCAAAGATCCTCCTTGTTATAGAAGGATTGCGGATCGAGCATGTGGTACGTTCGGTAAATCTCCGCTTGTACACTGAAAAGAGTTTCCGGATAGCGGGCGTGGGCGCGCAACCCGGCGGGCATCTCCGATGCTGGCTGGAACAGAGTCGGGAACAGATTCCGGTAGGCTGCAATGATGGGATCGTCGGGCGCGAAGACATAAAGGTGTGTTTCGCCGTCATATGCGTCCACGGTGGCTTTCACAGCGTTGCGAATATAATTCAGCCGGCCTATTCCTTGGATTTCGACGGCTCGTGAGTAGGGGTGCGCCTCCGAGGTGGTGTATCCATCCGCCATCCATACCAGCCGGCCGGAGTCGGTGATCACCAGATAGGGATCGCCATCCCACTCGAGGAACGCTCCCAATTCTTTGAGACGCTCGGCCACGCGGCGATGGATCATCATGCGGCTGCTGGGCGTTAGGTAGGCCGTTAGTAGAATATTGGGCTCGCCTTCGCGGATGGCAGCGGCCAGCCGCAACGGGAACGATGAAATCGGAAAACCTCCCTTTCCGCGATAATGCGTGGGAACGTTGCTTTCTCCGGTTGGATAATCGAACTCATCCTGCGCGGTATCGACGAATACTGGTTCGTGCGTGACCTCTCCGTAGTACAACTCCGGCCTGGTCAATTGCAGGCTTTTCGTCTTCACCTGGGGCGGCGCGTTGTCGATGAGGAGCACCGGCAGGCCGTCCGGTGTGATCTGGCTGGCGGCGGCCAGAACCAGACCATAGCCGTGGGTGTAAATGAAGGCGGGATTGATCCAGTTGGCGCGAGCCGCGGGTAACTGGCTGAGATCCAGTTCGCGCGGCGAGAGCAGCACCTGCCGATATTGGCCGTCGATTGTGTAGCGGTCAACATCGGCTCCCTGGAAGACATAGTAGGGCCGCAGCGCCTGAATCTGAGTGATGGTATCGTGGAAGGCCCGCCAGTCCCACAGGCGCACGTTGTCGAGTGTCAGCTGGTTGTGGGTGACGTCGATGGGGCCTTCAGGTCGCGCTTTGAATTCGACTTCGCGCGCGTGCTGCTCCAGGCCATAGGCCGAACGCGTGGCATGAATATGTGCGTCAATATAAGGACGTTCGAGGGAAATCTCGTTCGGACGCACGTACAACGCACCCACGGCGCGCGGCACGATGAAGGCGACGACTAACGCCAGTGCCATCGAGCCCGCCAGGAGCCAGCGGCCGGTCCAGAGCAGCGCGGCCGCAGCGAGGCAGGCGAAGATCACGAGCCACTGCAGCGGGATGCCGATGTTCCGGTCTACATAATCGATACCGACCAGGAAAGTCCCGTGCTCGTTGTAAACCATCTCGTAGCGAGCCAGGAAGAAACGTAGAGCGATTGCCACCAGCAACACGACAGCCGCGCCTCGCAGGAACCGCGATTCCAGCCCGCCTTCCAGTCGCAGGACCGATGGATCAAATTCGGGGGATTCCCGGAGTTGCGGGAGCCGGTAACGCAATTGCCATCCGCGCGCCGCGATCCAATACACGAGGATGCAGAAAATCGCCAGCGCGAGCACATAGCTGCGCAGGAGCAGATAAAAAGGCAGGTCGAACAGGTAAAAGGAAAGGGGCTTTTGGAAGACGGCGTCGTGCCACGTGGAAACGGCCGCAGGCAAACCGCGGGAACCGGCGAAGCGGACGACGGTCCAGGTGTCCACGGAAGATGCCGCGATGAGATAGCCAAGCAGCAAGAACGCGAGCGTGGAGACGCGCGCATAAATCGGGTGGTCGCTGAGGCCCGTTCCGGCGAACTTGAGAGCGCGGGCGTGCGCGAGCCACAACACCACGAAGGCCAGCAGCGTGGCGGCAACTAGCGGCGCGACGCTGTACGTGAGAAGGCTGAACCAGGTTTGCAACTGGCCCATTTCCTTCCACCACTGGTAATCGATGGCGAACGAGGCGATCGAGCGGGCGCCCAGAAGCAGCAAGAGCGCGATAACGATGAGAGTGATGCGCGTCGCGGGGGACCGGCGGGCCCGGCCGCCGCCGAGGCGGCCGCGTTCCATTTGATGACGGTCCATATTTTAGATCTCGATGCGGACCGGCCTGTTGAGTCCAGTCCGCTTTCAACAAGCCTTAACAATACCCTGGCGACGAGTGTATCAGAGATTGGGGACGGGAAAAGCGCGTGAGCACATCTCGCTGTTCTTCCTTCATCCCACGACGGGTTTTAGCGGCCAAGGCCGTTCTTCACAACGGTACCTTCTTTCATAACGAACACCACCTTTGTTTTTCGAACGTTGCATCGATTACGCCCACTGTGGGCGCCAGAAAAACACCTCGTTCCTTGATCAGCTCGAGGGCTTGGCCATCAGCCTGGTGCCCGTGCTCGATCGAGTCGACGCCGGCAGTAACCGCATTGCGAATTCCTTCCGCCGTGGCCGCATGCGCCGCCACTTTGCGTCCCTGTTTGTGCGCTTCCTCCACGACTACGCGCATTTCTTCAACGGTCAGTGTAGGATGCTGCCAATCTGCGTAGACCACCACATGACTTGGATGGCGCTAGACCAGATTCTTCTGAGAGGACCCTTTACCGACCCTGCGCTTGCTGATCGACAATTTCGTAATCGGATGGAATCTGAAACAGCGACGCGTCAGGTTCCAGGCGGGAGATGTTGGTGAGTCTGGTTGTGGAGTCACCATTCCGAGGATCCGAGTTCTTCGAAAGGACCACCGTCTTCAGTTCCGGAGACGTCCACGTCTCAGAAACCGAAATAATCGGCCGGTCATTGCCAACGGCTCCGATTGGGTAAGTCACAGTCGTGCGTGAACCCTCGGCCAAAACTCCCTCGATGGTTTGTGTTCCGAGAGACTCGTGTGAGAACTGCGGCCGTTGTGCCTGGCTCTCGCCTGAGGAAGGTGACAGCGCCCGAGTCGACGCCTGCATGGCCGTTGGAACGCTCGCGGACTGGGATAATCTGGCTCCGGGAGCAGGCGGAACCGGCACGCTCGGAAAAGAGAATTTATGCGCGGTCCGGCTTCGCGGGTCGAGCGTGTAGTGAGCGCCGCTTACCGGATCAGAAATTTCGATGATATTCGGCCCGGCAGCACCAGTTGCGCCGGGCGGCAGCGGAAAAGTGCGTTCGATGCGGGTGCGTCCCGACGAATCGCGATAATAGATAGTTTTTCGAGAGGGTTGCGTGATGTGGGTTCCGTCCGCCAGCGTTTGAACCTGTTCCGCCACCTCTTCCGCCGAGTAGGGTGCTCCGGTGACGGCTCCTCCGGGCAGTCCCGGCCCAATGCCGGAAAAAATCGCGCCTGGGGAAGACTGGCTGATGACGACGCCATTAACGACACGGGAAGAAGAATTCGTCTGTGCGATAGCGGCCGTCGCCAATGACAAAACGATGACAACTCTCATAGAGACTCCGCGTTCCTCACGAGGTATAGCCGATCTGGTATCTGAAGTCAAATAGCGACGTTTTCCGAGGTGACACAGCGGGCACGAGCCTCGAGAGCGCTTGCCGCTCAGCCCTTAATCACTTCGAGACAGGTCTCGAAAAGCCTGACCGCGGAATCGCGCATGTCGTGGAGCGGGTTTTCGCCGGACCTACCGAAATCCCGTAGGTGGCCGCCAACTTCCAAAGTGCGCTCCCGGCCGCGTGCGAAAAAGCACTCCGGGCCTACTCTTACGACGGAAGGTATCGTTGCCCGTGGCAGCCAAAGGAAGAAAACTTAGAGACAGCGAGGCTTTCTCTTGTCCGATTTCCTGTCGAAGGAGACGACTCATGATTTGTTTAGGCACCCCCCAAATGGCGCCGGATCAGATGATGTCGCGAGCTGCGCAGGAATACGCGCTTACTTGGTTTCGGGACTATTTTTTGCGGATTTACCCAACTGGAATTGTTATTTCCGAGCTGGAGTATCGGGCCGGTACGACATCTCCCTTCGGGCCGCCTAAAGGCTTGAGGACGCCCCAACAACCGGGGCTCGACGCGGTTCTGGATAGTCTGCAGGACGACTTTAGGAATTGGGTTAAGGATTTCGATTATCGCAAATGCGATGCCCTTGGCATTTCCGGCGATGGCCTCAATGCTGAACTGTTGGAAGTGACTACCGGCACTAATGCGACCGCGGCCATCGGCCAAATAACCAGGAAGATCGACATCCTGCGAAAC
>CAZKVF010000140.1:0-11222 GCA_964556085.1 uncultured Solibacteraceae bacterium
GAAGCATGCAGGAGATGGCCACCACTTGAGAGAACATCTTGGTTTTTCCGAGGTCGCTGGCTTTGATGGTGTAGCCTTCCGCGGCCGCAATGCTGCGCAGACCGGAAACAGCGAACTCACGCCCTATGATGAGAATTGCCATCCATCCCGGAAGGACCGACACCTGGACGAGCGAGATGAGAGCAGCCGAAATGAGCAGTTTATCGGCGATAGGATCGAGAAGGGTGCCGATGGTAGTTTCCTGGCGCCAACGCCTAGCAAGGTAGCCATCCAGCAAGTCAGTGACGGCCGCCGCGAGGAAGATCGCGAGTGCGAGCCACTCGTTTGTAATCACCCACCGGGCAATCCGGAGCGTGACATTTTCCTCAACCAGCACCGCCACCAGGAGCGGCACGAAAAAGATCCGCAAAATGGTCAACGCGTTGGGAAAATTCATCGGCCCACAACCCAAATATACAATGCCATCATGCGGGGCTTACAAGCCCCAGGGCCGCGCCAAATTGGTCCTTATTATGACGATCATTGAAGGCGCCGAGCCCTCGGGAATCGCCTGGCTCCGCGATTTCTTGGAACTTGGTCAGGCACGCTCGAGACAAGCGCCGCCCGATCGACAGCTCCGTCAAAGTGTTACTCAGAACGGCCGGTTTTCTCGGCGGAGTCTATCAGCAGAGTAACTGGGCCTTCGTTTACAAGATGTACCTGCATTGAGGCCTGGAAGATTCCGGTTTCCACTGCGACTGGCCCCTGACGAGCTGATTCCACGAAGTACTGGTAGAGAGCTTGAGCACGCTCTGGCGGGGCAGCACGGTCGAAGCTCGGCCTTCGGCCGCGGCGGCAATCCCCATAAAGCGTAAATTGCGAAACCAGCAGTAGCGACCCGCCCGCTTCCTGGATGTTGCGGTTCATTTTGCCGTTTTCGTCAGGAAAGATCCGCAGCCCGAGTAGCTTGTCGATGAGATAATTCGCGTCAGCTTCCGTATCTTCCTGTCCTATGCCGATAAAGACGGCGAGACCGTTTCTTATAGAACCGAATGTATTCTGATTAACTTTTACCGATGCCTCGCTTACACGTTGAATGACAAGTCTCATGAGCAGTGGAAGTTTCCTTGAAAAGATAGTTCCTCTAATTAGGATTCCTCATGATATAGTAAGCGGAGGTGAAGAGATGCCACGAGGAAGAAGCAGCCAGGATATTACCACCTTGCAGATGGCGCTTGTAGGTTATCAGATCGAGCGACAGAAAATTGACGAAAAGATCCGAGAGCTGGAAAGCCAGCTTAAGGGGAGGAGAGGATTATCCGCTCCCAACGGGCGAGGGCCCGCGGCCAAGAAGGGGCCTCGAGCCAAGCGCGTACTGAGTGCGGCTGCGCGGCGACGTATTGCGGCAGCGCAGAAAAAGCGTTGGGCCGAGCATCGCAAGAGGGTGGCCCAGGCATCCAAGCAGGATTGAGTCCCGCACAGCTTAATTAACCCGTGGCGGTGGAGAAGTCCCAACCGAAACGCTCCGCGATTTCGCGGACAGATCCGTCGGCCACGATCCGGCCCTCCCGGAAAAAAACCGCCCGGTTACAAACGGCCGCTGCAAATCGTATGTTATGAGTTACGATCAGCTTAGCTTGCGGTAATTGGGATAACCAGGCGGCTAGAGCATGCTGCGCCGGCGGGTCCAGGAAAGTTGTAGGTTCGTCCAATACCAAAATTTCGGGATCCATTGCCAGGACACCAGCGATGGCCACGCGTTTCTTTTCCCCGGAGCTGAGGTGGTATGGCGCCCGTCCGGCGGCTGCCGGCGGCATACCAGCCGCTTCCAGGGCCACGAGGGCGCGAGCCGCCGCTGCTTCCGGTTCGATGCCGATGTTTCTTAGTCCAAATGCGACATCTTCGAGGACCGTGGGCATAAATAACTGGTCGTCCGAGTTCTGAAACACTATGCCCACTTTTCGGCGGATGGCCGCCAGATGCTTCTTGTGAACTTCAAGCCCACAAACTTCGACCTTGCCCTCGCCCATGAGTAGCCCGTTTAAGTGCAGTACGAAGGTGGTCTTACCGCTCCCGTTCGGCCCCATCAAGGCGACGCTTTCACCGGGACCGAGACGGAAGTCTACGCCCGTAAGCGCGGCTGTGCCATCGTCGTAACGGTAGTGCAGCCCGCGAACCTCGATCAGGGGAGTCACGTAAACAGAAGCCCGAAGCCGGGAGCCAGAAGCCAGAAATGCGGCCAGGAGTCAGGTGCAAGGAACCGGAGTGCCCAGGGAACACAGGAAGTGACCGCCACGAAGATGACGTCACGCAGAGTGAACCGGCCGGCCGATGGAGTCGGGATGCGACCGTCGAATCCGCGCGCGAGCATCGCCTGATGCACCAGAGCCGCTCGCTGGTAAGAGCGCGCGAAGAGCACAGCCAAGGCTCCGGCGGCAGCGCGAAAGCGCTCCCGGTTGCCCCGCCAGGCTGCGAGGGATGCGTTTCTGGAGGCCGCCGCGGCACTCATCAACTGGGCTTCCTCCGAAATCAAGAAGAGGTAGCGATAGAGAAACTGGGCGACCTCAAGTAAGAAGCGGGGCGCGCCCATGCCCTCAAGTCCGCGCAGCAGCGTGGGAAGCGGCGTGGTGGAAATTACAAATAGAACGGCAAGTGCCGATACATAGCTCTTCAGAGCCAGGGACACGCCACGCGCGGGATCGCCGCCGAGCCAAGTTATCGCTGCAAATGTAGCAGCGAATGGGAGCACAAGCGCAGCGCGCGCCATGGCGCCAAGAACCGGGACTCGAGCCCACAGAAAGCCTGCAGCAAGAAGAAAAGTGAGTTCCAAAGCGAGGAGGGGCACCGACCGGCTGGCTGTGGCCAGAGCCGTCAGCAGCAAAAGCAGAGAGATGATTTTGGCCCTGGGGTCCAGGCGATGGGCCGCGCTGGAACCGCGGCTCCATCGATCCAAGACTACATGACGCAAATCAAAGGCTCCGGTTCCGGGCCGCGATCCGGCCCAGCGCCAGGCAGGCGCAATAGACGAGCGCGACTCCGGCGAGTCCCGCCGAAGCTTTGCTCAAGACGTCCGAGTGCAGAAAAGCGGCACGATAGTTAGTCAGAGGAGTGTGCATGATCATGCGCATTCTGGAAGCAATTCCAGTCTGCTCGCCCAGCCGTTCCAGGCCATCGGGAGCGGCCGAGGCGAGCAATACACCCACCGATGCCAGGACCAGGGTGGCTAGAGCGACCATCGCAAGCATCCGCGACCAGCCGGAACGAGCCAGCGCGGGGTTTTCGCGCACACTGCCTGGCTGAATGCGAGCCAAAGCCTGCATAATGGCCAGCGTGATGGCGCCTTCGAGGGCTGCGGAAACCACAAATAGCGCCAATGACAGGCCCAAGACGGGTAGAGGCATTTTCACACCCGAGAGCAGCAGCTCGGAAAGCGCCGCCAGCGCGCTTACGAATACCGAGAGCGCAGCGCCGCCGAATATCGCAAGTTTTCGAAACCTGCCGCTGCCCCAAAGAGCGAAGGGCAGGTAACCTGCCAGTACGCCCAGAACGGCCATGTTGACGGCATTGGCTCCCAGGGCGAGGATTCCTCCGTCCTGGAACACGAGCGCCTGGATAGCAAGGATTGCCGTCATTACCACGGCCGCTGCAGCAGGGCCTAACGTGAACGACAGCAGCGCGCCGCCCACCAGGTGACCGGTAGTGCCAGGTCCGACTGGGAAGTTGACCATCTGAGCAGCGAAAACAAACGCGCCGAGTACGCCTAATAGAGGCACTCTGGATTCATCGAACTCGCGCTGCGCGCGCCTGGCCATATAAGCCACCGAGGGCGCCGCGGCGAGATCCAACGCAGACCACACCGGCGTGGCCAGGAATCCGTCGGGTATGTGCACGTTGTCTACACGGTAGCACGATAGCAAAATTCGTGCCACGGCATTGGCGCGAAGGGACAGAGGCCTGGAGGGCCCGCAGGATGCCAAGCCGGTGATAAGATCACCAGCGCGACCAGCCGCCATGTCTAGATTGGGTGGTGGGGCGCGATGGTACGATGTGTCGCATGGGCGGACTCAGCCGGATCGGCGTAGCCATCGACTCCAATCTGCTCGCCAAATTTGACCGCCTCATCGCACGCCGCGGATATACGAACCGGTCCGAGGCTTTTCGCGACCTGATCCGCGATGAGTTGGTCGAGCGAACGTGGGAATCCCCGGACAGCCAGGTAGTAGGAACGATTACGCTGGTCTACGACCACCATGTGCGGCTACTGAATGAAAGGCTCACCGACGTGCAGCACGATTTCCATCGCTCGATCCTTTCGACATTACACGTGCATCTGGATCATGACTATTGCCTGGAAGTGCTGGTAGTGCGCGGCGCCTCATCGGAAGTGCGCAAGGTGGCCGACGCCTTGATCACCATGAAAGGCGTAAAGCACGGACGGTTGACGATCAGCGCTTCGGGGCGGGAACTGGGATAACATTCTGGCAGGCGACGAGATCGCCTGCCCCACCTTACTGGCCGGCTTGCGCTCCGCTGGACAGCGCTTCGCCATTCAGCCATGCCCGGCAGTGGTCATAAAGCGCCTCTACTTCAGGCCCCGTCAATCCCGGCATATCGGTTTTGACGGGATAGCCGATGAGCGATTGCAAATACGCCAGGTGCCGGTAGCCCTCGGGAAAGCGTGCGAGGCGTTCAGAATCCAATTCCAGCCTGGCCGCCGGGTCCACCGGATCCATGCGGTCCTTCTCATAGATGGGCTGGCGCAACACAATGCCCCAGCGGTTCTCGCGGTTCTCGATGAAATCGCAAAAGCGCCCCGTGCAGTTGACATCCACCAGTACGTCGTGCACCTTAGCGCGCTGCGAGATGATCATCTTGGTGAACGCGATGGCTCGCGGCCCCTGGATATCGATGGTGCTCGGCCCCTGGAAATGCAGGATGCGCACGCCCTTGGCGAAGCCCTGCTTGCTCATCTCGATGAACTCTTCGTAGGTGCCCTGGGTCCAGGTGGCCATCATGCGGCCATCGGAGTGCCAAACAGTCCGGAACCTGTCCCACTGGTTGGCATCGCGCCACAGCACCCAGTTGTCGATCAACTGCCGAATCTCCAACCGATCGATCAGTTCCTGTTCCATCACAAATTCGCCTTGATTTCGGTCGTCTCGGGCACGGCGCGTAACTGTGCGTCTTCAAGGCGCTGGGTTTCGCGCCAGGTATAAATCATGCGGTGGATCACGGTGAGATTGGACAAGACCGCGATCACCCACAAGACGGCAGCGA
Source organism: uncultured Solibacteraceae bacterium (assembly GCA_964556085.1). Classification (GTDB taxonomy): domain Bacteria; phylum Acidobacteriota; class Terriglobia; order Bryobacterales; family Bryobacteraceae; genus PSRJ01. Next base: position 5,257 of record CAZKVF010000140.1, read on the forward strand.
TGCGGTTGAAGAGGCCGCCGATGATGATCAACACTACGCGCTCCGGGCGCTCCAGAAAGCCGACCTTACATTTCGGGATGGTATTTTCGGCGCGGGCGCGAACATAGCTGATCATCACCGAACCGGTCATCACCACGGCAGTGAGGACGATATAGCCGAAACGGTTGATGGAAGCGTAATAAACGAGCAGGCCGATAAACAGAGCCAGGTCCGAATAACGGTCGAGAACCGAATCGAAAAAGCCGCCGAAGCGCGTCACTCGGTCGGTGGCGCGCGCCACGCGGCCATCGACCATATCGAACAGACCCGCGCCGATCACGACTAGCGCGGCCCCTCGAAAGTGGCCCAGCGCAAACAGGTACGCCGCGCAGACGTTGATGACCAGCCCGAGAAATGTGAGGACGTTGGGGGAGATGCGAGCGAGCGCCAGCCCGCGTACGATGAGGTCGATGATGGCGCCGCATGCGTCGCCGATCATCCGCGTCACGGTCCTCGGTTTATTGGGGAGCATCGTGAATGGTTGTCAGCTTGAGAACTTCCAATTCTTTCATACCGCCCGGGCTCTGGACTATTGCCACGTCACCGACTTCTTTGCCGAGCAAAGCGCGCCCGATCGGGGAAGTGGTAGAAATCTTACCGTTGGCGGCGTCAGCTTCTTCGCTCGTTACCAGATTGTAAGTAAGCTCTTCTTCGCGCTTTACATCGAGCACTACGACAGTGGAACCGAGGCCTACTTTATCATGCGGGATCTTCGAAAAGTCAACCATCGAGACTTCGGCCAGCCGCTTTTTTAGCTGGTTCAATCGCGCATTCACAAACCCCTGTCGATCTTTGGCGGCGTGGTATTCGGCGTTCTCGCTCAGATCGCCATGAGCGCGGGCTTTGAGGATCTCCTTGGGCAACTCATTGCGCAACTCATATTCCAAGGCGGCGATTTCTTCCTGCAATTTCTTCTTGATATCGGTCATCGGGACCGGGCAGCCCCCATCGAGCATTATATCGGACGCGGGCTTTGAGGGGCGGGATTCAACCGTTGAAATGGTGTTCCAACAGTCCTTTAGGGGTATTCTTGAAAAGAATGGTCGGTGTTCGGCGATTTCGGGGGCCTCAGGCGGCCTGGGGGCTCTTACTTGGCTTTTTTGCGTCCGCTTTGCTGGCCCAGAGCGACCGGGGTGAGCTTCGCCTCGTCGTGAAAGATGCGGCGGGCGCTGCCGTGCCGGCAGCAGTAGATCTGGTAAACCAGTCCACCCAGACGCGCCAGAACATCCAGTTGCCAGCAGAAGGCCGTTACTCGTTCAAGAACCTGCCGTTCGGCCACTACCGCCTGCTGATTACGCAGGCGGGTTTCGCGGATTTCTCCGAATTGATCGAGCTGCGCTCGGCGCTGCCGCAAACCCGAGAAGTAACTTTGGCGATTCAGCCGATCCAGAGCACGGTGGAGGTTACCGAAGCCGATACTCTGCTCGACCTGGATCAGGCCACTAACGCCCGCTACATCGGCTCCATGGAAATAAAGGATCGGCCGGTGACTCTGCCGGGGCGCGGCGTGGTAAACCTGGTGGTGGACGAGCCCGGTTGGACGTTCGAAGCCAATGGCGTCCTGCACCCGCGAGAATCCGAATACGACACCCAATTCGTAGTGGACGGGTTCCCCATGTACGACAACCGCTCGCCGGCATTCTCTCCCGCCGCGGACGCGGACAACGTCGAATCGATGAAGGTCTATACCGCGGGCATTCCAGCTGAATTCGGCGAGAAGCTGGGCGGGGTGGTTGAGATCAATACCCAGCGGAATACGTCGCCGGGCTTTCATGGTGTGGCCGTGGCCCAAGGCGGCAGCTTTGGCACGGCTGGCGGGTTTCTATCCGGGCAGTACGTTGCCGGGCGCACCACAGGTACAGTTGCGGCGCAAGGATTCGTCACCGACCACTACCTGGACCCTCCGGTCACGGAAAACTACACCAACCACGCATCGTATACGGCGGTTACAGGAACGCTCGAGCGTGATATCAGCAACTCGGACCGACTGCGCGTCGCCATGGACCGCCGCGAGACGTGGTTTCAGGTACCCAACGATCTGCTCCAGGAGGCCGCAGGCCAACGCCAGGACCGCACCAGCGCCGATACCCAAGGGCAGGTTTCCTACCAACACGTGTTTTCGGCGTCGCTTCTGGCCGCGATCCGAGGCATGGTTCGGGACATCTCCGCGCAGCTTTGGTCCAATCCGCTCGCTACGCCAATCGCCGCCGGCCAGAATCGCGATTACCGCGAGGAATATCTTAGCGGGAATCTTTCCGGCCATCACGGCCGGCACGAATGGAAAGCCGGCACTGAGGTGCGGTTCGGGTCGCTCGATGAGGCGTTCAATTACAACATCGTCTCTTACAGCGTAGCCGGCATTCCCGTTATCGACCCTGGTTTCCCACCGAGCTACCGATTCCAAGGAAGCGCCCCGCTTCACGAGCAGGCGGTTTACGCGCAGGATCTGTTCCGGTTAGGAAACTTCACTTTCAGCGGGGGGTTGCGCTTTGATCACTACTCCCTGCTGGTTGACGACACCGGTTGGAGCCCGCGGGTAGCGGTTTCCTGGCACTCCCAGCCATTAGGTCTGCTGCTACACGCCTCATACGACCGCACCTTCGGTACACCTCCCTTCGAGAACCTGCTGGTATCTGCCTCACCGGCCACGGCCGCTCTAAATGGTGGCTTTTACCTACCCATTCAGCCTTCACGAGGCAACTACTATGAAGCCGGCTTCACCGAATCGTTCGCCCGGCACATTCGGCTGGACGCCAGTTATTTCCGGCGCGACATCCGCAATTTCCTGGATGACGACCTGCTGCTGAACACCGGTGTCAGCTTTCCGATCACATACCGGAACGGCGAGGTGCGCGGCGTGGAAGTGAAACTGGAGATGCCGCAATGGGGCCGGTTCTCGGGATCTATCAGCTACTCCAACACGATCGGGATCGCGCAGTATCCCATTTCCGGGGGCCTGTTCCTGGACGCCGACTCGGCCGCCCTGCTCACCTCGAGCGATCGCTTTCCCATTTCTCAGGACGTTCGAAATGCCGCGCGAGGCATGGTGCGCTACCAGGTCACGCCGCGCGTCTGGACTTCCTGGAGCGCTTCGTATTCGAGCGGGCTTCCGATCGAGGGTAGCGATCAGCTCCTGGACACATCATTTCTGGTGGCGCAGTACGGTCCGCAAGTCGTCTCGAAAGCCAACCTCGATCGGGGGCGTGTGAGCCCTTCGTTTTCGCTGGATGCATCCTTCGGCGTGGAACTGTGGCGTCACGAAAAGCGATCGGTCACCGCGCAGGCAGATCTCATGAATCTGACGGACCGGCTGAATCTGATCAACTTTGCGGGCTTGCTCTCGGGCACGGCGGTAGGTCCTCCGCGCAGCGTCGGATTCCGGCTGCGAACCGAGTTTTAGCTGACAGGCGAAGCGCGCTTAAACCAGAACCGTGAAGGTCGCTTCCCGCTCTTGGCCCTCGCTGCGCTCGACACGCCGGTAGAGCGTATCGCGTTCCACGGGCTCGCGCCCGGCCTTGCGGATCAGGTGCAGCAGTTCCTTGCGGCGCAAGCCCTGCTTGGTGGTGGCGCCGGCGTCGTGATAGATGCGCTCCTCGACAATCGTTCCATCAATATCGTCCGCGCCGAAGCGCAAGGCGATCTGCGCCATCTTGGGCGTCATCATGACCCAGTAAGCCTTGATATGCGGAATGTTATCGAGCATCAGCCGGGACACGGCGATGTTCTTGATGTCATCGAAGCCGGTAGTCTTGGCGATGTGATCGAGCGCGGTGTTGTCGGGATGGAAGGCCAGCGGAATGAAGGTCACGAAGCCGCCGGTTTCGTCCTGCAGCTTTCGCAGGCGCATGAGGTGATCGACGCGGTCTTCCTCATTTTCGATGTGACCGTAAAGCATGGTGCAGTTGGAGCGCAGGCCTAACTGGTGCGCGATGCGCGCGGTTTCGATCCATTCATCGCCATCGATTTTGTGGTCGCAGATGATGCGCCGCACCGGCTCGTTGAAGATTTCCGCTCCCCCGCCCGGCAGCGAATCCATTCCGGCCTCGCGCAGCCGCTCGAGCGTCTCCCGAATCGAGATCTTCGTCCGCCGCGCGAGGTAGGCGATCTCGACCATGGTGAAGGCCTTGAGATGCACCTGCGGGAACCGCTGTTTGAGGCCACGCAGCATGTCACAGTACCAGTCGAGTGTCAGCTCGGGATGCAGGCCGCCGACGATGTGGAATTCGGTGACGGCTTCGCTCCAGCCTTCCCCGGCGCGGTGCCACACCTCGTCGAGCGACATGGTGTACGCCCGCGGATCGCGCACGCGCTTGCCGAACGCGCACAGACGGCAACTGGCGACACACACGTCGGTGGGATTGATGTGGCGGTTCACATTGAAATATGTGAGATCGCCATGAAGCCGCTCGCGGACCAGGTTGGCAAGGTAGCCCAGCGCCAGGATGTCGGAAGTTCGAAAGAGAGCCACGCCATCGTCAAACGACAGCCGTTCGCCAGCTTCCAGCTTGCCGCGGATTGGCAGCAGGCGGGAGTCTTCTAACACGGGTTCCGTCATTAAGCACCTGGTTTCAAAAGGAATATGTCAGCCGCCCAGAAAAAAAAGAATAACACGCTCACGTAGCCGTTCATAGTGAAGAAGGCCGCGTCTACACGCGAGAAATCGTGCGGTTTCACCAGGCTGTGTTCATAGGCCAGGAGAGCGACGATGGCGGCAATTCCGGCTATCGCCAGTACTCCCAAATGTAAGTCCCGCACCAGGGCTGCCAGGCAGAGCACCATGAGGACATGAAGGCCGCGCGCAACGATGAGAGCTCGGGGAATACCGAGCCGGCGGGGGATACTGAACAGGCCCTCAACGCCGTCGAACTCGTAATCCTGGCAGGCATAGATGATGTCGAAGCCCGCCGTCCAAAATGTAACCGCCCCGGTGAGCCAAAGGATACGGGGGTCAAGTGTTCCCTGGATCGCGATCCATGCGGCAGCGGGCGCAATCCCCAGGCAGAAGCCCAAAACCAGATGGGAAAAGGCCGTGAAACGCTTGGTGAAGGAATAAAAGAAGAGCAGTACGAGGGCTACCGGGGCGAGGCGTAGGCACAGCGAATTCAATTCACGGGCAGCAAAAAGAAATACCAGGCATGCGACCCCGGTAAAGATCCAGGTAAAGCCCCGAGTCAGCGCTCCTGTGGGCAAGTGCCGCCTGCTCGTGCGCGGATTGCGGGCGTCAATATCAGCATCCACCAGGCGGTTGAAAGCCATGGCGGCGGAACGCGCCGCAACCATGGCCAGCACGATCCAGCCGAGCTTCGGCGCGACCATGCGCATGCTGAATCCGCCGTCCCGGATCGCCAGCAGAGCTCCGGTGAGAGCGAAGGGGAGGGCGAACACCGAGTGCTCGAATTTAATCATTTCGAGCGCGAGTAAAATACGTTTCGAGAACATGCCCGAGGCGGTACCACTATTCTATCGTGGGCTATCTCGTGGTAATTTAAGCGTGACAGAATGGTTGGTCGAGCTTAAAACGATGCTGGAATCGTTCGCCATATCGGATCGAGGGTGTGTCCGAGACAATAACGAAGATTTCTGGCTGATCCGGCCCGAGATCGGGCTCTTCGTACTGGCGGACGGGATGGGAGGCGCCAAGGCGGGCGAGTGCGCTTCGCGGCTGGCGGTAGAGACCGTGGCGAGTTCCGTGGACCAGGCGCCGCGGCGTGATTCCCAGGCTCTGCTTAAGGCCGTCGAAGAGGCCAACCGGTGCGTGCTGGAAGCTTCGCAGAAGGACCCGGAACTGGAAGGCATGGGAACCACGCTGGTGGCGGCGCTCGAAGACGAAAACCGCCTGGATATCGCCAGTGTCGGGGACAGCCGCGCCTACTTACTCGATGAGGATGGCTTTCGGGCTATCACCGACGACCAGACCTGGGTGAATG
>CAZKVF010000141.1:0-8667 GCA_964556085.1 uncultured Solibacteraceae bacterium
CCGCTTCAGGACCTTCTATCACAATCTCTATTCAGCCCGTGCATATAAAGAAGACCCGGCCTCGCAATACGACTTGGTAGCCGGCGAAAGCGGCTTATACTTCCTGGCCCTCAATTCCGCGTGGCAGGTCGATCAGTACTATCCCGAGCGTGCCTCATTAAACAATGACGCGCTCAGCAAAGCTCTGCGGGAGTTGCAGGGCGGCCGGGCTCCACTCGGCATCGCGATCTGGCATCACGCCGCGGCGGGGGACCGGAAGGTCGCGGACACCGAGGCCACCAAGAAACTGGCCGATGCGGGTTTCCGTATCGTGCTGCACGGCGACGTGCACCACGAGCGTGACGACGTACTCCATTACCTGGACGATACACGCCGCATCCACGTCATCGGCAGCGGATCATTCGGAGCGGTGGCCAAGGACCGGCCGGAGTCCACGCCCCGCAGTTATTCGCTGCTTCGCGTCCACCGCCACCTGAAAACTGTGGAAGTCGAGCGCCGCCATCAAAGAACCGCAGAGAGCCCCTATGAAGAAGGCCGGCGCGACGTAATTCTGCTAGGATCCCGCGAAGCGGTAGCTGGCTCGCCAAAGAGTGATAAGAGTTGACCGCCCTACATCACCTTCCACCCGTACGCCCCTACCGGAACCGGTCCCTCAGCGTGGCCGTCAGTCACAACCTCCGGCACCCGCCGCTCGCGGTCCGCCGCTGCGAAAATTTCCGGGTCGGGTGCGCGGAAGAACTCGCGATGAAGATTCTCTACCGTGACTGCCAGCTTCGATTCCGGCACGGCAAAACTGATGCTACGGGGCGAGAAGGTCTGCGAGGCCATCTGCATGCCGGTGTCCTTCAATATGGCCAGCATGGCTCGCTTGGTGATCGATGCGTCCGCGGTGATGCCGTCGCCCACCAGGGAAACGATGGCGCTATCTTCCTCTACGGCCACCCGCACCGAGCTGTCCAGGTCGCGCAGCAGCTCCGGAATTTGCGGCGAGCTTTGTACGGCGAACGAAACGCCGTCGGGCTGGGCCTGTACGAATTCCACGTGCACCTGGTTCCTCTCGAACCGGTCGCTCAAACCTTCCGCGATGCTGCGCAGCATGCCGGTCTGCGGTACGAAAAGGTGAATCACGGTCATGCCGGGTTTCGAGGTAACGGATTTGACCACTCCTGGTTTGCGCACCGCCTCGGGGCCCACCTTTGTGCCTTCGATTTCCGGGCGGCGCGAGTTGCGCACCACAATGGGAATCCCCTGGCGCACTGCGGGCGTCACGGCGTGCGTGCACAGAACCTTGGCTCCGAGCCGTGCCATCTCCTCGGCTTCCTCATAACCCAGCGAACGCAGCCGGTAACCGCCGTGAAGCACGCGCGGATCGCAGGTCAGCACGCCATCTACATCGGTCCAGATCTGAATTTCGCTGGCGCATACGCCGGCGCCCACCAGCGATGCCGTAAGGTCGGACCCGCCGCGCCCCAACGTCGTGATCTCGCCCTGGCGCGTGGCGCCGATGAAGCCTCCCATCACTACCACGCTGTCGCGGGCGTCGAGCGCCACCGTGTGTCGCAGTTGCGCGTACGTCTCCCAATACAGCGGCGTCGCGTGGGTGAAGTGATCGTCGGTCACGATCACCTCGGTCGATGCCACGTGCCTGGTCTTGATGCCGGCCTGCTCCAGAGCGGCTGCCACGATTTCACTCGAGAGGCGCTCGCCATAACTCAGCACCTCATCGGTAATCTGGGGTGTCAACTGGCGCCCTTCCTCCAACTCGATCAGCAGTCCGTGCAATTCGCGGAACTGCGGCGCGATGCTCTGCTCTAGGAATTGGCGTGCTCGGGTGCCCAAAAGACGCTGCGCTTCCTGGAAGTGGAACTGCCGCAGGTCCTCCAGCCGGCGCCACGCCGAATACGCCGATCCCCGAGCCGCATATTCGAGCGCCTCCTGCAACCTATCCGTGGTTCTGCCCATTGCGGAAACCACGACGATCGGGCGCTCCCGCTCATACGACTTGACGATTCCCGCAACCCATTTGATGGCCGCGGCCGAAGCCAGCGAAGAGCCCCCGAATTTCATCACGATCATGACTTGATTGCCTCCAAAGAACGCGGAAGCTTCCAAGGTTTGGCGGACAATCCGCGCTCACAACTGGAGGACGCGGGCGGAGAGCCATTAGCTTCGCCCCTGCATGGAATCCTTATGGATTCTTCATAACTACTTCATAAAGTTGGCCGCGCCGAGGTGATTCCTGGCGGAAACCCGCGTCTCCCTCGGTAACGCTTAGGCCGTCGCGGCGCCTGCGCCTTCCGCCTCGGCGACGCTGTTAAAGATCGGCACCAGCGTGTTGACCTTGGTGACCTCGAGTAAAACCATGATTCGCGGAGAAACTCCGGCCAAAGCGAAGTTTTTGTGGTTTCGCAGGCAGGAAGCATAGGCGGTCAGAATGGCGCCCAAGCCGGCGGAATCCATATAAGGCACGCCACTAAGATCGATGATCAAATCGGTGTGTTCCTGGCGAAGCGTGTTCTGAAGATCGAAGACCGTTTCGAGCGTCACCGGTCCGTGCAGAGCTACGACCCGGCCGCCGTTGGGTCGCATCGCGACTTTGATTTCAAGGCTGGACATCTTCTTGAGGCTATCATACGGCGCTATGTTTCCAGCCGGAAACGCGTTTCGCCGAGGCGATACAACCGCCGCCAAACCAGGCGGTTGACGCATACCACCAGCAGCGCCATCACGATCGTGGAAAGCAGCAGCAGGTCGAAATTGCCGGATTCGGACGCCGAGCTGATTTGCGCGCCGAGCCCCAGCGTGGTCATCGTCTTTCCTTGGAAATGGAAATATTCGGCCACGATGCTGGCGTTCCAGGCTCCTCCCGAAGCGGTGATGAGGCCGGTGATCAGGTATGGAAAAATCCCGGGGAGAATGAGCGTGGTCCACTCCTGGCGTGCGCTGAAGCGGAATACCGAGCTAGCTTCACGCAATTCCGTCGGGATGGCTGTGGCTCCCGCGATGACATTGAAAAGCACGTACCATTGCGTGCCGAGGAGCATCAAAAGCACCGATGCCACTCCCAAGCCGCCGCCGATCCGCACCAGCACCAGGAGCACTACAGGGAACAGCGCCGTGGCTGGTACGGATGCCGCGATTTGCGCCAAAGGCTGCGCCACGCGGGCCAGCTTTGGATGAAAGCCGATGGCCACTCCCGCGGGAATAGTCCAGAGCGCTGCGATGGCCAGCGAAACCGTCACCCGGAGAAATGTCGCTCCGGCGGCTTGAAGCGTGGAGGTCACTTCTGGAGTCGTTAGTCCGCTTAGCACCACGGCCGCGCGGTATAGCGCATACGCCGCCACCAGCAGCACCAGGCCGGCGGCGATGGGAAAAAGTTTGGAGGGCAGTGCGGCTCGAGAAGGCGGCGCGGGCTTTCGCTGCCGCGCCAGGGCGCACGTGAGCACTTCCCAGGCCGGCGTGAAGGCTCGCGCGCGCAGCCAGATAAAGGCGGTTGATTGGCGGAAAAGGTGAAGAATCGGAGAGGAAACCTCTGTGGCGTGCTCCACCTGCTCGAACTTGAAGCGCTCGCTCCATGCGATGGCGGGGCGCCAGACGAGCTGGTCCAGAAGCACAATCACCGCGATCATCGCGCCCAGGCCCCACACGATCGCGCCCGTATCTCCGTTGCTCGCGGCAGTCTGGAGGAACGAGCCGAGCCCCGGCAGGCGGAAGTCGTTCTTGCCCAGGACGAACATTTCGCATGCCATCAGAAAAAACCAGCCGCCAGCCACCGATACAATAGAGTTCCAGACCAGGCCGATCACGCCGAACGGCAGCTCGAGCTCGATGAATCGCTGCCAGGCGTTGAAGCGATAGATCGACGCCGCCTCGTGCAGCTCGCGGGGGATGGCCTTCTGCGAGGAATAAAAGCTGAAGGCCATATTCCATACCTGGCCTGTGAAGATGAGAATGATGGAGCCGAGCTCCACGCCCAACTGGCGGTTGGGAAACAGCGAGACCATGGCCAGCATGACCCCCGGCAGAAAACTCAGCACGGGAATGGACTGCAGGATATCAAGCGCAGCGATCATGACTGTCTCGAGGCGGCCGTAATTAGCCGCGATGTAGCCGTAAACGATCGCGAATACCAGGCTGAGCAGATAAGCCGCCCCGATGCGCACGAGCGAATAAAGAGCGTACCGCGGCAGTGCCGCGGGCGATTGCGAAATTTGCGCCTGCGGCGTGGCGGCGCCTAACCATGAGTGCGCGATGTTGAGAAGCGCGTAGATGGCTGCCGCGACCACCGAGAACACCAGCGTGTCGACGAACAGCGACCAACTCCGTTCCCGAATGACCGACCGTGAAAGAGCGAAGCCGGTCATTGCCCTCCCATACTCCTTGGGAGAGCCGCCTCTAGCGTGTCTTTCGGTATGTAGAAGCGCTCCGTGGTCGAATCGTAGTCGAACAGTTCGCCGTAGCGGCCCCAGTTGATGGCGGTATCCAACTGGCGCTTGACTTCGTCATCGCTGAAATGCTCCTCAAGGAGGTCGTAAAAGAACTCCTCGGGAAGCGAGCGGTCGGCCTTGGCCTCGAGCGAACGCGTGATCTGTCGGATCAAAGGGACGTTCTGCGCGGCCTTGCGGAACAGTTCCTTCCGCTGGAGGATATCGGCCTCGGCGAACTCGCGGCCTTCGGGAGTAATCTCGGCGTCGCCTTCGGCGATGACGATGAAGCCGAGCATCGAGGCTGCTTCCACGATCGGCAGAAGATCGTCCAGTTCGAACGCGAGATCGTCGGCCAGGTGATGCAGGTCGTCACGGCCGCCGCGGTCAAGTAATAGCTCGAGGATGCCCGTAATGCCGCCAGGCCGGGCGTGAGGAAGCATGGGATAGGCAGGCCGGGCGGGGGGTGCGCCGGCCTGAGCTGCGGCGGGTGTGCCCTCGGGACTCGGCGCGGGTGTCACGTCAGGCCGCGTGAGGATCGTATAAATGTAGTCCACGGTGTGCAAGAAGCGGGAGTCCTTATGCTCGCGTGGGCGCGGCACCACTACCTTGAAGTCGGCGCGGATGCGGCCCGGATTTTTTCCGAGCACGATCACGCGATCGGCGAGCGTCACAGCTTCTTCGATGTTGTGTGTCACGATGAAGACCGCGCGCGTGGGCATCTTCTTGTCTTCCCAAAGCTCCAGCAGCTCGCTGCGTAAGTTTTCCGCCGTGAGCACATCGAGAGCAGAGAAAGGTTCGTCCATGAAAAGCACTTCGGGCTCGACCACGAGCGCGCGCGCGAAGCCCACGCGCTGCTTCATGCCGCCGGAAAGCTCTTTGGGGAAAGCGCCCTCAAAGCCGTCCAGGCCGACCGAGTCCAGTATCCGCAGGCTGCGCTTCATACGCTCCGCGAGCGGCACACCACGCGCGAGAAGCGGAGCCTGGACGTTGTCCAGAACGGTCAGCCAGGGAAACAATGCGAAGCTTTGAAAAACGATCGCCACGTTGGCGCACGGTCCTTCAATAGGCTTGGCGTGCCACAGCACCTCACCGGAAGAAGGCTTCGCCAGCCCGGTAAGCATTCGCAGTAGCGTCGATTTGCCGGAGCCGGAAGGGCCGAGCAACGCGACGATCTCGCCGGGGCAGATGGCAAGATCCGTGGGCGCCACTACTTGAATACGCGCACCTCCGCGCTCGCCAAAGAATTTTTCGACTCTTCTAGCTTCGATGATCGGTTCTTCGATTGGCACGTGGCGCCTCAGTTTGGTTGGAGCTGATGAAAGAGCGGAGCCGGGACTTTCATGCTACCATTGGGCGGTCACCATGGCTTCGATCGCGCGGCGAGCGCTGGCGTTGACCGTGGTTATCGTAGCGCCGCTGGTCGCGCTGGCGGCCTTCGGAGATCACCGCGGTATTTTGGGGATAATCGCGCTAGGGTGGTCCGTGCTCGGACTCACTTTCCTCTGGCTTTCCTGGATTTCCATTTCGCGCCGTGTATGGGAGCTCAGGCGATTGGCCGACAAGCTGCCTGCGCCTCGAGGCATGCACTCGCAATTACGATTCGATGACGACGAAGTGGGCGAGCTGGCGCGCGCCATGTCGCGCATGAGTTCGAGGATCGAAGAATTAGTTGACGGCCTTAGCACCGAACTGGCGCGCCGCGATGCCATCCTGGCGTCCATGACCGAAGGCGTGCTGGCGGTAGATGAGAAGCTTCAGGTTTCGTTTTGCAACGAATCGTTCATTCGCGAGCTGGCTAGCCCCGGCATCGTCGAGGGTATGCCGCTCATCCGGGTGCTCCGCGATCCTACCCTATTCCAACTTCTCAAGCGCGTGGTGGAATCGGGCGAGACTGTGAAGCAACGCATCAAGATACCCGCACGCGACGAACGGACCTTTGAAATCCGCGCGGCTCCACTCGTCCGGCATGCTTCGCGCGGGGCTCTCGCCATCGTGTACGACATCACCCCGGCCGAGCGGCTGGAGCGGGCCAAACGCGATTTCGTGGCGAATATTTCCCACGAATTCCGGACGCCTCTGGCCACGATTACGGGATACGCCGAGACGCTGCTGAGCGGCGGTCTGGAGGACACGTCGCACCGCAGGAAATTCGTGGAGATCATTGAAGCGAACAGTGTGCGCTTGAACAATATTGCCGCCGACCTGATTACGCTGTCCGAACTCGAGGCCGGCCGGCCCGCGGCGCAACCTTCACCGATTCCGGTGAGTGAAGTAATTCAAAGCGCGATCAACACCCTGGAACCAGTGGCGCGATTGAATCAGATCAGCCTTCAGGCGAGTGAAGTGGGCCAGATGGAGGTGCTCGGTTACCGCATTCGCCTGGAGCAGGCGCTGGTGAATCTGCTGGACAACGCCATCAAGTTCAACAGGCCGTCAGGCGAGGTAAGCGTGCGTGCGGTGGAGAACGCCTCCGATCAGGTCGAGATCTCCGTCTCCGATAGCGGGATCGGCATTGCCAAAGAGGACGTGAACCGCATTTTTGAGCGCTTTTACCGAGTGGACAAGGCCCGCTCGCGACAGGTGGCCGGCACCGGCCTGGGACTCTCCATCGTCAGGCACGCGGTAGAGCAGATGAGGGGGAACGTCACGGTCGAGAGCGAACTGGGAAAAGGGTCCTGTTTCACAATCGTTCTGCCTCGTCACCGGCGGACGTGAACGAAGATACGCTTTCGGGCCTGATGCCTGTATCTTCTGCGCAGTGGCGTGACATTTTTACTCTCTTTAGTTCATCCTCGTAAATTTTGGATATGAAATGAGCAAACTGGCGCACTGGCAAATCCAGCGGATTTGTGAGTTTGGATGCTAACTTCAGCTAGTATATTGATACTACCATTGTGCGCCCATTACATATTACCGGCACGTATTATTGCCGGCTTGGCTTGGTAGCCGATCCGCATCTCTATGACCTCTCGAGTTCATTCCGTGTTAGGCCAAGCTTAGCGCGTTGATTGCAAGAGACATCGCACGAGCTTTGGGCGTTCTACACGAGCTAGCCGGTGGTGCGCAAGCTTGCCAGGTAGCCGGAGTACTGTTTTTCCCGTAGGACTCACAGTACTCTTTGAACTTACAGCGGAATCCACTTAATGGAACCGGAGTTGCTACCGCGGTAACATCGTTCAGTAAAAAGTTCGCGTTCGACACTTTTGGCAAATGCGGAGACTGAAGCAGCAGCAGACCGAACGAAAGCGCAGGGTGTTGGGTGTTGATTCCTCTCGCCAATTCAATCATTCTAAACTGTTAACGAAAGTACGGGGTGGTGGCGATGGTCCTCGCTCCAACTGTCCGGACGGGCCGGATTTCTTTCAAAGGCTAAGTGCAGGAGGGGCGCGATGACGTCGTCCGGGCCTGACGCTTTTACGCCGACCGTGGCGTGGAATGACAGGGATCTGGTGAGGGAGTGCTTGTCTGGAAATCAGCAGGCATGGGTAGCCATAGTAGAAAAGTACAAGGGTTTGGTTTACTCGGTTCCGGTACGTTATCGTATGTCACCTCAGGATGCGGCTGATGTCTTCCAGGAGGTGTGGCTCGATTTGTACTCGGAGTTGCCGAACCTGCGCGAACCTGGCGCACTTCGCGGATGGCTGATCACCGTGGCCTGGCACAAGTGCTACCAGTGGAAACTACGCCGGCGCCGACAGGAGAGGTCGACTGGCGAGTTCGAAGGTGAGCCGGTTTCTGAAGGCACATCGTATCTGGACTGGAAGGAAAGGCGGGAGCAGGAACAGATGCTGCGCGGGGCGGTCAAAACATTGCCGGATCGTTGCCGCGTCATGGTCGAGATGTTGTTTTTCCAGGACCCGCCGGTTCCGTACGCAGATGTGGCACGGCAGCTTGGGCTGGCGGAAGGTTCGATCGGATTTATCCGAGGCCGGTGTCTGAAGAAACTTCGCGCTACCTTGGAGCAGATGGGATTTTGATCGGCTAGCCGAAAGGCGCAACCTAGCAAATCGTGGACATCCCTGAAGCGTTTTCTGCGACACAGTGCCCGCCGGCCCGAAAATCCTGATCTTTGGGCGGCACGGGGAAACAGCTAACGCGTCGTAAAAGGCCTTCCGAAAGTCCCCACTCCACCCCATTCTGAGCGGACTTCGCTCCGATCCCGGGATCCTAAAGCAAGGACGGTATTGCGAACTTGCGCCAACCTGGAATTTCGGGCGTCGTCCAGACACGAACCCCTGAC
>CAZKVF010000142.1:0-12265 GCA_964556085.1 uncultured Solibacteraceae bacterium
TCCCTTTTTCGCCCTGGCCTTCGCGGCCCTGCTTCTCGCCGCCCTCCGCGGAGCAGTCAGCCATCGCCAGACTGCGGTTCTGATGCTGCTGCTCGTGCTGTTCGAGCTCGGAAACAACGTGGGCTCCGTCTTCACTTCGCGAGCCGATGCAGCCACCATAAAATGGCTCGATCAGATGCGCGGCTCGACCGACGTCGCCGCATTTATAAAACGCGATGCCCCGTTTCCGCGCGCGAATGTTGCCGATAACGCCTTTGCCGAAAACTGGGGCGCCCTTCACGACATAGAAATGATGGGCGGCTCGCTCGCGAGTCTTACGAGCAACATGCAATACGTGGAAACCTGGAAGCTGTCCACGCGGCTGCTGTGGGGCGCTGCCTATACCATTTCCGCCAAACCCAGCCCTGAAGGGCAAATGGTTTTCATCAGCCCCAGCGGTATGAGGGTTTATAAGCATTCCGGAGTCTTCCCCCGCGCCTGGGCCGTACACGAACTGGTACAGGTGCCAAATCCTGAGGTTGGCCGCCGGATGATTGACGAGCAGCTCCCCGATTTCCAGCGCCTGGCCTATATGTCAGCTCCACCGCCGTCGCTCGAACCATGTCCCGCGCCGGACGATGTAGCGCTCACTCAACGATCGACCGACCGCGTCGTCATTCATGCCACGATGAGTTGCCGGGGCATGGTGTTGCTCTCCGATGTATTTTTCCCCGGCTGGCGCGCCGAGGTCGATGGCCACGTCACGCCTATCTACCAAGTGAACGAGGCCATGCGTGGCGTGATCGTGCCGCGCGGCGACCATACCATTACCATGCGATATCGGCCCGCCTCGGCCCTCGCCGGAGCGTTACTTACAATCATCGGAATCGCCGGTGCTACCCTGTGGGGTAGGCTTTCCGTTTTCCGCCGCGCCTCTCGAATCCGCGACCGCGAGGGAGTGGTCGCGCGCGCTTAGCGCCGGTGGGACAGGCGCTTTCGCGTGTCAGGCTCCTTTGCATGTCTTTCTACACCCGCCGCACATTCGGCACGCCCGCCAGCGACGCCACATCACGCGGGTCGATCGCAACCTTGGCGCCCGTATGCTCGAAGCGGTAAGTCGCGCCGCTGCGCGGTCCCCGTACCGTCATGCCCGTTGCCCCCGTGTATTCATAGAGCACCAGGCTTTGCGCCGGCCTTGGCTGGTCCGCCGGCTTCGCGAGAGCATCACTACCGGATGCCGCCGCCCGTCCCTGTCCGCAACATGCCATAACGTCCTCCTCCTCTATCTCCCAAAGCGAATTTAGTCTTCTTCTCTGTGCCCTCTGTTGACTCCGTGCTCTCAAATCTTTCTTCTTCGGTTTTCTCTGCATCTCCGTGGTGAATTTTTATTTCTCCGAATCTTCTCGATAATCGACGGCCGGAGTCCCGCCCGCGAGCCGCTCCAGCAAAATCGCACCCCCAGAAAAAGCCAGCCACAAAAGGACGCGCTCGATCGCTCGACCTCCGATTACCCAAGCCAGTGGCGCCGAGACCCAAAGGCTGAGGCAATAAAAGCAATCCAGCAGCTTGCCAAAAAAACTATCGCCCGCTGCCCGGCGAATATGCACGATCACGTCCCACGGTCCATCCTCCGCCTGAAACAGATGAGTAACGCGCCACGTGCATAACACCCCGAGCAGCAGACGATAGAAGTCGTTCATCCCATACGGAAGCAGGCCGTTCTGGTTGCTGGGCGGCTTGCTTCGCCCTCACCTACTTCTTAACCCCGGGTAACACCAGGCAGAAGCCCACAAACTTGCTGTTGTTCTGCCAATCGGTCACGCAGTCCACGATCGTCCGGTCGTTGCTGAACATCTGGATCGTGTAACCGCAAGCCGGAAGCCCAGTCGTGTTGTACGTCCAGTTGCCGGTCTTTGTCCCGGACAACGGCAAGGCCGGATTGGGATAGGCCAGCCCATTGCCCGCCGCGCCATCGATCGTGAAGTTCGCCGTCGGCGACGGAGTCGGTTCAGCCTGCAGGCTGAAGCCGCCCAGGTGCTCGTCACTCACGCTGTAGGTGCCGCAGATCACGTCACCGACCGTGAATGTCTGGCAGTCCGCCGCCGGTTGGCACGGCCCCACGCCGCCGGGCATGTATCCCGTGATCTTGAGATCGGTCACCGGAGCGGCTTGATCCAGGTCGATCACCACGCCCTGTCGTGACGTGCCGTCGAACGTGCAGATGGTCGTGCCGGCCACATACATCGTGCTCAACGTCGCGTCCCACGCGGTCACCGTGATCTGCCACGTTCCCGTATTCGGCGCCGAACTCCACACGGCCAGCAGCCCCAGCGGCGAAATGCTTTGCCAGCCTTGCCCCGGGTTCGCCGTCAGGTCCTGGTAGGTGAAGTATCCTGCTACCGCGTTCTGCGTCAGGCTGAAGCTCGTGATCGGCCCTCCGCCGATTTGCCGGTACACCGTGACGTTGAACGGGTCCGTAAGAATCTGCGGGACTCCCACCGGAAAGCCGCCCACGATCTGTTGCACCGTAACCTGGTATTTCGGCTGTGCCGGCAACGGCCACGTGAACAGCGGTGCGCCTGGAATGATTCCGTAAATGCTGATCGCGTCACCGAACGGCCGGTCGCCTGCCCCCGGGTAAGCCCAGCCCGACTTCTGGTCAATATCGCAGACCGCCACGTCGCAAATCGACGTGAGAATCGGCGTGAAATCGCCGGGTTGCGCGCCCGTGCCTGGATTTACCAGGATCAGCGTGTCCAGCCGGTTCCCCCACACCGGAACATAGTTGGGGTCGAACGATGGCGGCGCAATGTCCCAGGAAAGAATCGCGCGCATCTTCGCTTCCACCGGGCCGGCCTCGCAAGGCTTGCGATGCGGGTTCAGGTTCACCGGCTGATACACCGCGTAACGCAGCCCTCCCTTGGGAATGCTGGAAATGTCATACACGTTCACCGAGGCAGTGCCTTGCCACTCCCAGCCCTTGCCCCAGTCGATCCAGAACGCCACGTACTCCTTGCTGCCGGCCGTACACGGGTTCCCCAGATAACCGGTGGGAAGCTTTACGACTAGCGTGCCCACCAGGGCGTCCGGCGAGCCAGTCCCTTCATCGAGGCCGATGCACTCCAGTTGCTCGTATTCGGTACTGCCGTTGAAGTTTTGCGCCGCCCCGATGACTTTGGAAACATCCACGCCCAGCGCGGTCAACCGCGCCGTCGTTGCCGCGAGGTTCACCGGAGACGCCAGTGCTTGCTGGATCGTGCTGTGCAGGAAACGGTGCGCCGGGACGTTCGTCTTGGCATACAAGCTCGCCAGGTCGCCCGCGGTGAGTGCTTTGGGCGGTTGCAATTTGATGCTCGTGGTTGCATCCACCTGCGCCGCGACTTCAGATGGCAGTTCTACTTTCGCGGCCTCCAAAACCTCGGTCAAGGGGATGTCGATGATGAACCCGCTGATCTGAATCCGCGCCTCAACAATATTGCCCCATACCGGTATGAAACCCGGTCCCGAGGGCGGAACCGACCACGAGAGAATCGCCCGCACCAGCGGCAGGTTGGGCGTGAAGCAGAACTTATGATGCGGCTCGATAACAATGCTGACCGCGTACTCCAGCGGATGCGGGCCCGGCACATCGTACACCGGGAAGCTGGTCGTGCCCTGGGGCAGCCACGTCGCCCCGTTGTCGTACGACAGGAAGAAGCTGACGTATTCTCTTGAGCCGTTGGTGCAGATACCGCCGCCATACCCGCTCGGCCGCTTGACCCAGACCACGCCTTCCAGCCGGTTGATCTGCGGCTGGAACCCGATACACTTCAGTTCTTCATAAGTTGTGTTGCCGGCGATCGAAACGACCGATTTGTATGGGCTGTTCTTCAGCGTCCCAAAGTAATTGGGATTAGAAAGCAGAAGAGGTAGAAATTGTTGCCGCTCTTTCGGGTGTTCCACGGCATCGTCTTTATCTGGCATGTAACGCTCCTTGTGTGATTGGGCCGCCACTGAATTCTGGCTGGCTGCCTTCAGTCAGTGAAGTCTGCCCTTGGAGCGTTGCCCGAAGATTGTAGAGGGCAGTTCTGCGGTGATTACTGTAGTAGGTAGGACCGGCCTCCTGGCCTGTCAGCCTTTGCTCAATCTCCTAATGCACCGCCGCCGCGGTTGTTTCTTCTACCGTGCCCGGCTCGCCGCCCGTCCCGGTGAAGACGAACCGCCCGAAGATCGCGGCGCCCACCAGCGCCAGCACGGCCATGACGAATGCCGCCGAATAGCCGAAGCGCTCGGCAACCGCTCCGGCGGCGAAGGAACTGGTGCCGACAAACAGGTCGTAAAAGGCGCTCAACACTCCCACCGCCGAGCCTCGCTTCCCGGGATGCACCCGCCGCAGCACGGTGGCCAGGATCGAACTCCAGGGAAAGGAAAACCCGAATCCCAAAATGCCTCCGCCCAGAAGCGCGATCGCCGGAGGCGGCCCTGGCGCCAGAATAATCAGGCCGGCCGCCATGCCTGCCAGCCCGCCAAAGTAAGTTACGGCCGGAGGAAAGCGGTCCGGCAAGCTGCCCAGGAAAAATCGCGAGAGCAGCATCGTCAGCGCGTACATCGAAAACACTGCGGGGCCCGAGTTGCCGTGCTGCGCCAGGTGGAGCACGAGGAAGCCCGCGATTACCGGGTAATGAATATTTACAAAGCCGGTCGCGATGCCCGGCGCTACGAGCGAGGCCAGAAGCCCGCCGCCCTTCTCTTCGTGAGGTACCGGCCGGTATTTTTCGCGCACACGCGTCACGATCACGAACGCCACCAACGCCCCGATCACCTGGAAGAGCGCCGCGCGCGAAAACGTGCCGAGCCACTGCCCCACCATCGGCCCGGCCGAGATGCCGCCCCAAATGCCGCTGCTAACGTATCCCAGCGCCTGGCTGCCTCGCTCCAGTCCCGCGTATTCCACGGCCCAGGTGGCCGCGCCCGTGTACAGGCAAGCTTCCCCAATACCTTGAAACGTGCGGCCCAGGAACGGCCCAGCCAGCCCGATCGGCAAAAAATAGGCCAGTCCAGCCAGCGCGCAACTGAACAACCCGACGAGGAACGCGATCTTCCTGCCGCGACGGTCGGCCAGCGGCCCAGCGAACAGCCGCGCGCCCAGCGCTACAAACGAGAAGGTGCCGATTACCAGCCCGACGGTCTGGTCCGATCCGCCCAGGTCATAACGGACATGCGGTCCCAGTTGTGGCAGCACGGTCCCAATGCCCAGAAAACCTAGGAAGGTCGCACCAATCAGTGCCCAAAATTCCCGGACGAAGCCCGGTCCGCTGAAGCCCCCGGCAGCGCCCCCGCGCCGCCGGGAAAAATACCCCATTTCTCGTATTGTACTTGCATTGCGGGCCAGCCGCTTTCGCCTGGCAAAGGAGGACAGGCCGTTCTCGCCCTTAGAACGCCATCTTCTCTTGCCGCGCCTGGATCTTTTTGCCGTCTACGCCGTAAATGATCAGCATGTCGCGCCACTCTTTGAAGTCCCCGTGAGTCTCGCGGTAGTGCACGATGGCTTCCGCTTCCGCCGCCGTCAGGCCCAATCGCGTCGCAATCTCCGCTGCCGGCGCCTTATTCATGTTCACCTTGTTTGCGTCCACCGGCGCCTCGATCTTGGGATAGTTGGTGACGAAGTACTGTAACACCGTATCCAGATCCGGCTTCGTGGCGCCCGGCAAGCGCGTGCCCATGCGGGCGATGATCACCTGCCATTCCTCGGCCGTGTGGTGATATTTGGTGAAATGATCCGGCTGGTGGCACGCCGTGCACTGCATCAGGATGAACTGCTTCCCCGGCCCATCCGGCATCGCAGGAGTTGGCGCTGCTTCCCCGCCAGGCTTCGCTGCACCCTCCTGCGGCCCGAAATTTTTGGCCAGGTAATTGACGATCGCGGTGAACTCCTGATCGGTCGCGCTCGCCCCCTTGGCCCGCATCTCGTCAACCGTGTTTCTCCACACGTCTGCGGTGCGTTTCAGTGGCGTGATTCTGTCCAGCCCGTGACACTGAGTGCACACGCTGGCGAAGGCGTCCCTACCGGGAGCCTCCGGCAGCGGCTGCGCCGAGGCGCTCGACAGGAAAGCGATCGAACAGAACACCAGCAGGCCAAGGAAGCGCATTCTTACTCCGGCCGCCCCCCGACGGCTTTAGCCCCCAGCAGCTTTTTCAGCACAGCCATAGCTTCTTCTTCCGGCACGCCCTCGCTGTTACCGCCCAACCCGATGCCCGAAGCGATATCGAGCGGCGTCTTGCCGCGCTTGTCCTTGGCATCGATCTTGGCGCCGTTTTCCGCCAGAAACTCGATCACTTTCTCGGAACCCTTCTGCGCCGCAAAGTGCAGGGCCGTCTGCCCCAGGTCGTTAGCTGCATTAACGTCCACGCCCTTGGCTATCAGCATCCGGATCGCTTCAATCGCGTCCTTCTGCTCTCCGCCGGTTCCGGTCTCTTTATTGAAGTTCTGTCCGGCCGCTGCCATCAGCACGGTGGAATGGTTCTGGGTCGTGTACTTCGGGTTGGCTCCACGCTCGAGTAGAAGACGCATTGCCGCCAGGTCCGTGGACCGGGCCGCCCTGTAGAGTGGCGAACCGATCGCCGGCCCTCCTCCCTCCATGATGGCCCGCTGCGGCAGCCGCGGCTTGAATTCGCCGTCGATCGTGCCGCCGTGATCGATCAGAATCTTCATGAAATCCAGGCTGCGTACTTTCCCATAGTCCGTCGGCGCCGGGTGCTTGTCGCTCTTATCCATGTCCCGCACCTCGACCGTCAGCCGCAGGGCCCCGTCGTCAATCTTGGCGCCCTTGTCGATCAGCATGGATGCCAGCTCGTACTGGCCGTTCAGAATAGCGATGAGCAAAGCCGTATATCCCTGCGGCTCCTTATAATTCAGGTCCGCGCCCGCGTCCACCAGTAGCCGCGCCGGTTCGAGGGCCCCCTGCCGCGCCGCGTACATCAGAGTGCTCAGGCCGCCGTCCGGAAGCGCCACGCCCAGATCCCCCGAGCGCAGTTTCAATTTCGGCCACTCCCACACGATCGACTTGCCATTCACGTCCGCGCCCGCGGCAATCAGCGCGCGCACCACGTCCGCATGATTGTCGGCCGCCGCCCACATCAGCGCCGTCTCGTGGCGCCAGCTCTCCTGCGCCTTGGGGTCCGCGCCGTGGGCCAGCAGCACCTTCACGCTCTCCGCATTGCCGGTTCGGGAGGCGGTCATCAAGGCCGTCTCCCCCTCGCCGCGGCTGGCGTTGGCGTCAGCCCCCGCTTTGACCAGCGCTTCCACCATGGCCGCATTGCGGTTCACACAAGCTTCGTAAAGCGCGCTGTCATCGAAAGCGCTTTTCAGATTCGGATTGGCGCCCGCGTTCAGCAGCATTTGGACCAGGGGAAAATCGTTCCAATGCGCCGCCCACATCAGCGCCGTCATGCCCTCGACATCGGCGGCATTGACATCCGCGTGTTGCTTCAGCAACTCTTCTATCGCCGCCTTCTGCCGGTTGTGCGCGGCGTCGGGCAGACCTATAGACGCGGCCATAGCGCCGGCCGCCAGCATTAGAGTAATCGCGAGCGCGCTAAGCGGTTTCATAGCTGTCTTAATCGGTGTTCATCCGCGTTCATCGGTAGCGAAATCTACAGCTCGATCCGGCCGTTGCTATTGCCTACGTGGTCCACTTCCACTCCGGCCTTGCCCACCATCGCCAGCAGCAGGTTCGCCAGCGGCGTGTGCTCCGGCACCTTGATGTTGCGGTTGCCTTTGATCTGTCCGGCGCCGCCGCCCGCCACCAGAATCGGAAGCGGGTCGTGGCTGTGAATGTTGCCGTTGCCCATGCCGCTGCCGTACAGAATCATCGAGCGTTCCAGCAGGTTGCTGTCGCCATCCGGAGTCGATTTCATTTTCTCCAGAAAAGCCGCGAACTGCTTCACGTGATACGCATTGATCCGCGCGTGCTTCTCGATCTGCTCGGGAACGTTCTGGTGATGCGAGCACTGATGGTGTCCGTCCGAAACGTTGACCGCCGGATATGTCCGCGTGCTCAACTCGCGGGCCAGCATGAAACTGACCACCCGCGTCAAATCGGCCTGGAATGCCAGCGCCTGCAGATCGAACATCAGCTTGCAGTGTTCTTCAAAAGTGTCCGGGATGCCGACCGGTGTGTCCGGCACCGCCACATCCGACTTCGCCTCCGAAGCCTTCTGAATGCGCCGTTCGACTTCGCGCACGTTCTCCACATAAGAATCGAGGCGCGCCCGATCGCTCGCGCCCAGCCCCTGCTGCAAATGGCCGATATCCCGGGTGATCGAATCCAGAATGCTGCTGTTGCTGCGCATGCGCGCCGACCGCGCCTTGGCATTGCTGCCATCGCCGAATAGCCGCTCGAACACCACCCGCGGATTGATCTCCATCGGCAGTGGCGTGGTCGGCGTCCGCCAGGACAGCGTGTTGAGGTAAACGCAGCTCAGGCCTGGCTCGCAGTTGCCCACGTGCGAAGCGTAATCTTCCAGCGCGATCTCCAGAGATGGAAACGCGCAATCCTGCCCGATCTTCCCGGCGATCATCTGGTCGATCGTCACGCCCGACCCGACGTCTTCCGCTTCCGTGCGCTTGGGAGCCACGCCATTCAGCCAGGTGGCGTTCGAGATTACGTGGCCGCCCTCGAAATTGCTACACGTCCCGGTCACGAACGTCAGCCACTTGCGGTACGGCTCGAGCGGCTTCGCGATCGGCCCAAACTCGAAATCGGCGCCGTCGCCCACCGGCCACCACCGGTTCATGATCATCCCGTGCGGGACATAGCAGGCAGCGAAGCGCAACACCGGCGCACCCGCGGTCTTACTCCATAAGGTTTGCGCCGGAATCATGGAATCCAGCAACGGCAGCGCCAGCGCCGTGCCCGCGCCCCGCAGCAGCGTCCTGCGGGAGATATGTTTCTTCGTGAGGAACGTCATCTTTCCGGCCTCCTTTACTCTCTCTTCCGAGCCGTGGCGTCTTTTTCGGAGCCGCGACCGTTAGGGAGCGGTCCAGCCGTGGCCACCGCTTGCCCTTCCGCCTCCGTTGCCCTCTTCACCTTCATCTGAAACGGAACGCTCCTGGCGATCCCCAGAATCAGCGACGAAAAGCGGTAATTGTTTCTTGCCGCCTCGCGTACGATCGCGCGCATCGTGGGCATATCGTAATACTCCACGCCGCGGCCCAGCGCGTATGTGAACAGCTTTTCCGTCAACGTCGCGACAAACTGGTCCTGGCGTGCCAGCAGCATTCGTCGCAGATCCGCCGCGCCGCTGACCTTAGAACCATCGGAGAGCGTATCGGCAGGATCGATCGCGACACCGCGGTCATGCACCCGCCACCGCCCCACCGCATCGAAATTCTCGAGCGTGAATCCCAGCGGGTCCATCACGCGGTGGCATACCGCGCAGGCCGCGTTCGCGCGATGCTGTTCCATCTTCTGCTTCATTGTGAGCGGCTTGTCCGGCTCGTCGTCCTTCAAGGGCGGCACATTGGGCGGCGGCGCCGGCGGCGGCGTGCCCAGGAAGTTCGTCAGGATGAATTTGCCGCGCAGCACCGGCGACGTGCGGTTTGGATACGAAGTCACCGTCAAAACGCTTCCGTGCCCCAGCAGCCCCCTGCGTGCGTCGTCGGTCACCGGCACGCGCCGGAAATCGTCGCCGTAAATATTGGCGATCCCGTAATGCCGGGCAAGGCGCTCGTTCAAAAACGTATAATCCGCGTTCAGCAGGTCCAGCGCGCTGCGGTCTTCGCGCAGGATGCTGCCGAAGAACAGCTCTGTCTCTTGCCGCAGGTCGTTACGCAGGTTCTCATCGAAATCGGGGAACTGGTTCTGGTCCGGATGCGTGTCCTTGAGATTCCGCAAATAGAGCCACTGGCCGGCAAAGTTCGTAATGAGCGAATCGGCGCGCGGGTCGATCATCATGCGCCGCACCTGCTGTTCGTAAACCACCGGATCCTTCAGCTTCCCCCGCCCCGCAAGGTCCAAAAGGGGCTCATCCGGAATGCTGCTCCACAAAAAGGCGGCCAGCCTGGTCGCCAGTTCGAAATCGCTGAGGCGGTAGGGGGTGTCCGGTTTGATATTCTCCGGATCGGGCTCCAGGCGGAAAAGAAATTCCGGGCTGGCAATAATTCGCGTCACGGCATACTGGATCCCGGTGTCGAAATCGCCCTGGTTGCGGCCCTGCTGGTAAAAGGTCAACAGCGTCTCCATCTGCCGTTCGTTCACCGGTTGCCGGTAGGCTCTCCTGGCCAGCGACTCGATGATCCGTTTGGCGCACGGCACCTCGTCCGATGTCCCTGATGGCCGGCACAGGAAGATCTGCCGCCGGCTCGGCGAATCGCCGCGCCCCGTGGCGTTCACCGGTCCCGTAATCAGGATCCGGTCCAGCACCAGCATTCCCGTCGTGCCCAACTGGTCGATGTTGTCTTTCATCACGGGCTGGATCAAATCGTCCCATTGCCCATGATTCTTTTCGAGAAACGTGAATCCGATCTCATGCGGCCCGGCGGTCACCGGGACGCGGACTTCCATGCGTTTCTCAAACTCGATATCGGCCTGCGAGGTCGCATACATGAGCCGCTGGTCTTCGCCGCCGCCCACCGTGACCTTGTGAATGATCTTGCCGTCCAACAGCACCACGAATACATTGGGATACTCGATCCCCTTCACCCAGTGCGTGGTGTTGGACCACAAGCCGGCGTGTAGAACGTATTCGCCATCCAGTGGAAAATTGTGTGTGAGTACCGTGCCGCCGCGAGTGCCCATCGGCAGCCCTTCCACGTGGTTGTACTGCGAAAGTTCCGGCGGAATTCGATACGTTTCCGTAACTGTCGTGGCTTCCGTGTCGCCCACCGCCAAGCCGCTGATTTTCCATGCGGCTGACAAATACCGCTCCAGCAGCACCGGCGACACTCCCAGCAGGTCAGCGATGTTGTCGAAGCCGTAAGCGGCGTCATCGGGCGGCAGCATCCCGGTTACATCCACGCTCACGCCCAGCAGGTCGCGAATGGCGTTGCCATACTCGGTACGGTTTAGCCGGTGAATCAAAGCCCGGCCAGGATTGGGTTTGGCCTGAGCCACGCGGTCCAGAGAATTCTCCAGGTAAGTAACCAGACTCGTCGCGGCAGCCTGATCGGGGCGCGGCATTCCGGCTGGCGGCATCAGGCCGCCGCGAACCTTGCGAATGACCTTTTCCCATGTGTCGGCTGCGACTGCTGGATCCCTTACATCCGCCTGATCGAGCGCCAGACCGCCGGTCTTGAGCTTCTGGTTATGGCAGCCCGTGCAATACCGATCGAGAAGGGCGCGATGCGCCGCGGCATCGCCCGCTGGTCCGGCTTGGGGCGCCGCTGACAGGCCCAAATGGACCGCGCACAGTGCCAGGACACAACTTACTCTCGCGGCGGGCCGTGAGTTCATCGTTTGAGCGTACCCCTCCGGGTGGCTAAATTTTACACCCAGCCAACACCGAGTTCAAACGGTGTAGCGGGGCAGCGGGGCAGGCGCTTTTCCCTGCCAACAATAAGAGAAGGTACCTGCTGGCCTTGCCCAGTCGGAGCCGCGACCGTAAGGGAGCGCCTGGGTGGGGCAGGCGCTTCCGCCTGCCAACCTCTTGCCTGGCTACCGCCGGCGGTCTTGTCGCCGCCGGTGCAGTCGCGCCCCTTCAACACCTCACGCCGATGCTTTCCCCTTGCCCCCGTGGATCTCCTGCAAGCTCCAAACCCGAATCGGGTCCCGCTTGCGCGCCGCTACCGCATCCACCGCCGCCCGCGCTCCGCTCATCGTCGTGATGCACGGCACCCGATACTGTACCGCCGCCCGCCGTATCGCCTTTTCGTCGGCGAAACCCGGCGCCCCAGTCGTCGTGTAGATCGCCAGTTGGATCGACCCGCCCTTCAGCAGGTCCACCGCGTTCGGCCGGCCTTCATTCACCTTGAAAACCGTCTTCGACGCGATTCCGGCCGCGCGCAGCACCGACGCCGTCCCCCTCGTCGCCACCAAAGCAAACCCCATTCCCACAAACCGCCTGGCCACCTCGACGGCTTCCGCTTTGTGCCGGTCATTCACGCTGATGAACACCGTTCCCTTGTCCGGCAGCGGGCTTCCGGCGCTGATCTGCGCCTTCAAAAATGCCTCCCCGAAGTTCACTCCCACTCCCATCACCTCGCCGGTGGAGCGCATCTCCGGGCCCAGCGCCGGGTCCACCCCGGGGAATTTGTTGAACGGGAAGACCGGAGATTTGACGAAATCCTGCGCCACCGCCAGCTTGCCTG
>CAZKVF010000143.1:0-5469 GCA_964556085.1 uncultured Solibacteraceae bacterium
ATCGGCGGCAGCGTGATCGGGCCGGTGGTATTGGCTGGCGTGAGCACGCGGATGACGTTGTTCTGCGTGTCTGAAATGAAGACCGTGCCGCTGGGCCCAAGCGCGATACCGGTCGGAAAACTCAAGTGGGCACTCGTGGCCAATCCGCCGTCGCCGCTGTAACCGGACCCGGAGCGGCCGGCAATGGTCCAGATCGTGCCGTCGGGTTTCACCAGGCGGATGCGGAAATTGTAGGTGTCCACGATGAAAACATTTCCCGATGCATCGACGGCGACATCCTTGGGATAGTTGAGTTGCGCCTTGGTAGCCGGGCCGCCATCGCCGGAGAACCCGCCGCTAACACAGGTTCCCGCGAAGGTGGACATGATATTTCCGGCCACCTTGCGGATGCAATGGTTGAAGGTATCGGCGATGTACAGGTTCCCGGCAGCATCCACGGCGACTCCCTGGGGGCTATTAAGCGACGCGCGCCACGCCAGTTGTCCGTCGCCGGCGTATTGGGCAATCCCGTTTCCGGCTTTCGTGGAGATGTTGCCATTGGAATCGATGATACGAACGCGGTTGTTAAGGCTGTCGGCGATGTACAAGGTACCCGCGCTGTCGCGCGCCAGCGCGGTCGGGGCGTCGACCTGCGCGTTCTTGGCGGTGCCGCCATCACCCGAAAAACCCCCTCCCGACGAGGTGCCCGTGATGGTGCTCATGTTGCCGCTGGCGGGGGCTTCGCGCACCGCCGAATTGACGAAATCGGTTTGCGAAAAGTAGACGTTACCCGAGGTGTCCACCACCACGCCGCACGGATCGGAAATATCGGCCGAGGTTGCTGCCCCGCCATCGCCGGTGTAGCCGGCGGTGCCGTTCCCCGCTACGGTGTTGATGTTGCCGCCGGAAACCTCGCGGATGCGCGCGTTGCCTTGGTCCGCGATAAACAGGTTGCCCGATTTATCCGTGGCGATCTTGCAGGGGTTCGCCAATTGGGCCTCGCTTGCTGGCCCGCCGTCGCCGGAATAGCCGCTGGTAGCGTCTCCGGCCACTGTTGCAATCGTGTAAATCGGGGCCTGCGCCCGACCGGTTCCGGTCACGAAGGCAATCCCGATCAGCAATCCCACACTTTTCAGATACGAATTCTTTATCACCTATGTCCCCGAAGCAAACTCTAGACGACGCCGGTACGCGGATGGTTTCCTTACAGCAGTTCGTCACCCACTATCCGAAGAATCAGTGTAACCAATTGGAGTGCACCCGCCTCCATAGACATCACAGGTCTCAGTTTCTTATATTCAGGGGTTGAGAAGAATAAAAATCATGAAAATGGGGAATGTTCTTTGCCTCGGAGTTTTCCTGTGCGCTGGGACGCTCACTGTGCCAGTTTGGAGCCAGGCTCCGGCAGGATTCGGAGCCGTAGGCGGCGTCATCCTGGACCTCGGCGGCAGCGGCATCCCGGACACATCCGTGGTCCTTTCCAACGAAAAGCTGGGTACCGAGCGGCCCATGTACACGACCGACGACGGGGTTTTCTTCACGCCCACGGTGGTCCCCGCGCAGGGATATCGGCTGAGAGTCACGCGCAAGGATTATTCCGGCTGGGAATCCGGCGACTTCGACGTATCCACAGGTGACAAGCTTCATTTCGAGATCACCCTGCAGCAGTTGGAGAACGGCCGCGGGCGGGCGTATGGCGGTTTACGCCTCGTGAATGGGATGCGGACCGACCTTGCCGCCGAGGTTGCGCCGGAGCAGTCGGGCGAGACACCATCGAGCGGGCGGCGTCTGGATCCGCTGGTGGGGTTGGCGCCTGCGGTCACCCAGGCCGGCTCGTGGCCCGGGGTCTGGCTCTTTCACGGCGCGCCGTACTCGAACGCTTCCTTCATCGACGGCATTTTCGCCACCAACACCTACCAGCCCTGGCCACGAGCCGGCGTCATGAATCAGTTATCCCTGGATGCCGTTCAGGATTTTACTGTCGCGTCGGCCACGTTCGCGCCGGAGTACGGCAGGACCATGGGAGGCGTCGTCGATGCCGGCACGCGCAGCGGTACGGGCGCCTATCATGGCGAACTGTACGAATATTACCGTAACCGTGACTGGCAGGCCCAAGACCGCTTCGCTCAAGGCTACAACGTACGCCAACTGCAGAACCAGTTCGGCTTGAACGCGGGCGGGCCCATACGCGCTAATCAGATTTACTTTTTTTTGAACCTGGAAGGCCTGGATCGCAATGGCCAGGGCCTGAACCGCATCACGAATCCGCTGCTCGCTGACCCCACCGGCACGCACGTTCTGACGTCTAACTGCCAGGCGACGGCGGCGCAATGCGCGGTGGCCAGCCGGTTCCTGCAGTCGCAGATGAACGTATTGACGCCGCTGGGAGACCGGGCGCTCCGCGGCATCGCCAAGGTCGATTACCGGCGCAGCGCGCGAAACAATTTCAGCTTCGATGGAAACGTGCTGCAATCGCGCGCGCCGAGTCTTGCCGAAACCGAAGTGGTAGCGCCCAACGGCGGCTTGCTGGGAGACCCCATCCTTCGCGACCAGACCCGTTTCGCCAAGGCCGGATGGACTCTGGAAGGCAGTTCGGGAGTATCCAACGATCTGCGCCTGGGCTGGTTTCAGGACCGCATCACGGAGGATCCCGTATCGAGGGGTCTTTCGACCGGTCCGCTTGGAATTTCTATCGCCGGCACGACTGTGGGCGCCCCGCTGTCGTCAAGCATCGTGCTTCCGAGCGAACGGCGGTACCAGCTCGTGGACAACGGAACATGGACACTGGGGTCGCACACCTTGCGAGCCGGCATCGACCTCTCGTACACGCGGGATCGCCTGAATTCTCTCGCTAATTCCGCGGGCTGGTATACCTATCCTTCGCTGACCGCGTTCGCGCTGGACTTTCCCCTGACCACGCAACGGAATTACACCACCTACACGCAAACCGTCGGGACCCCTGGCCGTACGCTGGAGATCCGCGATCTCGACCCCTACGTCGAAGATACGTGGAGGGCCAGCCCGAAGCTGACCGTCAACTTTGGACTGCGATACGAGAAAGCTCGCCTCACACAGCCAACTCAAACCAACACCGTTTATTTTCAAACGGGCAGCTACAGCTCGCCGTATCTGAATCTCGCTCCGCGCGCAGGCGTGGCGTATGCGCTAAACGGCAATACCATTCTCCGCGCCGGCTTCGGGTTCTATTACGCCCCAGTCAACGGCCAGCTTCTGGATGCGCTGTACCTCGGGAACGCGCTTTACCAGACCAGCATTCTGGTGAATTCCAACCAGAGCGGCGCGCCGTCATTTCCGAGCATCATCCCCAACACGGGCAAGATTCCGAATGGCACCACCAACGTGGCTTACACCACGGGGTCGTTCCGCAACCCCCATACCCAGGAATACTCGCTGTCGCTCGAGCGGCGCCTCTTTGCGGGCACGACGCTGAGCCTGAGCGGGCTGCACACCCGTGGATTCAAGCTCTGGACGACCGAGGATTACAACCAGGCCGACCCCACCAGCTCGCAACAAGTCACCGAGACTTACACGATTGACAATGCCGCCGGCCAGACCGCAGGGTCCTACACGACCCCGGTATGGATCGCCCGAAACAACGGCAATTTCGCGCACGTCTACCAGATCGAAAATGGCGGGTCATCGTGGTACAACGCGATTTCGGTGCAGCTCCGTAAGCGTATGTCGCGCGGACTCAGTGCGGCTGCGACGTACACCTGGTCGCACGCCATCGATGATGCCGGGCAGCAGGCGCCCTTCGGCACGGCCGTATCGAGCACCTTCAACCAGGGATACACGGCCGATAAAGGCAACTCGGCCTTCGATCAGCGGCAACGCGCAACCGTTCAGTTGCTCTGGCAGCCGACGCTGACCAAGAGCAATTCCGCGATGGCGCGTTATCTGATCAACGGGTGGCAGTTCTCGACGCTGACGACGCTGGCCTCATCGCAGGGCGTCACCCCGCTCGCGATCGTGCAAGGCCAGCAGTTCTCGGGCATCATCATGAATTACACGACTTCGTTGAACGGTTCGGGAGGGTGGGCGCGCGTGCCCTTCCTGCCCATCGGCAGCTTGCGCACCGATCCGATCTACAACGTGGATGCGCGCATCTCGCGCTCCTTGCCGATTACGGAGCGGATCCGGGCCGTGCTGCTGTTCGAGGGCTACAACATTTTCAACATGCAGTACAGCACCTCCGTAAACTCGATTGCATACATCGCGCTGCCCACTACGCCGGCTGGCCAGCCGAACGGAATTCGGACCGGCACGCTGTTTCCTGTAGCCGGCGCGGGCGCCGGCAATGCCTCCCAGGCGTTTCCGGACGGCACCAACGCGCGGCGCTTACAGGCGGGGGTCCGGATAGAGTTCTGATCGGCGCGTCATCGGCTTCCAAGCGGTGCCGCCACCGACGGCGCCAGCAATCCTGCCACCGGCGATGATCGCGGAATCCTAAGTGGCACTGGGGCTCGTTTGCTGCGTTAAGTCCAAGAGTGCGTTCAGGCTAGCGCCGTGGGAGCGGCAGCCGCGTGCCACGCGCGCAACGGCCACTAGATGATGACGCGCCCGCGCCGCGAGAGCGGCCGAACCACTTCCAACCGGCGTCAATTCGGCTGCGAATTCTCTCTGGCAAACTGTATACTTTCACTTGTCCTTATAATCATTTTCCAGGAGATTCGATAAATGGACCAACAGCCTCCCTGGCCTTTAACCGCGGCTTTCGGGGCGATCATCGGTTATCTTTTGCCGTATGCTCTGCGTTCGGTGATCTGGTTTGCGCGGAGATTCACAAAGCACTACCTGGAAGGGGACTGGTTCGAGTACCACATGACTTTCAGAGGCCACCAATCCACCGTAAGTTCGGAACGGTGGCTGATAGGCCGAGGCTTCTGGTCTGATCTCTCCGTGACTATAACTTCTTTCCCGATGCCCGACATCCGCTACAAGGGAACGGTTACCGAAGAGAGGTCCAGCATCGTAGTCAGACTCAAAGCCTCGACGCACACGGAACAGGTAACTTGCCGTCTACAGTCGCCGATACCGTTAAATGCAGACAAGGCTGTCGGATTCTGGTTAGCTGTAGATTTTGACGGACGAATCACTGCTGGTTCCGAAGTAATCTCCCGTACCGCCCTCAAAGAGGAAGAGGTTCGAAGACTATTCAGCACTGGTATCGAAACCGAGCCCGGCACGGGTCTGATGCGTTTGAGCGCATAGACAGAGCGCGAAGATGGGCCGATCAAACGCAAGAAATCGGAAGCCCGGCCAACTGGCTGACCTGTATCTGCTAGGAATCGGCATCGGCCGCTTCGAGCAAATGACCTGTGAGACCCGACAGGTCTTGAAACGCTGCAGGATTGTCTTGCACCTTTCCGCCAAGCATCGGCTGCTGAAACGAATCAATCCGAATACTCGTGATCTTGAGCGGCTTTATTGGAACGGCGCGCCCTACGAACAGGTCTACGAGCGCCTGGT
>CAZKVF010000144.1:0-9644 GCA_964556085.1 uncultured Solibacteraceae bacterium
CGGCGAATGCTCTCTCCGCCGGTCCGGCGGCAATCACTTACATTGTCGATCCGAATCCCACAACCGTAGCCCGGTCCGCCACGATCATGGTGGGCGACCAGAGCGTCACAATTGCTGAGGCAGCCGCGGGCCAGGTGCAACTCTCGGCCGTCAACAGCTTACCTTTCCGCGTGGCGGACGCTGAATACAGCAGCGCGCTCGACCGGATTGTGGCGATTTCGGGAAGTCCCAACCGGCTGAATATCTACGATCCGGCTACCGGAGTAAATACTCCGGTCACGCTACCACTACCAGGCAACGCGGTCTCGGTCGCCCCGAGCGGAGTGCTCGCCGCCGTTTGCCATGACGGGCTGGTCAGCATTGTCGATCTGCGGACGGCCACCATCACAAAATCCGTCCCCGTCGGAGTGAACTGTTACGACATTGTGCTCGCCGACAATGGGTATGTGTACATGAGCGCGACCGGCGGTTGGGGTACCTCGAGTTCGGTGAATCTTGCAACGGGCGTTGAAACGCAGGCTGCTCTTCTATACAACGGCATCAACTTTCAACTCAACGCGACAGGGGATGGGCTGTATACGTCAAATACAGGCACGTCGGGTGTTTCGGTGAGCCGGTATTCGATTGCCGGCGGTCCGATGACGCTAGACTACCAATCGGATGTGTACCCCGCACATGCGTTCGGCTACCAGATTTGGTTCACGCACGACGGTCGCATGGCGGCCGACTCGGGTAGCGTCTTCCGCACTGGCACGACAAGGAGTACCGACTTCATTTATACGGGCACTCTCTCGGGCTTTACCACCATCGGGTCGATAGGGACGCTGGCACATTCGACGACACGACACCTTTTTGCGTCCGTTGGAGCGGGAAGCAGTTCGCCAGGGACGTCCAGTAACGATACAACCCTTTTCCTCCACGGCGACAAATACCTGGCGCTTTCCAGTAAAATGACCCTGCCGAAGATCACGTTCGGCGGCGTCTCCGCGAGCAGCCATGGCAAATTCGCTTTTTGGGACAGCACGGGCACGGCGGCATACGTCATTTTGCAGGCCGATTCGAGCGCGGGATTTCTGAATGATTTTGCGGTTTTCACGCTCTCCCCGAAATTCACACCCGGCTGCGCAGTCACGCTTGGCACCAACTCCGGAACGGCGATCGCCTACGCCGATACCGGGAGCGTGGCGGTGAACGCCGCCTCCGACTGCATTTGGGAAGTGACGTCGAACGCGTCGTGGATTCAGATCGACAGCGGTACGCTGGGGGTCGGCCTGGGCAATGTCAGCTACTCGGTGGCTGCCAATGGCAGCGGCGCGGCGCGCACCGGGACCATCACAATCGGCCCTCAAACGTTCACCATTACCCAAGCCTTCGGTACTCAGATGAATCCTGGTGTGCCTCAAATCGATCCAGACCGAACAGTCGAAAACGGGGCGAGCTACGTGAAAGGCCAAGCCGTGGCTGCCGGCTCTTTCGTCGTGATTTACGGGAGTAATTTCGCCCCGGGGACGTTCCTTGCGACGTCGGTGCCGCTTCCCGTTTCTCTGGCTAACGTGAGCGTCACGTTTAACAATGTCCCGGCTTCTCTGGTAGCGGTCAATCAGAACCAGATCAACGCTCAGATACCGTGGAATGTCCTCCCTGCCGGTGCGCAGACAGGAACCGCGCAAGTCGTGGTGACCAGCAACGGGGCGAGTTCGGCCCCGGTGACGATCCAGGTCACCTCTGCGGCTCCCGGACTGTTTTTCGTGACGACGGACAGTACCGGCGTCGCCCGTCCGGCTGCGTACAATAACAGCGATTCCACGCTGCCCCTGCCTGCCAGCGTGGTTTTTCCTGGATACAACTCGCGCCCAGCGAAAGTTGGTGATCCCGCGACTCTGGTGCTTCTGGTGACCGGACTGGGGCCGGTAACAGTCACACCGCCAAACGGTGTGCCGCCTTCCCAGGAGAGCGATACTCTCACGAAACCTGTAGTTCTTGTCGGTGGCGTCCCAGCACAAGTGGTGTTCTCCGGCTTGTCACCCCAGTTTCCGGGCATCTACCAGCTCAACGTGATCCTTCAGCCGGGTACGCCGACCGGCGATGCGATTTCGGTACAAATTCAAATGAACGGCATCACAACGACCGATCAATTGAAGATCGCGGTGTCCAACTGATCAGAGGATTGATCTGTCGGGCTGACAACCCTTTTTGGGGCCTCAACTGTCACACATCTGGCTGCCATAACTGTATGATGCTCCCGGGGCGCGGGCGGCGCCAGGCGGTAGCGTGCTCTCGCCGTTCGGCTTTACCAGTGCTAGCTAACTGGAACAGAACAGCCTGAACCTGTTTCGCCTGAAATTTGCGCTAAAATACCAAGTTTTGTGAACCGACTCATACGGAAGGGGAGAACACGCTGTGGATTTCTATCGAGGCATTGAGGACAAGGACGACAAACTACGACCCGATTCCGCTGCACTGAGCAATGGTTTCATCAACTGGCCGCCGTACGATGCGCCAACTGGAAACCCTTACCAATGGTTTAAGAAGCAAATCACCCCCGATACTTGGGACATCCAAAAGAATTACAAAATGAATGACAAAGTGTCATACGAGGGTGAATCCTACAAGATTAAGCGCCCGGTACGCTTGCAACCCGAGACACCCACCTTTCGCCCGCTTCCACCCCTTCCCCCGCCCGGAGCAAAGGATAACTGGGAGAAGCTCGTCGCGATCGTCAAAAATGTCACCGACTTGGGTACCGACTGGAGGAAATCGACGCCGGGCGGGCTGATTGCTACGGCGGCTACCGAAGCAGGCGCGTTCTCGCATACGAAATATGTGTACCGAGTAACGTATCCTGATTCTGGATTATATTATTTCAGTCTCAAGCCGGACGGTTCGGTAAGCGGACCGGGCTCTCAACTCGACTCCAAGGCGCTGCTTTCGAGGGCGCCTCCCTATAACAAATATCTCCTCATTTCGGATGTTACAACCGAGACCGACTTGAAGGATGATTCAAAAGTGCATGTGGTGGCTCTCTATCACGGCGTAGTAACTACACAGGAAGTCACGTTTTTGACTCCGATTCCGCGAGGAAATCTTAGCGGTTGGAAGAGGAAGCAGGACAAAAACTACGAAACAGATTTTTCTGCATCGGCGGTTCAGAAAATCCTGGGTCCACTTCCAAAACCGGCTGCAATGAAAAAGCAGTGAGAGGGGGGACGCGGCAGCGCTTCTCGTTACATCGCGTCGACGCGGCTCGCCTTGACACCCCGATCGCTTTGTCACTAAGATGGCCGCAAGGTTCATCGGCGAAAATCAGGAGGACGTCGGTATGGCGAAACCCGGCTCTACGAAAAAGACAAGTTCATTTGCCCGCCGTGGATTTCTAAAAGGCGCAGCCGCGGGCGCAGCAGCGATGGCGGCGCAGCCCCGGATCGCAAAGTCGCAGCAGGAGGAGGCTCCGGCTCGCGCAGCGGCTTCCGGGGCTGGCGCGGCTACGCCTCCCGCCCAGCGGCTGGCTCGCGAAAACGGCGGTGCAGCGCCTTCGGCTGGCGCTCGTGTGATCGAGCGCCCGGGGTCGGACTTCATGGTGGAAGTCCTGAGGACCTTGAATATTGAATACCTGGCGGCCAATCCCGGTTCGACCTTTGAATCGCTTCACGAATCGATCATTAACTATGGCCCGAAGCCGAACACCATGCCGGAGTTTCTCACGGCATGCCACGAAGAATCGGCGGTGGCAATGTGCCATGGCTATTACAAGATCGAAGGCAAGCCGATGATGGCGCTGCTCCACGGCGATATCGGCCTGCAGCACGCGGGCATGGCGATTTACAACGCCTATGCCGACCGCGTGCCGGTTTATATGGTGGTGGGGAACCACGCCGACGGCGCGGAACGGGCCGCGGGCGTGCAATCGCTGCACAGCGCCCAGGATTTGGGAGCGCTGGTGCGCGATTACACCAAGTGGGATGACGAGCCATACTCGCTCCAACATTTCGCCGATTCGGCCGTGCGGGCCTATAAGATCGCGATGACTCCGCCGATGGGTCCGGTCCTGCTGGTAGCTAACAACGAGATTCAGTCTCACCCGATTGGCGAGGGCAACCTGCGCATTCCGAAACTCACCATGACTTCGCCTCCGGCCGGCGATCAGGCAGCCGTAGCCGCCGCCGCACAGATGCTGGTCGCGGCCGAACGCCCCATGATCATCGCGCAGCGCGCGGCGCGAACGCCGGAAGGCATTCAGCTGCTGGTGGAACTGGCCGAGACGCTCGAAGCGCCGGTCAATAGCCAGGAGCGCATGAATTTCCCCAACCGCCACCCGCTCGCGGGGAATGGAGGCGCCGGCTACCAGCCGGATGTGACCCTGGCGCTTGAGGTCGCCGACTTGCAGAACGAAGCGCGCACGGCGCGTGCTCGCGGGGCCAAGCTGATCAGCATCTCGGCTTCGACGCTGGCCCACAAGAGCAACATTCAGGATTTCGGCCACTATGCGGATATCGACCTGGATGTCGGTGCGGACGCCGAAGCGACACTGCCCTACCTGATCGAAGCATGTAAGAAGCTGATCACCGCGGACCGGCGCAGAACCATCGAAGAGCGGGGCAAAAAGCTGGCGGAAGCCCATAAAGCTGCCTTTAACGCGGGGGTTGAAGCGGCGTCGTACGGATGGGATGCCAGCCCGATCAGCCTGGCACGCATCTCGGCGGAGCTGTGGCCATTAATCAGGAATGAGGATTGGTCGTTTGTCTCGCCCCAAGGGTTCGTGGGCGGCTGGCCCAACCGGCTCTGGAAGATGGAGAAGATGTACCACTATATCGGCGGACAGGGTGCAGGCGGCATGGGCTATGGCGCGCCGGCCTCCGTGGGAGCGGCGCTGGCCAACCGCAAGTACGGTCGCCTCTCGATTAATATCCAGACCGACGGCGACTTCAACTACGCTCCGGGCGTATTCTGGACGGCGGCCCACCACCGGATTCCGCTGCTCACCATCATGCACAACAATCGCGGCTACCACCAGGAAGTAATGTTCGTGGAGCAGCAGTGCAGCATTCATAATCGCGGCGCCGAGCGCGCCCACATCGGCACCAAGCTGTGGGACCCGAATATCGAATACGCCAAAATCGCGCAGGGTTACGGCCTGTACGCGGAAGGGCCGATCAGCGACCCCAAGGACCTGGCGCCGGCGCTCAAGCGCGGGATCGAACGCTTGAAGAAGGGCGAACCCGTCCTGATCGACGTAGTGACGCAGCCGCGCTGAGTTAACCCGGCGCCGGCGTCAATGCGCATAACAACGCCGTCTACCACAGCTCGCGTGAAGCGATTTCCGCGCCTTCCACGAGCGACTTCAGCTTCTCCCACATTACCGGCTCGGGCACGCGCTGGATATGTTCCGCCTGTGCGAATCCGCAGTCCGTCCCGGCAATCACGTTCTCCCTCCCAACCAGGCGCGCAAATCGAACGATTCTGTCAGCAACCACTCGCGGATGCTCTACCGTCACCGTGTGATGCGTCACTACACCGGGTATCAGAATTTTCCCTTCGGGAAGTTTCGCCGACTCCCAAACGCGCCACTCGTGTTCGTGGCGCGGATTCGCCGCTTCGATCGAGTACGCCCCGGCCCGCACCTTCAGGATCAAGCCAACAATCGCCTCGAGCGGCGCATCCGCCAGGTGTGGCACATGCCAGCTTCCAAAACAGACGTGATACCGGATCCGGTCTGCCGGGATGCCTTCGAGCGCGTGATTGAGTGCCTCTACGCGCAGCCCGGCCCATTTTCGGTAGTGTTCCGGGCCGGACTGGACCAGGTGATCGTACATGTTGGCGAGCACCGCATCATCCACCTGAACCAGCAGGCCGGAGCGGAAGATCGCCTGATATTCTTCGCGTAGCGCGCCGGCGATCGCGTATATATACTCCTTCTCGGATGGATAATATTCGTTCACGCCATCATACGCCGTACTGGCGGGAGCGACCGTTGTCAAAAACCCCTCTTCGGCTTTCACCGCGGCGAGCGCGTTCTTCAGCATCCCGATATTGGCCGCTATGCTGGCCGAATCCGTGTAAGCGATCGGCCCTACGCATGCCTCGGTCGGAGCGCCCGTAAGAACCCGCGGCATCTCCTTGGCGATGAAATCGGCGAAACGTTCGCGGTCGCGGCCGAGCCAGACCAGCGGCCGCAACTGGCTAGGCCGGATTTCGAAGCCGCTGATCCGTCTCAGAACGTAGGCTGACCAGCTCGATTTGCCGAACTCACCGTCGTTCACGATGTCGATCCCGGTCTCCACCTGCTTCCGCACCGCCTCCGAAATCGCTGCCTGCAGAGCGCTCTCATACGCTGGACGCGCTGCTGGATCCTTCTCCGCGTCTGCCGCCAAATCGCGAAGCCCCGGCGGCCGAACGAAGCTGCCGACGTGAGTAGTGAGTATCCGATCCTGGCTGCGTCTCATAGCAGATCTTCTAAAATATCATCCGGCCAAGCCAGGACCGTGAGGGAGCGGTCTCTCCTAGCAGGCCAAGCCTTCTCAGTGGCGCCGGTGGTCTTTCCCACCGGCGAAGGACAGCCCCAGCCCTGCCGGTGTTAAGCAGTTCCCCGCGATCTTTCAATGGGAGCCCGGAACACCCCCAAATTTCGCCGGCCAACCCTATCAATGGTTAACATGAAGAGAGATGCTGTTCCGACGCAACGACTGACCGGCGTCCAGTTGTACGTCAGTCTGTACCCACCGGGACAGCGCGGAAAGCATTAATTTGTCGTCAGTCCGTCATCAATGAAATCATTTCTCTTCTTTTTTCTCCTGGCTGCAGCATGCAATGCCGGCGGCCTCACCGGCAACTGGCTGGCCGCCACTCCCAACGGCGATGGCACCATCCGCCGGACCTATTTCAACCTTAAGCAACAAGGCGATCGCATCACGGGCACGATACGCGCGACCCTACATCTCTACTCAATCACCGCGAGTACAGGCGGCCCGGAGAATTTCACGATTACCGCGGCCATGCCGCTCTTTGGGAGCGAGCGGCGGGTTACATATCGAGGCAAGCTGGTTGGAGACGAACTGCAAGTCACGGAGGTGAAATCCAAAGGCCCAGGCGAGACGGTGGTTGCGCACCGCGTGCCAGAAAGCGAGGGCGCGTTACCTGCCCGCATCGAGCCTCCACCTCTACATCCGGTTCGCGACAACGGTCTCGCGCGAACGCCGCCCATGGGATGGAACAGTTGGAACAAGTTCGCCAACCTCGTCGACGATGCGACCGTCCGCGGAATCGCTGATGCCATGGCAAATAACGGCATGAGGGACGCCGGCTATCTCTACGTCAACATCGACGACACCTGGGAGGGTGAACGCGACGCTAAAGGGAACATCCAGCCCAACCAGAAATTCCCTGACATGAAGGCGCTCGCCGACTATGTCCACTCCAAAGGCTTGAAGCTCGGAATCTATTCCTCGCCCGGCCCCAACACCTGCGAGGGCTATGAAGGCAGCTACGGCCATGAAGAGCAGGACGCGCGAACCTACGCCGCCTGGGGTATCGATTATCTCAAGTACGATTGGTGCGGCGCATTCACGATATACAAGGATTCCGAAATGCAGGCCGTCTACCAAAAAATGGGCGATGCTCTGCTCGCCTCCGGCCGCCCCATCGTTTACAGCCTTTGCCAGTACGGGCTCGCGGACGTTTGGAAATGGGCCCCCGAGGTTGGCGGCAATCTATGGCGTACGGGGGGCGACATTAGCGATTCGTGGGAATCCATCAGCCGCATCGGCTTTAGCCAGGAACGCCTTGCTCCCTACGCCAGGCCGGGACATTGGAACGATCCCGATATGCTTGAGATCGGCAACGGCCATATGACTGACACCGAGTATCGGACTCACATGAGCCTGTGGTCGATGCTGGCGGCCCCCTTGATTGCCGGCAACGACGTCCGCAACATGTCCGCCTCGATCCACGACATACTCACGAATCGCGAGGTTATCGCGATTGATCAGGATACGGCCGGCCGTCAGGCGAAACGCGTCTGGGTATCCGGCCAGCAAGAGGTCTGGACCAGGGAACTCTCGGACGGGGACATCGCAGTGGCGGTGTTCAACCGTGCGCCCGGTGACGCCAGGGTCACGTTCCGTTGGGCTGACGCCGGGATCACCGCGGCGCCTTCTCGCATTCGCGATTTGTGGAGCCACACGGACCAGAAGGCAACGGGAGGGAATTATTCGTCGGAAGTCCCCGGCCATGGTGTCGAATTGTTGCG
Source organism: uncultured Solibacteraceae bacterium (assembly GCA_964556085.1). Taxonomy (GTDB): domain Bacteria; phylum Acidobacteriota; class Terriglobia; order Bryobacterales; family Bryobacteraceae; genus PSRJ01. Next base: position 8,243 of record CAZKVF010000144.1, read on the forward strand.
CGTGCATTGAAATCCGGGTACTTCACTATGAGCCAGACCACGGAAATCCCAAATCTGCTGGAATTCATCCGTGGCGCTCGCGTTTTCCGTGCACCGGGTCGCGTGAACCTGATCGGCGAACACACCGATTACAACGACGGTTTCGTGATGCCCGTAGCCATCAATCTGGCAACCTACGTCGCCGTCGAGGCTTGCGCCGAACCGAAGCTGTTGGTCGATTCAGAAAACGTCAGTGAGCAGCGTGAGTTTCCGCTGGCCGATTCCGCTGCGAGCGCCCAAGGCCATTGGAGCGATTACGTCCGTGGCGTCGCCGTAACTCTCGAACGCTCCGGGTTTCGCCTCAGCGGCGCCCGGCTCCTGATTCGGAGCGAGGTGCCGATAGGCTCCGGGCTGAGTTCGTCGGCGGCCCTGGAGGTTGCGGTCGCTCGCGCTCTGCTGGCCATATCCGGTATTACCCTCCCCGCGCCCGATCTGGCCCGCTTTTGCCAGCGCGCCGAAAACGAGTTCGTGGGCGTCAATTGCGGCATCATGGATCAGTTCGCCTGCTGTCTCGGGCGGGCCGGGCATGCGCTGCTGCTCGACTGCCGGTCGCTGGAGCACCGCCTGGTTCCTTTGCCTTCGGACTTGCGCCTGATGATTTGCGACACCAAGGTGCGTCATCGGCTCAGTTCCGGCGATTACAACCAGCGTCGCGCGGAGTGCCAGGAGGGTGTGCGCCTGCTTCAGCGTTATGATCCCGCCATCCGTTCGCTGCGCGATGGCAGCTCAGAGATGCTGGAAAGGGCGGCCTTACCAGACGTCATCTTTCGGCGATGCCGGCACGTGATCACCGAAAACGCGCGCGTCATGCAAGCCGCCGCGGCGCTCGAAGCCGGTGACCTCGCTCAGTTCGGCCGCCTTATGTACGAATCTCACCAGAGCCTGCGCGACGATTACGAGGTGAGTTGCGCGGAGTTGGATCTGCTGGTGCGCCTGGCCGAGGCCGTTCCCGGAGTATTCGGCTCGCGTATGACCGGCGCCGGCTTCGGCGGATGCACTGTAAGCCTCGTTAAATCGCAAGAAGCCGCCCGGTTCGCGCGCCTCGTAAGCCAGGAGTATCATCGTGTGACCGGAATCGAGCCCGCCGTATGGGACTGCCAGGCAGTGGATGGCGCTTCGGAGGTCACGCCCTCTTGATCGACCTGCGCCAGCGCCCACACCGGCGTTTCAACCCACTGCGCCGCGAATGGGTGCTGGTTTCTCCCCAGCGGACGGAGCGTCCCTGGCAGGGTGAAGTTGCCCCCGTGGAAACGCCGGCGGGAGTCTCTTATGATCCCGCTTGCTACCTTTGCCCCGGAAACCTCAGGCATTCCGGCCAGCGTAATCCCGCCTATTCCTCCACATTTGTCTTCGATAACGATTT
>CAZKVF010000145.1:0-9596 GCA_964556085.1 uncultured Solibacteraceae bacterium
AGAGATTACACCGCCGGCAGGACGTACCCTATTCAGAACATTAGCGTTGGACCAGAAGGGGTTTCGAAGGAACGGGTCGGAGGTTCCTATCTCATGTTATGCTCGCGAGGAGGAAATACGCGGCGCGAAGGCAGGCGACAAGATCGCCTGCCCCACCAAGCCGCGGCCCTACTTTTCGCGATATTCTCCGAATACCGTTCTTAGCCGGTCCGAGATCTCGCCTACGGTCGCATAACACGCGGCCGCTTCGAGAATCGGCGGCATCAGGTTACCCGTGGAGCGCGCCGTCTCTTCGAGCACGGCCAACTTCTGCTCCACAGCCGCCTGGCTGCGCGATGCGCGCACTTGGCGCAGGCGTTCCACCTGCGCGCGTTCCGACGCCGGGTCCAGGCGCAGCGCTGCCACCGGGTGCTCTTCGGGAAGCTGGAAGCGGTTAACGCCCACCACTACCCGGGCGCCACTCTCCACCTCCCGCTGCCAGGCGTAGGCCGCCGTCTGAATTTCGTTCTGAATGAAGCCGGTCTCGATGGCCCGCAATGTACCGCCCATCTCGTCAATGGTTTTAAGATAGTCGCGAACGCCTTGCTCGATTGAGTCCGTAAGTGCTTCGATGGCTTCGCTGCCGCCTGCCGGGTCCGCCGTATTCGTCACGCCGCTTTCATGAGCGATGATCTGCTGAGTCCGCAGGGCGAGGCGCGCCGATTCCTCGGTGGGCAGGCCTAATGCCTCATCTCGCGAATTGGTGTGCAGCGACTGGCAGCCGCCGAGTACCGCGGCCATCGCCTGCATCGCCGTCCGAATGATGTTCACGTCCGGCTGTTGCGCCGTCAGGGTCGAGCCCGCCGTTTGCACGTGGTAGCGCAGCATCAGCGAGCGCGGGTCGCGAGCACCGAAGCGTTCCCGCATCAGGTTTGCGTAGATGCGGCGCGCCGCGCGGAATTTCGCAATCTCCTCCAGGAATCCGTTGTGCGAGTTAAAGAAGAACGAGAGCCGCGGCGCGAAGGCATCCACGGCCATTCCCGCGTCGATCGCGGCTTGGATATAGGCGATGGCATTTGCGAAGGTGAACGCCAGTTCCTGCACCGCCGTCGAGCCCGCTTCGCGAATGTGATATCCGCTGATCGAGATTGTGTTCCACTCCGGCATCTCCAACCCCGCCCAGGCGAACACATCCGTAATAATCCGCATGGCGGGGCGCGGCGGATAAATGTATGTTCCGCGCGCAATATATTCCTTAAGTATGTCGTTCTGGATTGTGCCCGAGAGCTTTTTGCGGTCCGCTCCCTGCTTTTCGGCCACCAGCGCGTATAAGGAAAGCAGAATTGCGGCCGTGGAGTTAATCGTCATTGAGGTGGAGACTTTGTCCAGCGGGATCCCGTGGAACAGCACCTCCATGTCCGCCAGCGACGTTATGGCCACTCCCACTCGCCCCACTTCTCCCGTGGCCATTGGATGGTCGGAGTCCAACCCCATCTGTGTCGGAAGATCAAAGGCTACGGAAAGACCTGTCGTGCCCTGCGACAATAAATACGCGTAACGGCGGTTGCTTTCTTCGGCCGTGCCGAACCCGGCGTACTGCCGCATCGTCCAGAGCCGGTTCCGGTACATATCCCGGTAAATTCCCCGGGTATATGGGAACTCACCAGGTTTCCCCACTCCCGTCATGACCTTGATATTTTGCGGGCACGGCGGAAACCGTCCACGCCGTACCATAGCAGCACCGCAGTACCTGCGAAGACCAGGTACACTTTGCCCTGGTCGGTGGTCGTGTCCCCAAGGGCCCGGAGGTGTCGCACTGCCCAGAAGCCGCCCCAAATCGCCAAGCTGAGGAAAACAAAGGCAATCACCTCGTGCCAAAGAGAATGAATGGGCTTCCATACGGCCGGCAGCAGGTGTTTTACCAGCAACCTGCCTTGTTTTACACCCTGCTCGACCGTCGAACGTTTCACTGCCTCATCGTAACAAAAGATATCGGATGTTAGGGTCCACTCTGGAGTTCGGACCATAAATTGCCGATACAAATGCTTGAGAACCGTTGGTGGCTCCACTACAATCGAAACGGGTGGAGTTGGGGCCACCCCTGGAACGACCGGTGTCTCCGGCGCATCCATTTAAGGGGGAAGCTGCGTGGATGAACCTTTGAAGCGTCTCATGCAGGAATTGGGAAACGCGATTAACGATTCCCTTTCCGAATCGGACCGGATCGCGGAAGCGATCGGCGAAATCAAGAGGGCGGGTTACGACGTTTTCCTGGTACTCGAAGCTACTATCGGATTCAACCGGCGCAATGAAGATGACGAAACCGAAGAGGACGAGGAGTTGACGGAGCCCAAGCGGGCCTTTGAAACCACCGGCAAAATCAAGTTCACCACGCAAGACCACCGTTTTCTGCGCGCCCTGAAAATCGCCGTCGACGACGAGAACCGCTGATTCCGGTCGCATTAGTACTAGCCAGATTTTTCCCTACGATCTGGTTCAGGCGAGTAAATTTCGGTACGCGAGCCAGGTCTTTTCGACGGCGCTGTCCCAAGTAAAGATTTCGGCCCGTGCCCGTCCGGCGGCGGCAAGGCTCGACCGCAGTTGCTCGTTGTTGGCGAGTTGCCTTAGAGCCTCAGTCAGATCATCTTTGTCATCCGGGTTCACCAGGAGCGCTGCATCTCCCGCCACCTCGGGTAATGCTGATCGGTTAGAGGTCAGGACCGGTATGCCGGCCGCCATCGCTTCGAGTACCGGCATACCGAAACCTTCATCGAGCGAGGGGAAGGCGAATATCGAGGCGCGCGCGTACCAGTTGGCCAGTTCCGCCGTTGGGATATAGCCCGTTACCCGAATGCGATTCCGTGCGCTGCTGGATCCGATTCGGGCCAAAATCTCTTCCGCGCCATAGCCGTTGGATCCGGCCAGTACCAAAATCCAGGAACGATCAAGAGTTTCGAATGCTTCGACCAATCGGGCGATATTCTTGCGCTTCTGAATGGCGCCTACGTGGAGAATCACGCGTTCCCTTCGCTCACGGATAACGGCCGGCGGCAACACCCGGATTCCATGGTGCACTACACTCACCTTTGCGGGTTCCACACCCAAAAATCCGATTACCTGCGACTTCGTGAACGCCGAAACCGTCAGAATGAAGTCGGCGCGCGCCGCCGCTTCGCGTGCCTGCGCGGCGAAACGCGCCCGGAATTCCGCCGTAGAGTACTCGCCGGATAAGACGAAAAGATCGTGAAATGTCACCACTGTCCGCTGGGAGCGGGCAGCCGGCAGCCGCTGGTTTAGCCCGTGAAACAGCGCGGCCCGGCGCCAGCCTGAATACACCGGGGTGGGCCGATCCGCCAGTAAACCACGCCGCGCGTTGCCGGGCAGGCGCTCGCACCACGACCTCAGGAAGCGATGCGGCCGGTAGCAGTAGAAGAACCTCGCTTCGGGGTGCGCGCGCGCCAGCCCGCCCATCAACTCGCGCGAATAAACACCCACTCCAGAGAGCTCGTCTCCAATGCTGTATGTGGCATCCAGGGCAACCGTCACTCGATCCCGTATTGTTTCATCTTGCGGTACAGAGTGGTGCGGCCGATGCGCAGCAAACTGGCGGCCCGCGCCCGCTCGCCGCGGGTCTGCGCCAGTGCGTTGCGAATGGCCTGCTGCTCGCTATCCGAAATCGAAATCACGGGCGAGGGGCGATTGAGCACGAACTCGCAGAACGGATGGTCCTCAAGGACGTCGGCCAGGTCGCGCGGGGAGTTCGCGTATACGTGGTCCTGCAACGCCGAGGGCATGTCGGCAATCTGCAGCGCGCCTTCGGAACGAAGCGCCGCCATGCGGTCCACGCAATGCTTCAGCTCGCGCACGTTGCCCGGCCAATCGTAGCTCATCAGGGCGCGCATCACGTCATCGCCCGCGCAAAACTCCGGCAGCCCTTCCGCCCGCCCCAAATCGATGAAATGCCCGAGAAGCAGGGGGATGTCTTCGCGGCGCTCGCGCAGCGGCGGCAAGTGGATGCTCATCACGTTGAGCCGGTAATAAAGGTCCTGGCGAAACCGGCCAGCCGCTGCTTCGGCCTTCAAATCGCGGTGTGTGGCGGCGATGATGCGGAGGTCGATTTTGCGCCAGTGGAGGGCGCCGACCGGCCGAAACTCGCGCTCCTGGATCAGCCGCAGCAGCTTGACCTGCATTTCAAGCGGCAGGTCGCCAATTTCGTCAAAAAACGCCGTGCCGCCGTCGGCCAACTCGACCAGCCCCTTCTTGTTCTCCAGCGCGCCGCTGAAGGAACCCTTGACGTGGCCGAACAGCTCGCTCTCCATAAGCGTGCCGACCAGTGCGCCACAGTCGATCGGCACGAACTGTCCGCGCGGGTGGGCCTCGTGGATGGCGCGGGCCACCACTTCTTTGCCGGTCCCCGTTTCCCCCAACAGGAGCACGGGAAGCCGGTTGCGCGACGCTTTTTCGATCAGGCGACGGATGGCCGCAATCTGCGGCGACCGGCCCACCAACCCCTGGGCACAGCTTTGCGTAGGCGGACGCATGTACCGCTCTTTGTCTACACCGAATCTAGTCGTACGACGAAGGGGGCAGTTTTCTCATCAGATTCCCGGCGGATGCGATCCGCCAGGCTGATGGCTCGGCTTTCCGTGGCTTCCGCACCGACCAACACCCGCCAGACCTCCGGATTTCCCGGACGCATGACCAGCCGCGCGCTCCCGTACCGCGCCTCCATCCGGCTGCGGACGCGCTCCGCGTTCCGGCGGTCGCGGAAAGCTCCCACTTGTACCGCAAATCCCATGCCCTCCAGCACTTCAGGTAAGCGGATCACTTCGACCCGAACACGCGCCGTGCCCGGCCCGATCATGTCGATCTCCCGTGCCGCGGCGTGCGAGATGTCGATAATCCGGCCATCCACAAAAGGACCGCGATCGGTGATGCGAAGGTCAACAGTCTTGGAAGTGTCGAGATCGAACACACGAACCCAGGTATTAAACGGCAGAGTCCGGTGCGCGGCTGTCATGCGCTCCATGTCGTAAATTTCGCCGTTAGCTGCCGGTCGCCCATGGTAAGGGTGGCCATACCAACTCGCCAGTCCGGTCTCCGCGTACCCGAGGGCAATTCTGGGAGCCACGCCGGGAGGTTGGATGGCAGCGGGAGCTCGTCCAGGGGGCACCGACGAAGGCTGAGTTGAAGTTGCAGCGGGCGGCGGTACGGGAGCAGCGGCGGGAGGTGGAACTGGAGCGGCCGAGGGAGGCGGAGGAACTCGAACGGACCGCTGCTTGTGATGGCAGCCCGCCAAGAGCATCAATGCCAGGAATAAGCCCCAAGCAACCCGCATCCGGACTTGTATGATTATCCCACAAGGCGTTTTTCGTTCCGCGCAATTTGCTGGCTGGCCCAACCACAGACGTGGCTTCCCATACAATGACTATTCCCATGAAAAATCCACGATCCAGCGCCTGGTTCCAAAGCCCCGGCTACCCCGGCTTCTCGCGCCGCGCATGGCTCCGCGCCGAAGGCTTCCCCGCCGACGTCTTCGACGGCAAACCGGTGGTGGGGATCTGCAATTCCTGGAGCGAGCTGAACAATTGCAATGCCCATCTCCGCGAGGTGGCCGTAGCCGTAAAGCGCGGCGTGGTGGAGGCTGGCGGTGTGCCACTCGAATTCCCTACCATCTCACTGGGCGAGATGTTCATGCATCCCACGACCATGATGTTCCGCAACCTCATGGCCATGGACGTGGAGGAGTCCATTCGCGCCAATCCCATGGACGCGGTGGTCCTGCTGTGCGGCTGCGATAAGACCACGCCTGCCCAGCTCATGGGCGCGGCCAGCGCGGGCATTCCCGCCATCGTCGTGCCCGGCGGCCCCATGCTCGCGGGCCGGTGGCGCGACCAGCGCCTCGGCTCCGGCACCGACGGCCGCAAACTGTTCGACCTCTTCCGTACCGGGCGCCTCACCGAAGAGGAGTGGTGCGAAATCGAAGGCTGCATCGCCCGCACTGCCGGCCACTGCACGGTGATGGGCACGGCTTCCACCATGACCAGCCTGGCCGAGGCGCTCGGCATGTCCCTCACCGGCTGCGCCAACATCCCAGCGCCCGATTCGCGCCGCATGGCAATGGCCGAACTGAGCGGACGCGCCGCCGTTGCCATGATTGAGGCCGGTCTCACGCCTGCGCGCATCATGACGCGCGCAGCTTTCGAAAACGCCATTACCGTGCTGATGGCCCTGGGCGGTTCGACCAACGCCGTAATTCATCTCACCGCCATCGCCGGCCGGCTCGGCATTCACCTCACACTCGACGATTTCGACCGCATCTCGCGCCGCACTCCCTTCCTGGCTAATGTGAAGCCGTCGGGCGAGCACCTCATGGAGGATTTTTTCTATGCCGGCGGCCTGCCCGCCTTAATGAATCGCATCGCCGGTCTGCTCGATGGCGGCTGTCTCACGGTCAGTGGGAAAACCATCGGCGAGAGCATCGCCGCGCATCGGTCGCAGAACGATGCCGTAATCCGTGCGACGGCTCAGCCGCTCTCGACAGAAGGGGGCATCGCCGTGCTGTACGGCAATCTGGCGCCGGATGGCGCAGTAATCAAGCAGACTGCAGCCTCCTCCGAACTGTTGCAGCATCGCGGGCGTGCCTACGTATTCGAAACGCGCGACCAGATGCTGGCCGAAATCGATCGAGACGATCTGCCCGTCGATCGCGATACCGTGCTGGTCATGCGCAACTGCGGCCCCAAAGGCGCGCCGGGCATGCCCGAATGGGGGCACATCCCCATGCCGCGCAAGCTGCTCGAACAGGGCGTCAGCGACATGGTGCGCATCTCCGACGCGCGCATGAGCGGGGTATCTTACGGGACCGTGGTTTTGCACGTGGCTCCCGAGTCAGCCATCGGCGGCCCTCTGGCCGTGGTGGAAACCGGCGACGAAATCGTGCTCGACACCGCCGCCCGCAAGCTCGAATTGGCCGTGCCGCAGCAAACCATCGAACAGCGCCTCCGCCGGTTTGCTCCGCCGGCCCGCCACCACGACCGCGGCTACGGTCGCCTCTTCCTCGATCACGTCACCCAGGCCCACCTCGGCTGCGACTTCGACTTTCTGGCGCCCGATTACAAATAAGGCCAAGCGGTACGTGGACACACGCCGGGAGGCCCCGAAACGGGTCTACTTCACGGCCAGCCACGCAATGAAAAGGCCGTCGGGCTCCACGTCTTCCCAGTAGGAAATAAATCGGCTGGAGACTTCAACGCAGTGTCGCCGCAGCAGCCGCTCCAGTTCCTTGCGCGTGAACCAGCGCTCCCATTCGGGCGTTTTCAGTTTGCCCCAGTGGTCGGCGTTCTTGTCGATGATGGCGATACGGCCGCCCGGCTTCACCACGCGGCAAATCTCCGCCACCGCCTTGTCGATTTCCACTGCATGCTCCAGTGATTCCGTTGCATAAGCGCCGTCGAAACAGGCGTCCTCAAACGGAAGTTCAGTCATAGAGCCGGCACGCGTGTGAATCCCTTCCGGCACGTAACGAAGCATCTCCCCGGAAATGTCCATGCCCCACAAATCCGCCCACGGCTCCTGCTCCCGCAATATCCGGAGAAACCGGCCCTTGCCGCAACCCACGTCGAGCACGCGCTTCCCGCGCAGGTCCCCCAGGTGCTCGCGAATCAGCTTGACGTGATAGATGCGCGGATCGATGGTGGATGGGAAATGCTCTTCGTCGCGCGAGGACTCGTCGAACGAATTCTGAATGCGGGCACGCAATTCGGGAGTCAAGGTTTCCCCCCGCCGATTAGCGCCAATCAACGCCGACAGCCTCTGGATCCCTGTCTTCCATCCGCGTTTATCGGGGTTCATCTGTGGCCATTTCTGGCGCTTACGCCCGCGTCAGGAAGATGGGTAATCCCAGCTTGTGGTCGTACCTCGGCCGGTAGCGTTCCGTGTTGTACATCGTTGCGATTTCCACCTGGCGCGGCCCGAGCGTGGGGTCGGGCATCGGCGCCAGCGTGTAGCAGCCGTTCGAAATCGCCGTCATAACGCTGCTTTTGCCGGCTTCGATCGCGTCCATGGCCATGCTGGCGAAAGTGGAAGCCACCATGCGGTCCACGAAATCGGGGCTTCCCGAGCGCAGCTCATAAGTCAGGTCGCTGACGATGGTTTCTTCGCCGGTGGCTGCCTTCACTTCGTTGCTCAGGTCCTCGGCCACGCTCATTTTCTTGCGGTGCCCGAACGCGTCGGCTTCCCCGTATTCCTTCACTGTGTAACCTTCCCACTTCGCGCCCTCGGATAGGATCACCAGCGCGTAATTACTCGGGTTGTTACGCTTGTCCGTCATCACCAGCTCGATGAGCTTCTGCAGGTTCACCTTGTACTCGGGGATGCAGCAGCGGATGGACGTGACATAAGCGCTGTAGAGCGCCGTGTATCCCGCGTCGCGGCCGAAGACACGGAAGATGCCGATGCGCTCGTGCGAGCCTACCGTAGTACGCTGCCGCTCGATGGCGTCAATCGCTCGCGTAATCGCGGTGGAAAATCCGATGCAATACTCCGTGTTGCGTACATCGTTGTCCATGGTTTTGGGCACCGCCAGAACGCACATGCCCTGCCGCCCCAGCTCGGCGGCGTAACTCAGCGTGTCGTCGCCTCCGATGGCGATAAGGTAATCGAGCGCCAGCGCGTGTATGTTATCCAAAACCGCGCTGGTGACGTCATAAGTGCCGCCGCCCTTCGCTTCCTTTTTGGGAAAGCTTCGCCCTTCGAGGACCGGCGGTAGCGCCTTCATGTGCGAAGGATTGGTGCGCGAAGTGTGCAGGTAAGTGCCGCCCGTGCGGTCGATGGTCCGCGTGTTGTCGCGATTCAGCGGCAGAATGTAGCGTGTGCGGCTGGCGGGATCCTGCAGGTTCACGTGCGTCAGCCCCTCCCATCCACGCCGGATGCCGATCACGTCGCAGCCGAACTGGCCGGCGCGGTAGACCACCGACTTGATTACCGAATTCAATCCCGGCACGTCGCCGCCGCCCGTCAAGATACCGATTCGCTTTGCGGTCATGAACTCTCCTGTTCTGTTTTCGACTGGGAAAACCTCCATTGTAAATGGCAACTTTATCGCGGCTCATCCCGGCCTGTCTCTTTCACTAGCCTGAGCCAAGGCCTTTGGTGGCGCCGGCGGTCCGTTGGCGCCGGAGGTCCCAGTGGCGGCGGTGAAAGGCCGACTCCAACAATTCGAGACATGGCTGGCCGGGGCAGTTTGCCTGGTTTCCGTGGGATTGCCAGGCGAAAGCGCCTGGCCCGCCTCAAATGGCGCCGGGCAGAAGCCCCGGCCCCGCAAGGGTCGCCCGGAAAATCGAGTTCAGTCATCCGCCTCTCATCAGGTATTTACCCGATGAACTGTATACTACGACTCCTGAGTGTCAAGCCGTTAGCCAATGGATACTGTTAGAATAGGATCCAATTTCATACATCCTCGGTGTCAGGAGGTAAGGTAATTTCCCTGTGGCATCGAAGAATTGCCTCGTGGGATCTGGCCCGTTATGGACGGCTGAGTTGTTGCTGCGCTCGGAACCCGTCGGATTCGCGTCGGGAAACGGGGACTGTAAATGATACGCGCTCCCAGGCTGGCT
>CAZKVF010000146.1:0-9376 GCA_964556085.1 uncultured Solibacteraceae bacterium
GTATTTCGCCTTGCGGGCTTCCTCGGAGTATTCCGGTTCGACTTTGTAAAGCAGGGTCGGAGCCGTCACGCCACCACCGACTTTGAAGACACCGCCGCCGAAGCCACCGCCTTCACCAGGACCCAGGCCGCCGCCCTTGCCGGAACCGACTCCACCTCCTGATCCCGAGCCGATGCCCGCTCCCGAGCCCGGACCGTTAGAGAGAGGACCGAGCTTCGCCAAAGGATCGCCGTAATTTGGCAGATTCACCTGAGGCAGAGGAACATCCGGAGGCGCGATGATGGTGGGCTCCATCGCCAATTTTGGCTTCAAGTTCTGCGGCACCTCAACCGGGGGCGTGAACTGTCGCAGCGAGGGCTTGGGCAGTTTCCCCTTGGCCGCGGGCAATGGCGAGCGATCCCCACCGCCACCACCCCCATGCATCTTGTTGGGCTTAGGCTTGTACTCGGCGATATCCACCGGTGCAACAAGCTGTGTTACGTTTTTGACCGCCTGCTGCACGGCCTTATTCGTGCCAAGAGCCAATATCAGCGCCAGCAGACAAACTTGAAAAGCCGTAGAAAACATCCAGGACTTCTTTTGCCGCCCGTACAAGCCCCAAATATCCTTGACTGGAACAGGCGTCGAGGTCACCTCCAGCGGAGGTAGTTCGGCCGGGTAAATCAGTTCCCGGATACCCTGCGCCAGGCTGCGGTACCAGGGCATATCGAGCGTCGCCGGCGGTAGTAAACGATCCAGGTGGCTTTCGGTCTCGCCGGCGGTCGCAAATAGCGTAGCCGTTTCTGGAATCGCGTTTACGGAATCGCTCCAGCCTCGCACCGCGGTGCGAAACAGCGAGAGCTTCGAACTCAACCGCGTCACTTCCGCGCTGCAAATGGCGCATTTGCGCGCGTGAACGGCTTCCTCCAGCGGAGCATCGCCCGCCAGATACCTTGAAATCTGTTCAGAAGATAAGTGCTGATTCATTTCGTTTCCTCGAGCCGGGCCCTCACCGAGTGCAGTGCCCGGAACAGGTGCGTTTTAACCGTGCCTTCCTTCATTCCGGTGATGCGGCCAATTTCCAGGAGATCCATGTCTTCCACGAACCGGAGAAGAAAAACGGTCCGTTGGTTTACCGACAAATGGGCCACAGCCTTCCAGATGGCGCTAACCTGTTCTTTCGCCAGGGCCATTGCTTCGGGAGAGACGTGTTGGTCAGGGATCCAATCGCACAGATCGGCGGGGTCCACGCCCGAAATGGCGCGCCGCCAGAACTTCATACGGCTGCTTGCGTGGTAATCCCTCAGCAAATTAGCGGCAATTTGCATGAGCCATGTTGCGATGCTGGCTGCGCCTCGGAACTGGTTGCGGGCCCTATAGGCGTGGATAAAGCAGTCTTGGGTCAGGTTTTCCGCCAAATCCCGGTCGCGCAACGACGCCAGGAGAAAGCGGAAAATCCGCGGCTGATGGGTCCTGACTAAGGAATCGAAATCTTCAAACTGACTTGCGCCGGCTCCCTCGGTAGGCGCCGGCGCTCTCGAAAGCAGCAGCCCTGTGTCCATCCGCAGGTGTAGACCGTTTCAGGGCTGCGGGGGTTTACGCCGAACAGAAAATTTGAGCTGGTTACCGGCGCTCTTCCGCCCTGCCACGGTGCTCTTCAACACGCTCGCGGCCGCCACGATACGCTTCCCGCTCGCGCGGGCTCTGTTCGTGCAATTCATGACCTTCGAACCGGCGGTCTGGAGCGTATCGCTGGACTGTATAGGGGTGGACATACGCGTTGCGGTTGACAAACGTCCGGCTCCAAGGACTGTTGTTGATGACCACCACGTGCCGGCCCCAATCAAACCGGTTGTACCCCCATCCCCAAGGGCGGAATCCGGCGGTGATACTAAAACCCCATCCGAAACGGATTGCACCGCCCACGAAAAATCCGGGGCGCGGGGGCGCGTATACCACCAGCGGGTCGTAGACAGGCACGTAAATGAACGCAGGATTAGCCGGCGCGATCACAATATAGGGACCTGGCGTTACCACAATCTGGGGGTTAGTGCGGAGATAACCGTAATCGTAGGCGCGATGGCGCTCTCTTTGCACCGCATCCATCACCGCCCCGCTGTTCCCGAGAAACGCATCCCCTAGTTGCCTGGTCCAGTTCATATCGCTTGCCATCATGCCGAGCACTGCTGGAAACGGCAGCAAAGCCTGAACACTGGGATCCCAGGGCAGGCGATCCGCCTGCATCGCCGCCGCCAAAGCGTCACCTGTCAAATAGTGGTGCTGATCAGCCCACGCCGCAGCATCGGGAATCTGGTCCGAAAAAGTCGCGGCTGCCAATACCTGGGACAACAACGAGTCTGGATACAGAGCGATTCGGGAAACCAGGCTGTCGAGCTGTGCCGGCGAAAAATAGGGCGGCGGGGGGGCGCCATAGGGTGGTGGTGGGGTATAGGGCGGTGGGGGGCCTTGCGCCAAAATCGAGGGGGCGAAGGCGCCGGCCACCAGCACCAGCGTCAAGGCGGCCACGTCAATTCGCTTTTTTCCTTTAATCGGTTTCATCGGTTTACCTCCTTAACAACCATTCTGCCCAAGAGGACGCTGTCTTACAGGCCGTCGTTTCCGGGCTTTACGAAAAATCGCAATTAAAATTCGTTGAGCTGCGTCGAATTGGCTGTGTCAAATAATGTCGGCAAACGACTTTCGCAGCTTATAAAACCAGGCGTGCCCGAGCACGAACACCGCCGCTGCGAGGACCCACAGCTTCCATAAAGGCCCAAAATCCGGCGGCCGGTTCTCCAGAAAAATGGCGCGATAGCCGCGCACCAGAACATAGATTGGGTTCTTCGAAAACAGCGGCAGAAATTGTCGGGGCAAGGACGTCTCGGGATAGCAAATGGGCGTCAGGAAGAACCAGAGCGTCAGAAGAAATCCCACCAACTGACCGAGATCGCGCACGAAAACGCCAAGAGCCGCCAGGAACCAGCTCAGGCCCGCGGTCAACAGGACCTGCGGAATCAACACCATGGGAAGCCAGGCTACGCTCAGCGGCACGGTTCCGCGGGCGAACAGAAGAAAGACGCAAAATAGCACGATAGCGAAGAACTCGCTCACCAACCCAGACGCCACCAGGTTCAGGGGTAGCGTCTCTACGGCGAACACCAGCTTCTTGATGAAGTTCCGGTGCTCCACCAGGACCTGCGCCGAACGCCCCAAAGCTTCGCTGAATGCGAGCCAGGGCAGGATGCCCGCCAGGTAATAAAGCGCGAATGAAGACCGGCTCTCATCGCCGCCAAAGCGCGCGCGCAACACGATGCCGAACACAAAGAAATACGTCAGCATCAAGAGCAGCGGGTTGATTACCGTCCAGAAGATGCCGCCGAAGGAACCGCGGTATCGCCCCAGGATGTCGCGGCGCACCATGACGCGGATGATCCCGCGATTTCGCCACGTGGTAAGGATCGGGTATGTAAAAGCGCGCGCCACGCTCCGCCACGCCCGAATCCGGCGCAGCCGCGCTTGCGTGGCGGTCCGCACCCGTCCTAGCCGCGCTGCGCCCGCGGTGGTTTGCCCTTCTACCAGAAGAAACGGCCAGCCCTGGTCGTAATACCAGCAGACGCCTTCTCGCATCGGCGAGAGCAGCACGCGGTACCGCCCTTCTTCCGGCGGCAGCACGAAACTGAGGCGCACGCTTGCGGATTCACCGGGAGCGAGATCCCGCTCCGGCGCGACCCGCGGCCCGTCATAAATGAGTGTTCCGGTCTCGGCATCGAAGATGTGATAGCCGATGGCAAAACCGTCGGCAGCCCGCCACGTTTCCTGCGACGTATTGCGGATCGTGAATTCGGCATCCGCCGCGCGAGTGCACGGGTCGAAGCGCACGCGCAAATCCCGATAGGCCGCGTTCGGGTGCATGGGTTGCCAGCCCCCGACCTTCGCGCGCGCGGCCTTCACGCGTACAACCATGCGGGATACCGCTCTTTCACTGGCCCAGCCTTGCGCCCCACGGCAAAGATGCCGTCGCCGCGCAGTTCCTGGTCCAGCTTGTAGAGTTCGAGCAGATGCCGCACCCATTCGAATTCGGGGTGCGGCTCCTCACGAAACTCGCCGGTTTCCAGGCGAATCACTTCGAACCCCGCGCTCTCCAACAGCCGCCGCACCTCGCGGGGCGCATACTCTCGGTTGTGGCGCGCCTCCGCCTCTCCGTCTTTCGATGGGCAGATATAAGCATTGAAAAAACCGGGGTGGTAGCCCTGCAGAATCGCGGCGATCGCCCGCAGCCCGGCCGCGTTCGGCGTTGTCAGCACCAGGTGCCCGCCCGATTTCAGAATGCGGTTGATCTCGGCCATCATGTGCATGGGGTCAGCGGCCAGATGTTCGATCAGCTCGCAACACAGCACCGTTGCGTAATGGCCATCAGGATAAGGAAAGCGGTCCCGTTCGGCATCGAAGTGATCGACGTAGCAATCGAACGATTCACCTTCCCCCGATGTGACCGTACGATGGTCCACTCGCCCGACCGGCCCGTAATAACAGCCGCGCACCTCGACGTAACCCAGGCGCGTCCTGAGCGCCGGCGTTATCTGCAGGTAGGCGCCCATCTCCAGCACGCGATCACAAGGACCGCCGGCTGGAGTGATTTCCAGGGTTCTCTCCAGGCGGCTCTGATGCGTTTCAAAATACTCGCGGCCCTGGCGCCCCACCGCCCAGCTGCGCAGATAGTCGATCCCGCCGGCGCTGTCACAACCGCTCCCTAGTGGCCGCGGCTCTGAAATGCTATCGGAGCCGCGATTGTTAGAGAGCGGTTGGGCCTCGGGTTTCGACAGTTCCACATATTCCATGCCAGCGGCCACGGCTTCGAGAAAATGCGCATACCGCCGCGCCACGGCATCCCAGTTGCACTCGCGCGCCACATACTGCTTCGCGCGCGCGCCCAATTCGAGGGCGATATCAGGGCGGGAAACCAGCAGGTTCAGGTATTCGAAGATCAGGTCTTCTTCACCCGGGCCGGGCGGGACCTTCAAACAGATGTCGTCCGGGTACTCCCGAAACGCTCCGATATCCGAGACAAGGACGGCTTTGCCGAGCCCCAGCGAGCGCGTCAGCGTCCCCGATGTTTCGCCCACAGTCGGATAGCGCAGGTTCAGCACGATATCGCAGGCACTCAAGTAGCCGACGAAGTCATCAGTCGGGGTGAAGCCCAGCATCCGGACGTGCGCCGAAAGTCCCATCGAGCGGATCATAGACTCGATTGGCAGATCGGGATGTGGCTCGCCGGCAACGATCATGCGAGCATTGGGGCACACGCGCACCAGTCGCCGGAAGGCGCGCAGGGATTCCGCAATTCTTTTGTGCGGCCTCAGAAAACCGAAAATGCCCAGCAGCGGCATGCTCTCGTCCAAGCCGAGCCTTTCGCGAAAGCCGGCGTGGTCTCCCTCGGGTATCCAGGCCCCATGTGGAATTACGGCGATCGGCCCGCGGAATAGGCGATCCCGCATCTCCTGCTCCACGAAACGGCTATGCACAACCAGGCCGCGCGAAGCTTCCAGGACCCGCCGCGTCATCGGCAGGCCTTCGTAATCCGGACCCACCTCGAGCCGACGCACGCGCTCGGCGAAGGTGCGTGCTTCGGCTCCCCCGTTGTACTCGCATTCCCGGATGTAACCGTCCCAATCGCTCCGTTTGATCGTGATGTCGGCAATCAGATGATGCAGGTTGGACTCGTGCATCACGGCAACACCCGGATACTTCAATGCCGCCTCGTACACGAAAACGTGATGGCTGTTGTTGCCGAGTTGGTAGAGCGCGATATCGAAGTGCGACGGATCGAATCCGGCCGGTGCGTTGGAGAAAATCTCCAGCTCAGCGTGCCGCCGCAAGGATTCAATTAATGCTTCCGAATAGTCCGCTATGCCACTGCGCGCGGGCGGCAGCGGAGAGAAAAACGCAACGCGCACTAACGGGAAAGCTCCAGGGAAATCGTGCCCAAGGTGGACGGAATCCGCGCTAAAAGCGGCGTCCGGGCGGCGTCGCGTGCGAAGAACATTTCGAAATTCGAGTTGGACGCCGTCCCTGTTAGCCTCTTAAACGATACGCCGATCCGATCTGCCACCGCCGGCTTGCCCGCCACCGTGATCGTCTGCTCCCCGCCATTTTCCAGGTGGATGGAGTAGTACGGCCCGAGAAAGATCTTGCTCCCTTGCGCCAGGCCGCCCTGCTTCAGCGCCCGGCGCGCCTGGAAGAGGAAAGCCAGGGCATCTTCTGCACATTCCGGTGAGATCGGCTCGTCGTTCGATCCGCCGCCGTTGAGCGAAGTGCGATGGGCCAAACCATTCTGATAATCGAAAGCTGTCTTCTCGCTGGTCTTGCGCGCGCCCTGGGCAATCTCGCGGTCCAGCTCTACCGAACACAGATCCGCCCGCGTCATTGAGTGAAACCGGTCCGCAATGCGAAGCCCCGGAATTCCGGCATCCAGTGTCAATTCGAAATCCCAGCCGCCGGGTGTGCGGTGGGCGATTAGGTTGGCTTCTCCCAAACTCAAGCCGCTCGGCCAGTTTATGGTGTAATGCAGTGACTCGTCCGCAGGAGGGAATGTGCCCTGGTCGGCAGCTCGCGCCGGCGCTCCCGCCAGCGGCAGCAGCAGGCACAACGTGATCAGGTAGTATTTCATCTCACGGGGTTCGGCTGCCAACTGTAACCGGTTTGGCGCGCCGGCCCGGCGAAGCGAAACGTTCGGCAACTTCAAAATAGACCTCAAGCGTTTTTTGGGCCGTGTTCTGCCAGCTGAAATGTGCGGCCCGCTGCAAACCAAGACGTTCCATACGCGCTTTCAGTTGCGCATCGAGCAGCAGATCCGCAATGGCCCGCACGATTTCGTCTTCGGTGTAGGGATCGAAAAGAATCGCCGCGCCGTCCACGACCTCCGGCAGAGCCGACGTATTCGAGCATGCCACTGCCCGGCCGCAAGCCATAGCCTCCAGCGCCGGCAGGCCGAAGCCCTCGTAAAAAGACGGAAACACAAACAAGTCGCATGCATTATAGAGCTGGAGCAGGTCGCGGTCGGAGACAAAACCCAGGAACCGGATGCGATCGGAAACTCCTGACTCACGCGCCGCGTCCCGCACCCGATCGGCGTACCAGGTGTCTTTTCCAGCAAGCACCAAATGATGCCTGAATTGCGGATAGGCTCGCACGAAGCGCGCGAACGCCCGAATCAATCCGATCTGGTTCTTGCGGGGTTGCAGGTCACCCACGGAAAGCAGAAACGGCGAAGCGATCGCGAAAAGTTCCCGAATAGCGGTGGCTGCGCCTTCGCGAGCCACCGGCCGGAAATCCGTCGCCGCCGCGTTGGGCACCGCCACCACCTGGTCCTCGTGCAGGTCGCCGTACGCCCTCAGGATGGATAACCGCGAGAATTCCGTGCCGGTAAGAACCTTGGCAGCGCGCCGCACGGTCTGCCGCACGGTCACCTGCAATTGCCAGGCGCGTTCGCGCGGGAAATATTCCGGATGCTCCAGATAACTGACGTCGTGAACGCTGACCACCACGGGAACCGGACACGCCATCGGCGCCGTGTATTGCACATGCAGCAGATCGGGGCGGTCCCGCCACACCTTAGCCGAGAGGTCCAGACCCAACCGCAAAAAAGGATTGGCAGCCACACGCCTCAGGTGAATACCCTCCGGCAGCGCCCCCAAGGCATCCCCGGAGGAGACATAAGCGATAAATTCGCATTCGGGACTCCGGGTCGCCAGCGCACCCAGAAGGCTTCGGACGTAAACTTCGTTCCCCGTCAGACGGCGTCCGATCGCATGGGCATCAACGGCAAAACGCATTATTTTCTACCAGTATACAGGACAGCACTCATTGGTTACGGAAGTTACATATCCTAACTTCCGCCCTTCCGGCGGCGCAAGATGCGCGCGGTTGTTTTTCGGTAAATCACTGATTCCATTCGAAGAGCTCCAGACTGGCCGCGCCAGTTGCGCGGTTTACAGCTCCAGGCATTCCCAAGCTTTTGCCCACGTAAACTGACGTTCCAGCAGCCTCCTGCCCGCCAAACCCAGGTGCCGGCGCAGTGGCTCATCCTCTAACAATTGCGTAACTGCCTTGGCGAACGGCTCACCGCCCTCAGCCAGCAGCAAATGCTCACCATGCCTGGCCCCCAGCCCCTCCGCTCCGCGAGTAGTTGACACTACCGGCAAACCCGCCCCCCAGGCCTCCAGGATTTTCAGGCGCGTGCCGCTCCCGGCCAAAATCGGCGCCACCGCGATCTGAGTGCGTCCCAGCTCGGCGATCGCATCCGCAACCGGCCCGGTCACCTGGATGCGGTCATCGCCCTTCGTCCACTGCTCGACCGCCTGAGGATTACGGCCCACCAGGCGCCAGATCAGATCCGGCCATCGATCGCGTAAACGCGGCCATACATCCCGGCGGAAAAATCGCACCGCCGAGGCGTTGGGGTGGTACTCGAGGTTGCCTGAAAACACAATCACATGCTCCCGCGAGGACACGGGGAGCGCCGGCAACGGAATGGCGTTGGGATAAATGCTGATGCGTGCTCCCACCGCTCGTTTCCGAATCACGTCCGCATCCGCGGCAGAGGCAGCAAGAACCATCGAGAACCGCGGTACCCATGTCCGTTCCAGTTCCAGGGCCGCTCGCGCGAACATCCGGTGCGCGAATCCCTCTGCGCCACCTTCCGCAGCAGCACAAGTCTCATGCAGCGCCGATTCTACGTTATGCAGATCCAGCACGACGCGATCGGCCGCTCTCCGAAGCTGATCCCAGTACCCGGCGCACCAGAAGTGCTCGATTACAGCCAGCTCATAGCGCCGACCTTCAATCGCGGCAGCCACTTCGCGCTCGAATCCCGAAAAGCGGTCCACCAGCGGAGGAACCTTGCGGATCAACCGTAGCGCGTTGCGCACGCCGCGGGCTGCCACGCCTCGCCCATTCACCGGCAAATCGATGACGGAGATGTGCTGCGCCAAGCCCCCCGGGATCGACTTCCGCGGGTCCGGCGCCAGGGGCTGGCGAAAAATGATCAGATCCAGCTCGTGCGTCCGGGCGAGGCCGTGCATCAAAGAGGCCGTTCTCAGTGCGCCGCCGCCGGCTAAAGGGTAGGGTGCTTCCGGAACGAGGAACAGCGCGCGCGGTTTCGGGCTAGCGATCAAAGCGCTTGCAAGCCTCCTGGTAAACCTCGTACGTCAATTGGGCGGTGCGTTCCCATGAGAACTGCCTGGCCCGCGCCAGTGAGAGTGAACGACGTTCGGACAGCCATTCCGGTTGCGACACAGCCATACGCATTCGCTGCACCAGTTCGGCCTCATTGCCGGCATAAACCGCAGCTTCACCGCCGGCTTCCCGAACTGCGGGCGAAGCGATCACACATGCGCCG
>CAZKVF010000147.1:0-9653 GCA_964556085.1 uncultured Solibacteraceae bacterium
GATTACCGCAATGGTTTTCAGCTTCTTACTTAGCGGTAAGGTCTGGCGATCGTTTTTCAGCAGGACGATTGATTTGCGAGCGGCTTCGAGCGCCAGTTGCTGGTGCGCCGGACTATCGTTTTCGCTATACGGGATCTGCGCATACGGCACCATTTCCGGCGGATCGAACATGCCAAGTTTGAAGCGGGCCAGCAGCAGGCGGCGGAGAGCCTGATCGACGTCGGTCTCGCTGAGAAGGCCCAGTCGAACCGCTGACACGGCGTTCGCATATTCCACGCCGCAATTGAGGTCCGTGCCGGTCTTGATGGCACGAGCCACGCCTTCTTCCGCGGTGGGCAGGAATTTATGGTTCAGGTAGATATCGCCGATGGCGCCGCAATCGGATACGACATAGCCCGGAAAGCCCCACTGGTTCCGCAAAATATCCAGCAGAAGCCGGGTATTGGCGCAAGCCGGCTGCCCATCGACGCTGTTATACGCGCACATCACGGACCAGGCACCGCCTTCGCGCACAGCGGTCTCGAACTGGGGAAGATAGGTTTCGCGGAGGTCCCGCTCGCTCACCACGGCATCGAAAGTGTGGCGTAGAGGTTCGGGGCCGCTATGCACCGCATAGTGCTTCGCTGTCGCAACCGTCTTCAGGTATTTCGGATCGTCGCCTTGCAATCCCCGGATGAAAGCCACCGCCATGCGGCCAGTCAGGTACGGGTCCTCCCCGTAGGTCTCCTGGCCGCGGCCCCAACGCGGATCGCGGAACAGGTTGATATTCGGCGTCCAGAAGGTGAGGCCCTGATAGATATTCCGTTTGTCCCGGCGCATGAATTCCTGGTGCTTCGCCCGAGCTTCATCGGAAATGGCGGTTGCGACGCGCAACATGAGGTCGGTATCCCAGGTAGCCGCCAGCCCGATCGCCTGGGGGAACACTGTGGCGCGGCCGGCGCGCGCCACACCATGCAGACATTCATTCCACCAGTTGTATGCCGGAATGTCGAGGCGCTCGATAGCCGGAGAATCGTTCATGAGCTGCGAGACTTTTTCTTCGAGAGTCATGCGGGAAACCAGGTCGTCAACGCGTTTTTCCATGGGCGCATTGGGATCCCGATAAAGCATCGGCTCGCCGAAGAGCGCGGACGCGGACAGCACCGCGCAGAGAAGGCATTTTGCGAAGGAAAGCATATCAGGTATCGAGCGTTTGGCGTCGCCTAATTGGATCAGCCGGTCAGTCATTCAATGTTGCCTTCTTTTGCGGCGCGCGAGGCCGTGCGGCCGTTGAGCAAACGCATTTTGCGAGCCGTAAAGAAGGCCAACTCGAGCGCCTGCTCGTAGTTTAATCTGGGATCGAGGTAGGTGCGATAGGCGCGCGTCAAGTCTGCCTCATTTAGACCGCGCGCACCGCCAACGCATTCCGTCACGTCCTCCCCCGTTAGTTCCACATGGACTCCGCCGAGATGGTTGCCGTGGGCGCGGTGTAGGTCGAACGCCTGGTCCAGTTCGCTGAGGATTTCGTCGAAGTTGCGCGTCTTGAGCCCGCCGTTGGTCAAGTGCGTATTGCCGTGCATTGGATCACAGCACCAAAGTACCGGTATACGGGTGGCCTGAGCGGCCGCGATCAGCGGTGGAAGGCAGCGCGCAATGCGCTCGCAACCGAAGCGGTGAATCAGCGTCAAACGTCCGGGTTCGCCCGCTGGATTGAGGATCGCGATAAGCCTTTCGAGACAGTCCGGGGACATGGAAGGACCGACCTTCACGGCGATCGGATTGCGGATCCCGCGGAAGTATTCGACGTGCGCTCCGCCCGGATCGGCCGTGCGCATGCCGATCCAGGGAAAGTGAGTCGAGAGATTGAACCAGCCGTGCTGGCGCGGCACCTGACGCGTTTGAGCCTGCTCGTAGGGAAGGTGCAGGCCCTCATGGCTGGTGAAGAAATCGATCCAATGAAACCCCCCGGGATGCGTACCGGCGAGATTTTCCATGAATACCAGGGAATCGCTGATGTGGCGCGCCATGCGGCGATACTCCTCGGCCATGGGCGAATCGCTTACCCAGTCGAGGTTCCAGTAGTCGAGATGGTGCGGGTCCACGAAGCCGCCCACCACCAGTGCACGGATGAAGTTCATGGTGAGCGAGGCACGCTGGTAGCCATCGAGCATCAGGCGCGGGTCCGGCGTGCGATCTTCAGGCGTAAATCCGGCGCGGTTAATCAGATCGCCGCGGTATGAGGGAAGAGTGACACCATGGCAAGTTTCGAATTCCTCGGTGCGAGGCTTGGCATACTGCCCGGCAAACCGCCCCACGCGAACTATACGCTTCTGCGCGCCATGCACGAGAACCAGGCTCATCTGCAGCAGGACCTTGATTTTATTGGCAATGGTTGACGAGTCGCAGGTATCGAAGCTTTCGGCACAGTCGCCGCCTTGCAGCAGAAATCTTTCACCGCTGACGGCTTCTGCCAACTGCGATTTTAAGTCCAGGACCTCCCAGGAGGTTACCAGCGGCGGCAGCTTGGAGATCTGTTCGACGAGGCAGTCTACCTCCTGCGGGCATGGATAGACGACACACTGAGCGGCAGGTTTGGATTTCCAGGAAGTTGGGGACCAGGGGGTCATGGTTCCTTCGGCGAGAGAGCGCCGTGAGGAAGCCCGGCGGCAGCCCCGAAGGATTGGCCCCACTCTTTACCAGTGGAGGCCAGGTATTCGCGGATTCGGGCACGGTTGAGGCCGGCATGATCGGCGGCATCGGCCAGGTAGCGGACCGCCTCAGCGACACTGGTATCGGGTCCGGGACGGAAGATCCAAGGGATGTTGGTCCTGGTCAATGTGCGGTCAGAAGATAAAGCAATCACGGGGAGAAATGTCTTCACCGCGATCTGCTCAGCCAGGTGTGCGGACGCACGATCGGTAGCGACCAAACCGATGGCGCCATACTGATACACCAGGTTGACGAGTTCGGTCGAAGACTTGCCCCAGGCTGTCTCGGAAGAAACGCCGATGACGCGATAAGGCGCTTGCGGCATTGACGACGCCACCCTATCGGCGCCGGGGCCGAAGAGGCCGATCACCGGTTGGGAACCGCCGGTGGGCGGGCCGAAGTACTCGACCGGCCGTTCGTCCCAGTTGGCGTATGGCTTCTCCAGCGTGTAGCGGCGGAAGTTGACTTTGCCCTTTGCCACTATCCCCAGATACATCGGCGCGATATTTTTGGCATTCGGGTCGAAAATCATCTCGCCCGTCACGCCCTTATATCGCTCCAGCCCGTAGAGCGTGTCGCGGATCGCGCCGCGATTCAGGCCGGCTTTGCAGATGGCATCCAGAAGGAGACGCATGGTGTCGTATCCCAACGCGGAAAAGGAATCGACTGGGGCATCGTACTTAGAATGAAACCGCTGCTGGAAGGTGATCCAGTCCGGGTTATCGCGGTTGGGATCGAACGGGTAAGCCACTTCGAGGCCCTCGGCCGCATCGCCCGCCAGGCGGAAAAGGTCCTCGCCGAGAACGCGAGCGGAGCCGAAGACCGGCTGCTTCATGCCCTTGTCACGCATCTGTCTGAGGATCATTCCTGCCGGCGCGGCATCCGTCCAGAGGACGATCCCATCGACATTGGAATCCGCGATCACGTCGAGTTCGCGGCTGAAATCGGTGTCGCCCGGCGTGAACTTCTGCTCGATAATAACTGGATGTCCGAGCCGGCGCGATGCATCGCGAAACTTCAACACGCCAAAGCGGCCGTAGCGCTCGTTCACGCGTAGCAGAGCGACGCGCTTCAGCCCCAGATCGGTGTAGATACGCCGCGCCAGAGTATAGGACTGCACGCGGTCGTCCTGGATGGTGGTGAGGATCCACGGAATGATGGTTTCGGGGATGGTGGGATCGGTGGCGGCACTATTGACGATGGGCAGTTCGGCACGAAGGGAAACGCGCAAAGCGATATGCGTGGAATCGCCGCTGATGGAGCCGAGCATCGCCCAGACCTTTTCGTCATAGACCATCTTGACGATCTCGTTGGAGGACGATCCCCAAAGCGCACCGTCGTTATGGATCTTGAGTCGAAACGGCTTCCCGCAATAGCCGCCACGGCTGTTAGCTTCGTCGATAGCCATTTCCGCGCCATGCAGCATGGCCTGGCCCAGAGCCTGGTCTTTATGGTCGCGAATGGGGCCCAGGAAACCGATGGGCACTTCGGCCACATCGGACGGACTGACTGTGGCCGCGTCGCGGGCCGCTCCGTTATATTCGACCTCTTTGGTGTAGTGCTCGTAATACGGTTTGGTGAAACGGGAGAAGGGACGAAGATCGTCGGGAACCAGGCCGTAGGGTTGGAGCCTGCGCGCGGGCGGCGGACCGGGGGGAGCCAGGCCGCAGGAGCAGGATTGCCCCCACGCATGAGAGGCAAGTGCAAGAGCCAAGGCCAGAAAAGGCCATGGCCGCCGATGAACGCCGATCAACGGCGATAACCACGTTGCCTTCCATCCGCGTTTATCTGTGTTCATCTGCGGCCTACTTCTTCTCTGGAATGAACATGGCGATCGCTTCGATTTCCACCAGCAGGTCCGGCCGGCACAGAATGGCTTGAATGCCGGTGGAGGCCGGCAGCGGATCGAGTTCCTGCCCGGCATAAAATGCCGTGCGCTCCTCGTTGAAGGCGGCGTAATCGCGCTCGATATCGCGCAGGTAGCAGGTGGTGCGCACCACGTCTTTCCACGTCGCTCCGGCGGATGCCAGCAGCTCGGTGATGTTGCGATAGGTGCGGCGAGTCTGCGCCCGAAAATCGCCCACATGCACAGTTTGGCCGTTCTCGTCTATGCTGGCCGTACCCGAAATCAAAAGGATTGCGAGGCCGTTCAGGTCGATGCGCAGCGCGCGCGAAAACGAGCTGGGGCGCGGATAATGAAATGCTTCGTTCAGCACCCTGGGTGCGCGGATGGCGCACTTCTTGACCTCGGTGGCGCCACCGATCTCGTCGAGTACTTCGGTAATCGTCATTTTTTGTCCTCCGTTCGGATGCGGATTCCATGGCTCAAACCTTTGGCAGTCGCCACCCAGATGTCATCGCCTTGGAAATCGACGCCGAAAACGTAGTTATGCGCGGGCGCGGTTTCCACGGGAATTTTGGTGATCTGACCCTGAGCGTCGCGCACCAGCATCTCGGGGCTGTGCGTGTCGAGAGCAGGCCGATAGGTGACCCAGTTCTCGCCGTCGAAATACGCCAGGCCCTTATCCGTGGAAAACCACGTGCGCGCGCCATCAATCGATTTCACCTGGTTCAGGAAATTGCTGGGCAGGACGCTATCGAAATCCAGGAAGTTGTGCCAGTTGCGGCCGTCATAGCGGCTGGCTCCGAAATAGGTAGCGACCCATAAAATCTTGTTCACATAGCTGACCGAGGTCGTGATCTCGTGGATCAGTCCCTGATCTTTGAACAGCACGATCTCGGTTTCGCCGTCCGGATCGTTGTAGTCCTTCCAACGACCGGTCGCAAGATCGT
Source organism: uncultured Solibacteraceae bacterium (assembly GCA_964556085.1). Lineage (GTDB taxonomy): Bacteria > Acidobacteriota > Terriglobia > Bryobacterales > Bryobacteraceae > PSRJ01. The sequence continues at coordinate 5,482 of CAZKVF010000147.1, forward strand.
ATTCCAACACGCCGCCGCCCCACACGGCGTAGTAGACTTTGTCCTCCGCGGCAGTCACCGAGTAGGTCCAGATCTCGTACATGGGCGTATTGCGCTCATTGAAGAGGGCCCACTCGCCGGTGCGCGCATTCAGACGGCTGCCGCCCGCTGCCGTGGCGACCCAGATGAAATCGCCCTGCGCCGAGACGCCATAAACCACGTCATTGGCGAGGCCGCTATTCAGTTGCGTGAAGGTATCGAAACGGCCGGCCGAATAGCGGCTCAGACCGCCCATGGTGGCTGCCCAGACATCATGCGTGCGTTTGTCAACGGTCACGGAGAGAACTGCACGATGCGCCAAGCCATCTTCCGGGCGGAAGACGCGCCATTTCCCACGCTCATACAGAGCCAGCCCGTTGTCGGTGCCGGCCCAAATCCGGTCGCCATCCACACAGACACTGTAGACACGATCGTTCGGCAACCCCTGCGCTGTGGTGAAGTTCTCCCAGCGGAAGCGGGGTAGGTCGGCGGCGGAGAGCGGAGCGAGAACTATACTCACCACAGAGACACAGAGCCGCAGAGAAAACCCAGTCAAAACCCGAGGGCGCGGAGGCGGCAGAGGGCGCAGAGAGAGTCTCATAAGGTTTTCAAATATTCGATCAAGTCGTTCAGTTCATCTTTGGCCAGATCATTCGTGACACCATGGGTGTCGTTGGGATTGAACACGGTCCAAATCTCTTCGAGGGTCCTGGCCGAGCCATCGTGGAGATAGGGTGCGCTATACGCGGCGTTGGTCAAGTGCGGAACGTCGATGAGGGGCGAGCGGTCGGTCGGTTTGCCAGTGCCGACGTCCGCCAGTTGCCGATTGGTGTAATACTTCCCGGAATGGCAGAAAGAACATCGGTCGGCCTGGCGCATAGGCGAGCCGTCTTTGCGTCTGGTGCGTTCGAAGATCGCTTTGCCGCGCTCCTGCGCCGGAGTCAGTTCGCCGTTGGGCAGGCGATAGCGGTTCGGCCGAAGTGGAATGGAGGCGATATACGTGATGAGATCGGCCAGATCGGCATCGCGGAAGCCTTGCGAGCGGAAAAAGAAGCGCTCGGTGCGCGGGCCGCATTCCGTGTAGAGGTCGGGGTTGCCGCCATTCCATTTGAACGGCGCAGTATTCGAGACATCCTCGATCGCGCGGTTGTCCACGATATCCACGCCGAAGCCGTCAGGCTCCAGGTCCCATTGCAAGCCATCGAAGGTTGAATCGAGATGGCAGTTGGCGCAACCGAACTGGCCTTGAAAGGAAAATTTGGAAGAATAGAAGAGGCGCTCACCGCGGCGGCGAGGATCGATGATGGCCGGCCCGCCCAGATTGATGCTCCCGACGATTTTCGCCTGGGCCGTATCAAGGATCGAGATCGTATCATCGAGACGGTTGGCGATGTACAAGCGCGCTCCATCATGTGACAGTTGTATGCCTCGGGGATTGCGCCCGACGGGAATGCGAGCCAGCACGTAGCGCGCGGAAGCGGAGAGGTCGTTGGCAAGATCGTTACGTTCTGGGGAGCGGGCGGCGCTAAGAAGGCTATGCAGATCGATGATCGCAACTTCATCGGAGCCGCTGGCGGAAACGTAAACCCTGGACTTGTCGGGCGAGATCGCCACGCCGAAGGGCAACGAGAAGTAGCGCTCCAGCTCGTCCAAAGGTAGCTGGACGACACCCCCGACTTCGTCGCCAAAGACTATCAAGGTGTCTCCAAAGCCCCAGCCGTGCGCCACGTGCGCGAGCGGGATGAGATTCTTGGGGCGCAGCGCGGCTGCGACGCCCAGGCGGCCATCCGGCGACAGAGCGACATGGAAGACCCCAGCCACGTTTGGAAGCCGCGGCCGGTCAGTAACTACCTGGCTCGTAGTATCGACTTCGGTGATCTCTGACTCCGGGGCGGTGCGAAATTTGCCGGGGTTTGGGTAGATATGAGTGACGTAAACGAGCGAGCCGTTGACGGCGACATAACTCGCGCCACGGGCGCCCGCCAGGCGCTTCGTCTCCCGGGCGGATTCGAGGTCGATTACTGCGATGTCGTTGGAGATCCGATCGGCCACGTAGAGGTTTCGCCCCGCGGCATCGACGGTCACGCCGCTGGGCTCGAAGCCTGTGGCCAAGGTGCGCGTAACGCTACGAGAGTTCGCATCGATCTCGCTCACGGTATCGGACCAGGAATTCGTCACATAAATGCGGTCGCCCGCCGCATTCAGCGCAATGCCGCGGGGTACGCGTCCGACAGCCACGCGCGCGAGCACGGATTTCTGAGTGGGGTCGGCGATAAGCAACTCGTCGGTGCCTTCGCAAACGATGTAGAGGCGCTTGCCATCGGGGGACAGGGCAACATCAACTGGGCTGGGGTAGCGGCGGTTCGGCTGGGCCAGTAGCGAAGTTGCGGCGAAGAGGATAACGCCCAATCGCATGGCTACTCCTCCCGAATCGTGACTACCTGGTTCGCGGCCACGTTTTCCAGGACCTGCTGCTTGCCGCTGGGCCAATTCACCACAATGCGGTCGGCCTTCGTTGCGCTCCCCAGGCCGAAGTGCAGGCGCCAATCGTCCTGGCTAAGATAACCTGAACCCGCAATTCGTTCGGACCTTTGCGTCCGCGCGCCGGCGGTGACTTCCACGGTTGCCCCGATGCCGTCACGGTTGCTCTTTGTGCCGGTTAGCTGGACCTTCAGCCAATTCCCCACCGATGCGGTCACGTTGTGCAGCAATTGACCTGGGCCGCCGAGATTGACGAGGAAAGCGTCGATTCTGCCGTCGCTATCATAGTCGGCGAAACAGGCGCCGCGGCCTACCGTTTTGGTTTGAAAAAACGAACCTGCCGTGGTCGAAACATCTTCGAACCTGCCGCCACCCAAGTTGCGGAACAGCGAATGCTCCTGGGGGATCATGTGGATCAAGCCGCCATGAAAAATCAGGATGTCCTTTAGGCCGTCATTGTCGAAATCGTGAACGCCGGTGCCCCAACTGGTGTATTGTGCGGTTAGCTGCGAGATCCCGGCGGATTCGGTGACATCCTGAAATCCACGCTTGCCGTCGTTTCGCAGCAAGCGGTTGTATTTGGAGTCGCTCACCCACAGATCGGCGCGGCCTTCGTTCTCGATTTCGAAGAATACCGGCCCCATGGCCGAGGTGGATTCCCCATTCTGCCCGAAAGCCGCGCGGGCCTCGACGGCAATCTCTTCGAAGGTGCCGTCGCGCTTGTTGTGGAAGAGGAAGTTTTCGGTCTTATCGTTAGCTACGTAGATATCGGGGAAGCCATCTCCATCAAAATCGGCCGCCGTGAGGCCCATGGTGCGGCCTTTGTATCTCGCGATGCCGCTTTTGGCGCTTACGTCTTCGAATGTCCCTTTGCAGGTGTTGTGAAACAGAAGGTTAGTATCGGCCGGGTAATCGAGCGGCCCGGGGTAATTGTCAGCAGCGTAATAGGAGCGGTAGGCGGGGTCGAATTTGACGTAGCGGCCAATGAAGAGATCGACGCACCCATCCCGGTCGTAATCGAGCCAGGCCGCGCCGATTGCCCAACCGCTAATCTTCAAGCCAGCTTTGAAGGTCACATCTTCGAACGTGCCGTCGCCCTTATTGCGATAAAGGTTTACGTGGCCGTAGCTGGTGACCAGGAGGTCGGTAAAGCCGTCGTTATCGAAATCGGCGGCGATCACGCCGAAGCCGTACCCATCGCCGCCCACGCCGGCCTGGTCGGTGACGTCGGTGAAGTGGCCATCGCCGTCGTTGCGGTAGAGATGATTGTGGGGCATGACGGCCGGTGTCTCCCGGAGAGGATAGGGGTGCATCTGCGGTTCGAGCGGCCGGCCGCTCGCGACGAACAGGTCGGGCTTACCGTCGTTGTTGTAGTCAAGCCAGGCGCAGCCGGAGCCGGTGCTTTCCAGTAGCGAGCCGAGTTTCTCGGCGCCGATAGAGTGGGTAAATTGGATGCCGGACTTCGCGGTGGCGTCCTCGAACTGGATGGGACCGGAGGCACAAACAAGATTGGCCACGGATGAACACAGATAAACACAGATGAAAACCAAGGCATTATCTGTGCGCATCCGTGTGCATCTGTGGCCTGACACGGTTTTCATGGCGCTTGAACCTCCAGCATTTTCACCGGAAGGATGGTTTTCAGCAAAATATCGGGCACTTTGTTTTCGGGC
>CAZKVF010000148.1:0-8114 GCA_964556085.1 uncultured Solibacteraceae bacterium
AATCGAGAAAACGCATATCTCGCTGAACTTCGCTGGCGGGGCTTCCTGGACAACATGACCAGCGAAGATTTGGGGCCGCACCTTTCCGAAGCGCGGCGGACCATTTACGTCGGTTTCGATCCGACTGCCGATAGCCTACACTTGGGGAGCCTGGTGCCGGTAATGGCGCTGGCGCACGCGCAACGCCACGGGCACAGGCCACTCGCGCTGGCAGGCGGCGGCACCGGACTGATCGGAGATCCAAGCGGTAAGAGTTCCGAGCGCACGCTTCTCAGCAAAGCGGATTCGGAGCGCAACACAGCCGCCATCGGCGCGCAACTTAGCAAATTTTTCGACCTTTCGTCTCCCGAATCCGGGCTTCTACTCAATAATGGCGAGTGGCTACAGCCGCTTGGCCTGATCGATTTTCTCAGGGACATCGGAAAACATTTCTCGGTTAACGAAATGATGAAGCGCGACTCGGTGCGCATGCGCCTGGAGGAGCGCGAGCATGGAATCTCATACACCGAGTTCACCTATATGCTGCTGCAGGCTTACGATTTCCTGCATTTGTTCCAGCATTACGGGTGCACGACACAGATGGGCGGCAGCGATCAGTGGGGCAATATCGTATCAGGGATAGAACTGATCCGGCGGATGGAAGGCCAGCGGTCGTACGGAATTACGGTGCCACTGCTGATGTCATCGACCGGCAAGAAGTTCGGCAAGACCGAGGAGGGGGCGGTGTGGCTCGATCCGAATCGGACCAGCCCTTACCGGATGTATCAATACTGGGTACAGACGGCTGATGCCGATGTCATTGCCTATTTGAAGTTATTCACGTTTCTGGACCAAGCCCGTATTAGCGAACTGGAACTGGAAGTGAGAACTCACCCCGAAAAGCGTGAAGCGCAGCGCGTCCTGGCCGCCAAGTGCACAGACATAGTACACGGGGCACCCGCAGTGAAGGCAGTAGAAGCCGCGAGTAGGATTCTATTCTCGGATTCGGTCGAAACGGCCACTCCGGAAACAATCCAGTTACTATCGCGTGAAGTACCAACCACCCAAATCAGCCGTCTCGAGCTGGAAAACAAAATCGGGCTGATCGATCTTCTGGTGCGCACTCATCTGGCAGATAGTAAGGCTGCGGCACGAAAGTTAGTGGAAGGAGGGGGCGTGTACTTATATAACGAGCGCCAGAATTCGGCCCAGAGAACTCTCTCCACGGAAGATTTGAAGTGGCCCGGCGCTATTCTTCTCCGCACGGGCAAACGCAACTTTCACCTCGTGGTTGTCACTTAGTACTCTCGTGCGCAAGAAAATCGGTTGGTGAGCGCTACTGAGCCTGACGCCGCTCGCTCACCAGATACACGGCAACTTCCGCGAGCAAATTGGGCAGCAGGGTGATCCTGCGGTCCCCCGACAGGAAATATCGCCGCTCGACGGCAAATTTTTCGAGCGTGGCCAGATCTTCGAAATCGTGCACCGTCAGGAAATGGATATTCGGCGATTCGAACCAATCGTGCGGAAACAGGTCGGTCTTCGGAGCGCGCCCACTCAGCAGCAGTGACAGGCGCACCCGCCAGTGGCCATAGTTCGGAAACGCTACGATCACGCGGCGGCCCACGCGCAGCATCTCGTGCAGCACTTTGCGCGGCCGGTGCGTCTCCTGAAGGGTCTGGCTCAGAATCACATAGTCGAATGCGCCATCGGGGTAGTCGGCCAGCCCTTCATCGATATCGCCCTGATACACCGAGACTCCCCTGGCAATGGCCTTCTGCACTCTGGAGCCGGCAATCTCCACTCCGCGCCCGTCCACGCCTTTGTTCTCGGCCAGCCACTGGAGCAGTTCGCCATCTCCGCAGCCTAGATCCAGTACGCGGCTTTTGGGTTCGACGATTTCGCCGATGATCCGGTAATCGCTGCGGCCCAGCAACTCGCGGACAAAAGCCGGCTTCTTGGCACTGCCTTCACTCACAGGAGCCGGAACGGTCATTGCGCCTTCTCGAATGTGCTGGCCAGAAAGCCGCGGATCAGGTCCGTCTGCTCCGCCACATCCACCAGGAACGCGTCGTGACCATAGTTCGATTCCAGCTCCACATAGGCCACATCGCGGTTCCGCGCACGCAAGGCGCGCACGATTTCCTGCGACTGATAGCTCGGATACAGCCAGTCCGAGCTGAAGCTGATCACCAGAAAACGCGCCCTGGCCCGCTCGAGCGAGGCTCCCAGGCTCGCGTGGCCGTTGACCATATCGAAGTAATCCATGGCCTTGGTGATGTAGAGATAGGAGTTGGCGTCGAAGCGGTGGACGAACTCGCCGCCGCGGTATCGAAGATAGCTTTCCACTTCGAAATCCACATCGAAATCGAAGCCGAAGGCCTCCTTTCCTCGAAGGCGGCGACCAAACTTTTCGCGCATCGAGTCGTCGCTCATATAGGTGATGTGGCCCACCATGCGGGCCACCGCCAGTCCGCGGGCCGGTGGTTTGCGGCCGTAGTAATTGCCGTTATTCCAGTCCGGGTCGGCCATGATAGCTTGCCGCCCCACCTCGTTGAACGCAATCTGCTGCGCGCTGTGGCGCGTCGTGGTCGCAATGGGGATCGCACTAACCACGCGCTCGGGGAAGGTAGCCGCCCATTCCAAGGCCTGCATGCCGCCCATCGAGCCTCCGGTCACCGCCAGCAGGCGCTCGATGCCGAACCAGTCCATCAGCATCTTCTGCAGCCGCACCATGTCGCCGATGGTGATCACCGGGAACGAAAGCGCATAAGGACAGCCGGTGGCCGGATTCACGGAGGACGGCCCGGTGGTGCCGCGGCACCCGCCCAGAACGTTGCAGCAGATCACGAAATACTTGTTGGTGTCGAAGCCCTTGCCGGGGCCGATCATGTTATCCCACCAGCCCGGTTTTCCCGTCTCGTGGCTGATGCCGGCTGCGTGTGCATCTCCGGAAAACGCGTGCAAGACGAGGATGGCGTTGCTTTTGCGCGCGTTCAGTTCGCCGTAAGTCTCGTACGCCACATCCACTGGGGCGAGTGTGGCGCCATTGTCCAACGGAATGCAGTCGAACTGGACAATACTGGACTCGACGATCATGGCGAGATTTTTCTCAATCATACCAGAGGCCGGGAGAACTCCTTACAATGACGGTAGATGCGCTTGTGGGTTTGGCTGCTCGCCACTCTTCAGCTGTGTGCCGCCTCGCTCGATTTTCGGCCGGTCGTCCCCGGTTACCGCTTCCAGTTCCCGCGCGATCATTTTGACCACCGTGATTTCCGCACCGAATGGTGGTATTACACGGGCAATCTCCACGGGCACGACGGCCATCGCTACGGTTTCGAGCTGGTATTTTTCCGCCAGGCACAATACCGCGGTACGAGCAATAACCTCTCGACGTGGAGAGCGGACGATCTGTACCTGGCGCATCTTGCGCTCACCGATATCGATGGCAAACGCTTCCGCTACTACACACGGCTCAACCGCGCCGGTCCCGGGATCGCCGGAGTCAGCTTCGACGAGAAACGCATCTGGAACGGCAACTGGCAGGCACGCTGGGAGAACAGCTCGGGCGAGCAGGTGCTTACCGCGGTCGCTGAGGGCATTCGTTTTGAGCTGCGCCTGACTCCCCGCAAACCGGCTGTCATCCACGGCGAAAACGGCGTGAGCCAGAAGGCCGAAGGAGCGGGGTTTGCTTCGTATTACGTTTCTTTCCCGCGGCTGGCGGTAGAGGGAAACTTGAACGGCGCGATCGTGAGTGGACTCGCCTGGATGGACCACGAATGGTTCACCAGCCAGTTGGCTGCCAATGAGGTTGGATGGGACTGGTTCAGCATCCAACTGGACAACAATACCGAGCTGATGCTGTTCCAACTCCGCCGCAGCGATGGCACAGTCGACCCGTACTCGGCGGGCACATTCATCGGCCGAGACGGCCGCGCGACTCATTTGAAACGCGCCGATTTCGATCTTCAGCCCCTGGATTTGTGGCGGAGTCCAAAAACCGGCGCGCGGTATCCCGTGCGGTGGCGCGTCTCTGTTCCCTCCCTGAAACTCACGTTGGATTGCGCGGCCGCGATCCCCGAACAGGAACTCGCCGCCCCGGACCAGCAGGGGACGACCTATTGGGAAGGCGCAGTCACGTATTCCGGCTCTGCTTCCGGCACGGGATACCTGGAGATGACGGGTTACGACAAACCCATGCGCCTCTAACGGCCGCGCCGCCGGTCTTGGCCGCTGGTTTGACTTTCGCCGGTGACAAGATCACCGGCGCCACAACCCCAGTCACTTCAAATTAAAAGATATTTTCATCTTGAATTTAAGGGTTTACGGGCTTCCCGCGGGCCAATCGAAGTTACTGCGGCTTACTCTCGTCGTCGAGAGGAACTCATGAAACGCAATCCGAAAATTCTGGGCCAGGTCGTGGATGTTGAAGGTTGTCTCTGGGATGTGCGCCAGATCCGCGACACGAAACACGGTTTCGACCTGCTCTTCGGTTCTCCTGCTGCTCCAGGCGTTTACCGGGGCGGCCTGCCGCGCTTGATCGCGACCCGGCCACTCACCGATTTCTGGGAAGCCCATCAGACGAAGCTGGGTGTCCTGTTCGATTTGCCGGCCGGGAGAACGACACTGAAGCGTGTGCGCCATCACTTGGGCTTTAACTACCTTCAGGATCGGGCCGAGTTCTGGCAGGACCGCATCGAGGACCTGGCGTCGCTCAAAACGCGCGACTTTGCGCGGGTGCACGACGTCCCCGTCTACGTGGTGAAAAGAGCACGAAGGAAACTGCTCGGCGCTCTTGCCCGGCCTGTGGGCTGGTGGCGCAAGCCTGAGTTCCTCGAAATCCTGCGATCCAGCGTTCCGCTGCGGGTAATGGGTGAAAAACTGGGTATTTCGACCAGTCAGGCGCACCGGCTCAAACATCGTGCGTGCTTCGAAAACGAGACCCGGGACATCAACTTAGGAACCGGTTGCTGTGGCGCCCCGTTCACGTCGGACAGCGCCGGCGAAAAGATCGCCGGCAGGTTTACCGCCCCGCGGACCCCGCCTGCCCCTTAAATACTGCGTCGATGGCCGCCTGCGCGCACTTCTCGCCATCGGCCCCGGAGACGCCCATGGCTCCGATCACCTGGCCGCCAACAACGATGGGCAGTGCACCCGGTTGCGGGAAGTCGTGCATAAAGGTTGGGGCCAGATTTTGGCCGCTGCGGACCATCTTGTTTGTCTCCGAGGTCGGGCGCCGCCAGCGCAGAGCCGATTTCGCTTTCAGCAGCGCCGTATCGATGGCGTTCATGGGTGCGCCTTCCATGGCGTGGGATTCGATGAGGTTGCCGCCCCAATCCAAAATCGCGATCGCCACTGTCTGCTTGTTTTGTTCGGCCCAGGCAGCGCAGGCATCCGCCAGAGCGCGCGCGCCGGCGCTCGAGATGATTTTGATTTCCCTGATGGTAGGCTTTGCCGCTCCCGCGTGTGACTCTTGCGCCTGTATCGGCGCCACAAGCGACAGTGCTATCGCCGCCGCCGTTCCTGCAACCATTCCGATTCCCTTCATTTCACCCCTCCTTCAAACCGCATTTCGGTTCTGACAAGTCTACACCCCGGCTCACTTGGCAACCAGCGGCGTGCGCTTTCAGAGCCGCGACTGAGGGATCAGTACTACGATGCGAATGCCGAGCCGCCGCCGGCCAGTTATAGCCCTCTCAGTACGGGCTCGTAGTCCCGTCGGCAAGGAATTTCGGGTTATGTGAAATGTTATCCGGTGTAGGATCACCTATGGAATGCAAACACCTGCACTTTGGAGTAGCGGAGGATTTGGAATGAAACTATTCGTTGCCACGGCTATCGTGGCACTTACACTTCCCGCCTTGTCGCTGGCGGATATCAATAATGCCACCGCAACTCTGGCGGCCAACACAAGATTGAACCTGGACGCCGGAACGACCGGCACTTCGGGAGGGGACCTGCTGTGGAACGGCACGACTCTGACGCCCCAAGGCAGCGCGACAGCCTATGTTGCCCCTACGGGTGGCGGCGCTGCCGGAACGGCTATCTATAACTCTCTTACCCAGCAGGTGTTAATGGCATTGGGCGCGTCATTCTCCAGCGCGGCTATCACCAGCGGCTCCCTTGTGATGGGCGCGGTCATCGCAGTGCACACTAACGGCGGCAACTACGCCAAGGTCCTGGTGACCTCCAATAGCGGCGGCTCACTTGCGGTTCAGTACACCACCTACGGCACGACAGGTGGAGGCGGAGGAGGCGGTGGTGGCGGCGCTAATGCGCCCACGATCACCGACGTGCAAAACGCCGCCAGCAATATTCCGTCGGTGCTCCCCAATGGAGGCATCGCCCAGGGCGCGTTATTCGTAGTGAAGGGATCCAATCTTGGTCCCGCCACGTTCATCCAGCAGACTGCTTTCCCGTTCACGACCTCCATCGGCGGAACCTCAATCACCGTAACCGTCGGAAGCACTACCGTCAACGTGATCATGTTCTATTCGCTTGCCGCTCAGGTCGCCGGAATTCTTCCCTCCAAAACCCCCACTGGAACCGGAACCTTGAAGCTGACCTACAACGGCCAGAGCGCCACTTTTCCGATCACGGTGGTACAGAATAATGTCGGGATTTACACGGTGAGCACGAGCGGCAGCGGGGATGCCGTCGCTTTCGTCAACGCCGATGCCCAACTCATCACCCCGACGCACGCGGCCAACGCCGGCGATGTGATCGTCCTTTGGGGCACTGGGCTGGGGCCGGTGAACCTGGATGAAACCCAGCAGGTGGGGTCGAATCAGGCCGATATGCCCAATGTCCCGCTGCAGGTCTACATCGGAGGGAAGCCGGCGCAGATTAACTTTCGAGGGCGCAATGGCTGCTGCACCTCTGTGGATTCGATCTACGTCACGGTACCGTCCGGGGTCGTCGGCTGCGCCGTGTCCGTGCTCTTGCAGATCGGAACCATGGTCAGCAATGCCACCTCGATTGCCATCGCAGACAATGGCCGGACGTGCACGCCTGTCAATCCTCAGGCTCCCACGGGCATCATAGGCCAGACGGGCACCTACAAAGTGGGCGCGATATTCCTGGAGAGGATAATAGAAACCACACCCGCCGCCACGGGAGGTACCATGACATTCAAGAGCGACGCCGGGGGAGCGACTTTCCAGAAGGTCACCTACACCAACGCGGCGCCCACCGGCTCGCAGTTGGACATCAACTCCTATGGCTCCTGCAGTGTCATTAATTATCAGCAGAACACGACGCCACCTTCCAGCAGCGGCGCCACCGTCACACCTTTAGATGCGGGGCCTGCCATTACAGCGGTGGGGCCTGGCTCGTTCGGCACCCAGACCCTGCCCAAAATGACCGTAGGCGGTTTCTCCAGCTATGAGGCGCAGTTCGATCAAACCGCGACCACGCTGGCCGCGGGTGCCTATACGATAACGGGACCGGGTGGCGCCGATGTAGGCGCGTTTACGGCCAACTACACCTTGCCTCAAATATTCACCTGGACCGATCAGTCGACTGTCACTTCGGTAAACCGGGCTAACGGCGTAACCGTGCATTGGACTGGCGGCAATCCCTCTGGCTACGTCCTCATTACCGGTTCCAGCGTCTACTACGGAGCGACAGCCGCTACCACGATTGAAGCCAGTTTCACCTGCACGGCGCGAGTCAGCGACGGAAGCTTCACCGTACCATCGGTGGTGCTGTTGTCGCTCCCGCCCTCGGGATCCAATATCCCGGGCGTCAGCGTAATCCCAGGCTCACTATACGTTGAAAACTATGATTATCAGCTCTTCGGCCCGCCGTCCGGCCTCAATACCGCCGTGGTGGGGAGCCTCTTCTTGTATGGAAGCTCGGTGACGTACCAGTAGTGGGCCTGATTTGAAAGGTGGGCAGGCGATTTTTTGTCGCCTGCCCTTTACGCTGGTTGTGATACACTCTCAGCCCAGAGAGGGGCTGGGTAGGTGACTATAATTTCCTGCTGCCGAGCGGCATTATTTGGTCTTGCTTGTACCTTCATCTCCGCTGCATGGGGTGCCGACCGCGCCCATAACAGTGATTTTAGGGTTGATAGCAAGCTGGTTCTCATTCCCGTCAGTGTCACCGACCCCAACAACCACGCCGTTACC
>CAZKVF010000149.1:0-15448 GCA_964556085.1 uncultured Solibacteraceae bacterium
CCATCCTCACGTTCTTTCCTTGCATGTTGCGCGGCCCTGGGCTCGCGGGCGGTGTGTGCTGTCGCCGGCCGGCGGGAGGACGCTTTCGATGTTCCCCATGATCATCCGGCCATCCGGTCCAGCCAGGAACCTGCCGATCCCGTGGCCCCCCTCGAAAAACTGCTGGAGAACGGCAAACTTGATTTTGTGCCAAGTCAAGGTTATCTGACTACTCTCCTCAGGCAACTCGATAGTAATGAAACCCGATAATAATAGCGACTCGGCCGCGTCCGACTTTCTAAGAGCAGCATTCAAGTGCCACATCAGCTTGCATCGGTTCCACGTAGTACCTGGCGGTACCGATATTCTTATAGCTGCTCCTGAAGAAAACCGGGGAGCTGATGGATCGGAATCGAAATTCCAGCCCATACGGCAGATCATATAAAGAATGAGCCAACCTGTTCCAACGACCTACGACTCGGTGGTTTATCCGGGTTATGCCTATTCCCAGACCCATCCGGATCACCTGGCCGTGTACGGCCGTCTTTGCGGGCTGGAGCCTGCGCCCGTAGAGACGTGTCGTGTGCTGGAGGTTGCTTGCGGTGATGCCGCGAATCTCATTCCGATGGCGGTGACGCTTCCACGAGCCACTTTTTACGGATTCGACCTGGCTTCCAGTTCGATCGAGCGAGGCCGTGCCCTTGCTCGCGAGCTAGCGCTGACCAATCTGACGCTGGAGCATCTGGATATCCACCAGGCGCCTGCCAGGATGGGCGAGTTCGATTATGTGATCGCCCATGGCTTCTACTCCTGGGTTCCCCCGTCCGCGCGGGATAAGTTGATGGCGATTTGCCGCGCCAGCCTGGCTCCAAACGGTGTTGCCTTCATCAGCTACGTCACCCTCCCGGGGGGCCACATCCGCCGCATGGTCCGGGAAATGATGCTTTTCCACGTCGATCGCGCGCCCGATGCCGAGACGAAACTGGCCCAGGCGCGGGCGCTCCTCGGTTTTCTCTCTAAGCTGGCGGCTGGCGATAACGAGTATCGTGTCGTCCTGGAAAAGGAACTCGAGCGAGTGCTCAAGTACAAGCCCGCCCACCTTTATCACGACGATCTCTCGCCCGTTTTCGATTGCTTTTATCTGCACGAGTTCGTGGCGCATGCAGCCGCGTATGACCTCGATTTTCTTGCCGATCTGAATTCGACCTTCTTCGACATGCAAGGCCTGGACGCGGACAGCGCCCGCGCCTTCTCCGGCTTGGATGCCAACCCGGTCATTCGCGAGCAGTACATGGATTTCGCCCGCTGCCGCCGTTTCCGCCAGACGCTGCTCTGTCACGCCGGGCTGCCGGTGACCCGGCAAGCCGACCCCGAAAAATTGCAAAGCCTGCTGATGTCTACAGCGGCCACATCGGTGTTGAGTGATGCCGACATCCGTTCTGACGAAGAAGTGGTGTTCAAGGGGCCTCAGAATGCGTCGCTTAAAACGGCTCACCCAATCATGAAAGCGGCGCTGCTCGCGATCAGCTCGGCCTGGCCCGAGCGACTATCGCTGGACAGCGTGCGCGAGCAAGTCGCCGCACGATTGGAACTGCCTCTGAATTCCGTGCCTGCCGAATCGCTTGCTCAAGGCTTGATGTCGGCCTTTGGTCTACGTATGCTGGATCTCCACGCCTATATGCCCCGGCTGACCAACCGTCCCGGAGAGCGACCCAGGACTACCCCGTTGATTCGGTTGAAGGCTCAAAGGGGCGAAGTGCTGACCAACCTCGTCCATGAAGCCGTAAAGGTCGAAGGGCAGGGCGAGCGTCTCTTATGTCTGTTAGACGGCCGGCGTACGCGCGCAGAACTGGCGGCTGAGTTGAACGCCTCCCCCGCCGAGATCGACGAGGCATTGGCAAAACTAACCCGTTTGGTCTTGATCGAGGCTTAGCCGGCCGCCAACCCTCATCCCCAGCTCGGGTCGCCGGCGGTGTTGTTGCGCGGCGATATAGTTAAGAGTAATGGAGCGCCGATCGACGCGTGGTTTGGTTGCCCTGAGCGCGGCTGTGGCTTTGGGGTCAGGCTGGGTCTTAGCCGATCGTCTCGAAGACACCTTCTATGTTCCCCTCGATCATCCCGCTATCCTCTATTATCAGGAGCCCACGGATCCGGTTGCCCGGCTCCAGAAGCGGTTGGCGAGCGGCCAGACCAGGCTCGATTTTGGCCCGAACCGCGGTTATCTGGCCGCCCTGCTGAAGGAACTCGACATCAACGTCGATTCCCAGGTACTCGTGTTCTCCAAAAGCAGCATCCAAACATCTCATATCTCACCACGCACCCCACGCGCAATTTACTTCAACGATGATGTGGCTGTTGGTTATGTACAGGGTGGTGATGTATTGGAACTATCGGCGCTCGATCCGCGCCTCGGTATCGTTCTATACAGTCTCGATGTCGAGCGTTCGGAAAAGCCCGAATTCTCCCGCCGCGATGACTGCCTCCGCTGCCATCAGGGGCCGGTCACGATGGGTGTCCCGGGCATCTTCGTAAGTTCCCTTCATCCTAAGACGGAAGAACTGCGGGACGTGCATGGCAGCTCGTTCGTGACGGATCATCGCACCAGGTTCAAAGATCGATGGGGCGGCTGGTACGTTACGGGCACGCACGGTTCCGCCACGCACCTGGGGAACAACGTGGCACTGGTCGATCCGCTCCATCCCGGCGGGCCGGGCGGCGCCGAAACGCAGAACGTCACCACGCTCAGCGCGATGTTTGACACCTCCCGATATCCCGCTCCCACCAGCGACCTCGTAGCCTTGCTGACTCTGGAACACCAGACTCACATGACCAACCTGATAGTTCGAATTGGCTGGGACGTGCGCATCGCGGAGCACGACGGCAAAAGGGACGACGCCACGCGGAAGCAACTCTTCTCTGAAATCGACGAGATGGTGAACTACATGTTGTTCGCCGACGAAGAGCCGCTGCCGGCTCCGGTGGCCGGCGTCTCGACATTTACCAAGACCTTCCCGCAGCGTGGGCCGCGCGACTCACATGGCCGGTCGTTGCGGGACTTCGATCTTCGCACGCGGCTGTTTCGCTATCCGCTGTCCTATATGATCTATGACCCGGCGTTTGACGCCTTGCCTGAGATGGCGAAAGACCAGGTGTATCAACGGCTGCTGGAGATACTCACCGGCAAGGACCAAAGCGAGGCGTTTGCGCGGCTTTCCGCCGCGGACCGGCGCGTGATTCTGGAAATCCTCCGCGAGACCAAACCGGGTCTGCCGGGATCTTGGAAAGAAGCGCGGTAGCGGTTTGGGTGGCGCCGGTGATCTTGGAAAGAAGCGCGGTAGCGGTTTGGTGGCGCCGGTGATCTTGTCACCGGCGATTGTCCGCCGAAAGCGCCTGCCCCACCGGCCCGCTGGCCCAAATGAGTCAGCCCACAGTGGCTATAGATCGCGAGGCGGATTCCTGATAAAAAGAGACAAACCTCCACTTGCGAGACGAGGCGATCATGAAGCGCGGAACCCTGTTTGTTCTGGCGGGCGGGCTGGCCATTCTGGCGCGCGGCTCGGGCACTCCCACGGCCCACATCGAGGACGTCACCTCTCTCCCCAACGATCATCCGGCGATCCAGTATTCGCAAAAGCCTGAGAACGATCCCATCGCCCGGCTCCAGAAGCGGCTGGACAGCGGCGAAATCAAGCTGGACTATTCCGACCGCTGGAGCTGGTACCCGGCGCTCCTGAAATATTTCGGCATCAATACCGATTCGCAGATTATGGTCTTCTCGAAGACCAGCTTTCAGGCTTCCAGGATCTCGCCGCGCGCACCCCGCGCTATTTACTTCAACGACGAAATAATGATGGGGTTCGTCCTGGGAGGCGAAGTGGTGGAAGTCGCCGCCTTCGATCCCAAACTCGGCTTCAACTTCTACACGCTTGATGTGCAAAAGGCGGAGAAGCCGGAGTTCATCCGGCGCGATACCTGCTTGCAGTGCCATCAGGGCCTGGGCACACTCGGAGTGCCCGGAATCCTGGTGACATCCGTCTTTCCCGGCCCGGACGGCATGCCGGCGTTTCGCGGCTCGAACCTGATTACCGATCATCGCAGCCACATGGACCAGCGTTGGGGGGGCTGGTATGTCACGGGGACGCATGGCTCGCAGTATCACATCGGTAACGCCGTGGGCCACAATCCGGCGCAGCCGCAATTGCTCGATACGCAAGGCACGCAAAACCTCACCTCGCTGGAACGTAAGTTCGACACCTCGCGATATCTCGCCCCCACGAGCGACATTGTCGCGTTGATGACCCTGGAACACCAGACGCGCATGAGCAACCTGATCACGCGCATCGGGTGGGACGCGCGGATTGCGCAAGCCGAAGGCAAAACAGACGAAGCAGGACGCAGCCGGCTGGATGCGGAAATCGAGGAGATGGTCCAGTACATGGTGTTCGCCGACGAACGGCTTCTCGAAGACCCGGTTGCCGGCGTTTCCACTTTCACCAAGACGTTCCCACAGCGCGGGCCGCGCGACCACCAGGGCCGCTCGCTCCGCGACTTCGACCTGGAGAAGCGGCTGTTCAAATATCCACTCTCTTATATGATCTACAGCCAGGCGTTCGACGCCATGCCGGAACAGGTCCGTGAACGCGTTTACCAGCGCCTCTACGAGGTTCTGGCCGGTAAAGATCAGGGTCCGATCTACGGGAAGCTGGCGCCGGACGCTAAGCGCGCGGCGCTCGAAATTCTACGCGACACCAAGGCGGGTTTGCCCGCGGAGTGGAAAGAAGCCAAGTAGGGCCGGTGATCGGTTTGGTGGCGCCGGTGATCTTGTCACCGGCGATTAGCAGGCGCAAGCGCCTGCCCCACTTCCACTCGGGGAGTTGACAGGCCAGGAGGCCTGTCCCACCAGAAATCAGTTACGGTTTCGGCGCGCGGATGGCAGCCGCCACTTCCGCCGCGCGCGCGCGGGCAGTGTGCATATAGGATTCATTATTCGCTAATTTATCCAGCAGGGGGAGAAACTGCTCCGCGGCCACCAGCCGCTTGCGATCCATCGAGATCTGGAGCTGCAGCAGCGAATCCACCACCCCGAGCTTGTCATACTTGGCGGCGCGCTCCAGGTCGATGCGCCGCTGCGCGGTCTCCGAGATCCGCTCGAACCAGTCAGCCAGAGATTGGCCTGCCGGGTCCTGCGTGTAGTTAAACTGAACCTCGTTTTTCTCGCCGCCATTCTCGTAGCGAAAGGTCTTGGTGCCCATGAAGGCAACCTTCGCCTTGGCCTCCAGCGGCCGCTTCAGCGAACCGGCTTTTTCCACCAGTCCGAAAATTTCCTGGGTTTCCGAATCCAGTAAGCGGAACTTGATGGGATCGTCTTCTTTGGGGTCTTCGCGATATTCCACCTCGCCGTTTTGCGCCAAAGTGATCTGAACAAAGGGTGGCTTACTTCCGGGGAATGACTTGGAGTAGAAGAGCGTGGAACCATCGGCGCCGCTCGCCGCAGGTTGAAGGGCCAGACTTGCCAGCGCGAAGATGAACGCCCACGTCATTCGAAACTTCATTCGACCCGCCGTGGGTTTATGATATCAGCTTGCGGCCCGTAGCCTCGTGTGTGGCATGGCAAACGGCTACCGCCAGCGCATCGCACGCATCCTCCGACTCGGTTGCTTCCGGCCAGCCCGTCTCCGGCAAGCCCAGCAGCGAGCGCGTCATACGCTGCACCTGGACCTTTTCGGCCCTTCCGTAACCCACCACGCTGATCTTCACTTCCAGGGGCGAGTATTCGGCCACTTCCAGGCCGGCCTCGGCAATTGTCAGCAAAGCGATTCCGCGGACATGCGCCAGCTTGAGCGCGGTTTTCACGTTGGCGGCATAGAAGACGTCCTCCACCGCCGCGGCCTCGGGATGCTGCTCCCGAATCAGCTGCCGCAACTCGCCGGCAATAGCGAGCAGACGCTGTTCGAACCGCGATTTCCGATCGGCCAAAATGACACCGGCGGCCACCATATGGTGCGTCAGGCCATCGCTATCGATCACGCCATAGCCGGTGCGATGGGAACCGCAGTCGATGCCGAGCACACGCACGGGTCAGGCCATCGCCTCCAGTTCCTTCTCGTCGATGTCGAAGTTGGAATAGACGTTCTGCACGTCGTCGTGATCTTCCAGCGCCTCGCTGAGCTTCAACATGCTGTTGGCGTTTTTGCCCTCCAGCTTGATGAGGTTCTTGGGCACGAAGGCGATGCTCGCATCCTCGGAGGGAACATGGTTAGCTTCCAAAGCCTTGAGAATGGCTTCGTGCGCTTCGGGCGGGGAAAGCACTTCCCAGCGGTCGCCGTCGTTGCGGATGTCGTCGGCTCCAGCATCGAGCGCGATGCCCATTAGCTGATCCTCGGAAACCTTGTCGGCGGGCGCAAAGATCTGGCTCTTGCGCTCGAACATCCAGGCCACGCTGCCCTGCTCACCCATGTTGCCGCCGTTTTTGGAAAAAACGTGACGGATCTCACTAACGGTGCGGTTACGGTTGTCGGTGGCCACGTTGACCAGCACGGCGGCGCCGCCGGGACCGTAGCCTTCGAACATCACCTCTTCGATTTGCCCGCCTTCCAGCTCGCCGGTACCGCGCATGATGGCCTTCTTGATGTTGTCGCTCGGCATGCTGACGGCTTTGGCCGCGAGGACAGCGGTACGAAGGCGCGGGTTGGCGTCGGGGTCGCCTCCGCCGCGCGCGGCGATTGTGATTTCCTTGATAATGCGCGTGAACGCCTTTCCGCGCTTGGCGTCCAGAGCCGCCTTTTTATGCTTAATCGTGGCCCATTTTGAATGGCCTGACATGTGAACCTCTCGCAGGTAGGCCCGGCCGCGGCCGGGGTCGGATGTCTATATCCTGTGACCTCTTGAGGATAGCAGACTTGGAGGATGCGCTCAAGGCAGGAGCGCCTCAAGCTATTTCCCGCTCTCCGCGGAGGCCGGCAGCTGCCGGTGGAACATGTACGAAATCTCAACCGGCATGTCGTCCATCGATTTGACTCGTAATACGATCTGGTAGTAGCGCGGCAGGGCGCCGGCCGGATCTCGCAGCTTGGAAACCAGCGTCCGCGCGAGAGCCGGATCGGTGACGGCCTGCACCGCCGCCATGACGCTCGAGACCTGATTGCCGGACAGATACAGAACTTCGCCTTTTCCATAGAGGCCCGGAGTGTGGCTAATCAAGGCGTGACTCTCTCCCAGGCTCATCAGGTCGCGCGGCGGCTGATCCGAGAGAAACGCAGGCTCGCCCGGCCGGGGACTTAAATTGCGGATACCGGCCGGTTCCAGCACGATCTGCTGATCTACTGGCAGCGCTTGCACATGCCGGATGCCAGTGGCTGGGCCGAGGAAAACGACGTTATCCATGGCGATTTCGGGCATGGAAAGCTGGTTGCCATGCGTCACCAAAAGATCCGGCTTGCGCGGGCCCAGAAACTGGCCGAGGCGGAACGCACCGCTGGCCGTGCCGAAGCTGGGAGTGGCAATGCACACGACCAGTGGCCGCCCCGAGCTCAACAGCGGCTCCCAAAGCTGTTGCAGTTCCGGAGGCCAGCTCGCAGGCGCATCCGAAATGGCGCGAGCCGTTCGCCAGCGGCTCGCCCCGACCACAACCGCGGCCACTGCGAGAATCAAGCCGGCCGCCAGTATTGTTCGCTTTCTGAACCAGGCGGTCGGCGCCGCATTAACGGCCGGCGCGGCTTCGGGCTCGGCCTCCGTCAGCGCGGGACGTGCTTCAAAGAGCATCTTGAAGCCGCCTTTGGGAAGGTCCAGATGAATTGGATCCGTCGCTCCATCGGCGCGATAGTATTCCGCCAGCTTCTGACGCAGGCGCGCGACATGCATGCGCACGACGCTCTCCTGGCGCGGGTCGTATGACGGCGGCTTGCCGAAGGCGTCGACACCGATCGTATATTCCTTCAAGTCGTCGGCTTCTCCCGCCAGCGACTTTTCCACGAGGTAGATCAGAAGGCGCCTCTGCACCTCCGAGAGACGCAAATTCCTACTCTGGATGATACGCTCGACTTGGGCGTGGGTCGCTTCGAGTGCGGGTGACACTGTCGGGAATAATATCATACCGGCTCGTATTATTGGCCCGCGCCAAACAGCAGCAGAGCCTGAGTGTGCGCATGGCCTTTTCGAGCCATTTGCCCCCGGAGCCGGAAACTTATGCCATCGTTCTGGCATCTGTTCAAGTGAATACACCACTTACACAAGGAGGGATTTAATTAGTGTTCCGCTCGTTGCTTCTATTCGCCGTTCTTGGCCTTTCCTTAGTTAGCGCCAAAACGTTCGAAATCACCCTGGACACCCCTGCGAAGGCAGGCAGTGTCGATTTGAAGGCCGGCAAGTACAACCTGGTGTTGATGGAAGATTCCAAAGTCCGGTTCACCAGCGCCAATGGCCAGGCTGTCGAAACGCCCGCCAAGATGTCTACCGCGGAAAAGAAATTTTCGGCTACGCAGATCGATCTGAAGCAAGTCAATGGCGTCGCTCAGATCAATGAAATCGATCTGGGGGGAACCAAGACCAAGATTCAGTTCGAATAAGTCCCGCTAACTTCCTAGTAGAAGCGTAATCCTGTCTCCGCTAAGTGTGGGTAAGTTACAGGCACGTCTTGCGACTAAGTCGCGGGGCGTGCCTGCCCTGTTTTCGTGTGTCTTAGAATGGAGCTGATGCAGGTCCCGCGTCTTGAGCTGCGCGAGGTGTCCAAGACCTATGGTAACGGCGGACGGCCAGTTCCAGTCCTGCGCGAAGTTTCCCTGGCATTATCGCCCGGATCCATCACGGCGCTTGTAGGGCCCAGTGGGTGTGGCAAAACCACCTTACTGAATCTTGCCGGGGCGATGGATCTCCCCACTTCGGGGGCGGTGTTCATCGACGGGCTCGCCACTTCCTCGCTTTCCGACGCCGAGCTGACCGCGCTGCGCCGCCGGCGCGTGGGCTTCGTGTTTCAGTTCTTCCAACTGCTCCCCACTTTGACCGTTATTGAAAATGTAGAACTGCCGCTGCTGCTGGCCGGCAACCGGCACGCGTCCGAGAATGCGCGGGACCGTCTTGGCTGGGTCGGCCTTGAGGATAAGGCGACCTCTATGCCGTATCAGCTTTCGGGCGGCCAGATGCAGCGTGTGGCCATCGCCCGCGCCCTGGTGCATTCTCCGGATGTTCTCTTAGCCGACGAACCCACCGGCAACCTGGACACCACGAGCGGCAAACAGGTGCTGGCCCTGCTGTCGGAGAGCGCCGGGCGTTTCGGTGCGACCGTGCTCCTGGCCACTCACAGCGCGGAAGCGGCGGCCATCGCGAGCCGCCGGGTGCATTTACGCGATGGAAGGATTGACGCGATCGATTGATTAGGGTCGAATGGAGTGAGTCCAATGATCGCAACCCCAAGTCTCGCCCCACACTTCATCGGCGGGAACTGGCAGCGTGGCCAGTCCGCCGATCACATGGATATTCTGAACCCCGCGACCACAGAGGTCCTGGCTTCTGTGCTTCTGGGGGGCGCGGCCGAAGTTGACGCGGCCGTTTCTGCGGCCCGTGCAGCATTCCCCGGCTGGCGCCGGACGCCGCCTCAGGACCGCATCCAGTTTCTGTTCCGGTTTAAGCGTCTCCTGGAAGAGCATGCCGCCGAGATCGCGCGCCTGATTACGCAGGAAAACGGCAAGACTCTGGCCGAGGCCCGGGCCGAGCTGCAGCGGTCCATCGAAAACGTCGAGGTGGCCTGCGGCATTCCCAGCCTGATGCAGGGCTATAACCTGGAGGACGTCGCCTCAGGCATCGACGAGATTATGATCCGCCAGCCGCTGGGCGTCGTGGCCGCAATTACACCATTCAACTTTCCGGCCATGGTGCCGCTATGGTTTCTGCCCTATGCGATCGCCTGCGGCAATACCTTCGTCTTAAAGCCTTCGGAGCGAGTGCCCCTCACCGCGCGGCGGATTTTCGAGCTCCTGCACGAAACCGGGCTTCCCAAAGGTGTCGTAAACCTTGTAGTAGGCGCCAAGCCCGCGGTCGATGCGCTTGTGAAGCACCCGGATGTGCGCGCCATCAGTTTCGTGGGCTCCACTCCTGTGGCGAAGTATGTTTATACGGAAGGCTCCGCGGCCGGAAAGCGCGTGCAGTGCCAGGGCGGCGCCAAGAATCACGTGGTGATCCTCCCCGATGCCGATCTCGAAATGGCCGCCAGGATCGTGAGCGACAGCGCTTTCGGCTGCGCGGGGCAGCGCTGCCTCGCGGTTTCGACTGCGCTCACGGTCGCTGACGCTTCGAAGAGCTTTGCCGACGCGATCGTGGCGCAGGCCTCTTCGCTGCGCGTGGGCAATGGATTGGAGGCGGATGTCCAAATGGGCCCGGTGATTTCCGAGGCCAGCAAGGCCCGGATTGAGCGGCTGATTGGTGCAGGATTGGAGAGCGGCGGCAAGGCGCTGCTCGACGGGCGCAATCCTCAACCAGGCGATCAGGGCTACTTTGTAAAGCCCACGGTGCTCGCCGGGATCACGCCGGATCACGACTTGAACCACACGGAGATCTTCGGCCCGGTTCTGACCCTGCAGGAAGCGCGGGATCTCGACGATGCGCTGGCCATCCTGGCCCGAAGTCGCTACGGCAACGCGGCCTCGATCTTTACCGCGAGCGGCGCGGCCGCGCGCAAATTCCGCTATGAGGCGCCCGCCGGCAACGTCGGTGTAAATATCGGCGTGGCTGCCCCCATGGCGTACTTTCCCTTCAGCGGTTGGAAAGACAGCTTTCTGGGCGTGATGCACGGCCAGGGCCGCGATGCCGTGGAGTTCTATACCGACAAAAAGGTCGTCGTGGAGCGCTGGCCAAAAGAGTGGTCCCGCAAATTCTGAGCCGCTCCCTATTTTTCGCGCATGGCGCGAATCAGGGCTTCCATGTGGTCGAGATAGCGTTCCAGCGCTCGTTTGCCGGCGGCTGTCAGGCGGTAGTCGGTACGCGGCAAGCGTCCTTGAAATGACTTGGCGCAGGCGATATAGCCGGCCTCTTCGAGCTTGCGGGCATGCACGCTTAAATTGCCATCGGTCGTGTCGAGCATCTTTTTCAGTTCGTTGAAGGTCAGCGATTCGCTGACCGACAGGGCACTGAGAATGCCCAGGCGCAGGCGTTCGTGGATCAGGCGGTCAAGCTTGGGTGCGCCTGCCACGGGGGTTGCCAGGGGTGTGGGCTGGAGCTTGCGCTCCCGCCGGGCCGGAGAAGATTTATCCGCCATATTTCACCGTAATGATCACGCCAAACAGAATATGCAGGCCACCGAATCCCGCCGCCAGCAAGCCGTTCCCCCATGCGGCGGGAGCGAACAGAGCGGCAGCGCCAGTGGCCATGAAACAGGCCCCCATAAGCGGAACGATGCGCACCGAGGCGGCGCCCGCCGCCATTACACCAGCGCCGTACAGCAGCAGCCAGACTCCGGGCAGAACGCGAATCATTCCCGCCTGGAATAGAGCAGCCGTAAGCAAAGCGCCGGCGCTCATGCTCGGCACAAATGCGGCGAGGAATTTCCGGCCAGGAGCGGAGAACAGCGGCACTCGGAATTGCGCCGACTTGCGGGCGGCTGCCGCCATTCCGATGAGCAATGCCAGCACGGCTTCGCCCAGCCATACGGCGAACCACCGCGCGGTGCCCGGCTGGCTGGCGGCGATCCACGCTGCTGCCATGGCAGTGGCGCCCATGAACACGCCGCCGATCCCCGGCACGGCGGTAAACGACCCGGCCCGCTCCATCGTGCGCCGGATATAGGTCAGGTTGTCCAGCGCATGCGCGTGGAGTTCCACGGGCTGAGGAGCCGGAGGGCGGATCGGTCGAATCGATGCCACCTGATCATTCTACGCCCAGGGCCGAATCACCTCAAGTCCTTTTCACAATAAAGCTCGCGCTGTATTTGGCTCATCGGCTCCGCCGCGCCACCGCGCGCTAAAATAAGCGCGTGCTGCCCAGGGCCGGCCCGGGGGAAGTGTATACCCGCGAGGAGATCCGCCGACAGTTCAGCCTTACGGAACGCGCGCTGCGGAATTGGGAGCAGAATTCGCTGCTCCCCGCGGCCGACAAGTATTCGTTCTCCGACCTGATCGCCATTCGGGCCATTGTCGAACTGCGCCGCAAAGGTTTCCGCCCCCGTCAGATTGCCCAAGCCGTGGAATCGCTGCGCCGCAAGCTTGAGGGCATTACTCGCCCGCTTTCCGAACTCCGCATTCTCTCCGACGGCAGGAAGATTGCGGTGCGCATCGCCGGTCAGAAAATGGAAGCCATCAGCGGTCAGATCCTGCTCGATTTCGACACTTCCGAGCTGGGCGGCGTCAAAATGCTTCCGGAGCGCAGGCCCGCTGAAAACCGGCTGAAGGAGTCGGAGACCTGGTTTCAAAAAGGGCTCGAGTTGGAGGAGATCGGCGCGCCCCTGGAAGAGATCATCGACGCATACCGCACGGCCATCGACTTGAATCGCGGAGCCGCGGGAGCCATGGTCAACCTGGGCACGATCTATTACCGCGAGCGGCGCTTTGCGGAAGCTGAGCGCTATTACCGCGACGCGGTGGTTGCCGACCCCAAGTACCCGCTGGCCGAATTCAACCTTGGGAACCTGTATGACGAGCAGGGCAGCACCGCCGACGCGGCGGCGCACTACCGGCGCGCACTGGCATTAAACCCCCAGTACGCTGACGCACACTTCAACCTGGCGCTCCTATGCGAGCGAACCGGCGAAGTGCTGAAAGCGGTCCAGCACTGGAAGCTCTACCTGAAGCTGGACCGTACCGGTTCGTGGGCCGACATTGCGCGGCGGCAATTAGAGCGACTGCAACAAACTACCGTCATCCGGCCCCGGTAACATCCGCTATCCTATATCTTTCTGGAGTGCAACCAGTTGAATCGTGTCTTTCTGGCGTTTCAGTGCTTTTTCAATATTCTGTTCCACGGCCAGCTTTCCGATGCCGCGCGCAGTGCGCTAGGCCTCTCGGGCCGGGCTGCAAGTCCCGCGACATCCGCCAAGTCGGCGGCGCCCGCAGCGGTCGCCGTGGCAACGCCATCTGCCAAAACCTCCGACGGCGCTTTGCAAATTTTGAGCATTATGCAGCGCGATTCGCGACTGCTTGACTTTCTGATGGAGGACCTGGCCTCCTACTCTGACGACCAGATTGGCGCGGCTGTCCGCGAATTGCACGATCAGTGTCGCGATTCGGTTTCGCGGTATATAACGCTCCAGCCAGTCATCGATGGCGTCGAGGGGACCTTTACCCAAGCGCCGTCGAAAGACCCCGGCATAGTGAAATTCGTGGGTAACGTCCCAGCCACGCCGCCCGGGGGAGGAACCCTGCGCCACAAAGGCTGGCGCGCCGCTAAGATTGACCTTCCGGCGCTTCCCCCCAAGCAGGACGCGACCATTCTTGCACCCGCGGAAATTGAAATCGAGTAAGCAGGTTGCCGCATAAATACGTCATTGGAATCGACCTGGGCACCACGAATTCCGCGGTATCGTACGCCGAAGTTCCAGCCGACCCGGATTCGCTCGGACCAGCCAACGTGCAGGTGTTTCCCATCCCGCAACTTACGAACCCTAACGAAGTGCGGGAAGACGATCTCCTGCCCTCATTTCTCTACCTTCCGGGCCCGAGTGATTTTCCTGCCGGCTCGATAGCGCTGCCCTGGGACGGCAAGCGCGCGTTCGTCGTAGGCCAACTCGCGCGCCAACGCGGCGCCGAAAGCGCGGGCCGCCTGGTGGCTTCGGCGAAATCATGGCTATCACATTCCGGGGTGGACCGCACGGCGCCGCTGCTGCCTTTTCAAGCCCCCGACGGCGTGGAGAGGATCTCGCCCGTGGAGGCGAGCCGCCGCTACCTGGAGCATCTGCGCGAAGCCTGGGACGGCAAGATGGCGGATACGCCATTCACGGACCAGCAGGTCCTGGTCACGGTGCCGGCGTCCTTCGACGCCGTAGCGCGCGAACTGACGCTCGAAGCGGCGCGGCTGGCCGGCTATCAGAACATCACCCTGCTGGAAGAGCCTCAAGCGGCGTTCTACGCCTGGATCGAGCGCCATGCCAACTGGCGCGATCGCGTCCGTCTCGGCGACCTGATCCTGGTGGTGGATATCGGCGGCGGCACTACCGACTTCACCCTGATCGCCGTGACCGAGCGCGCGGGCGAGTTGTCGCTCGATCGCGTGGCCGTGGGCGAACACATCCTGCTCGGCGGCGACAATATCGACCTGGCCCTGGCCAATACCGTGTCGCAGCGGCTGGCCGAGAAGGGCACGCGGCTCGATACGCGCCAGCTCCAGGCTTTGTGGAACAATTGCCGCATCGCCAAGGAAAGGCTGCTCGAACCGGGAGCCACGGCCAAGGAGCATCCGGTCACGATCCTGGGCCGGGGCAGCGGCCTGGTGGGCGGCACTATCAAGGCGAAACTCTTCCGCGAGGACATTGACCGCGTGATTGCGGAGGGGTTCCTGCCCGCAGTTTCCAGCACCGAGATGCCGGCGCGCCAGCGTAGGGTGGGCCTGCAGGAGATCGGGCTGCCTTACGCGGCCGACCCCGCCATCACGCGGCAGATGGCCCGCTTTCTGCGACAGCAGGCGGCCGGCTCCGAGCATGGGACGGTGCGCCGCGGACCGAGCGGCCTCGCTTGTCCCACGCATGTCTTGTTCAATGGCGGCGTCATGAATGCCGGCATGGTACGCGAGCGGATCCTGGCGGCGCTGAACTCCTGGCTGGCGGAAGAGGGCATGCCGAAGGTGGAGGTGCTGAGCGGTGAAGACCTCATGCATGCCGTAGCTCGCGGCGCAGCATACTATGGGCTTGCCCGCGAAGGCCGCGGCGTGCGCATTCGCGGCGGCGTCCCGCGCACTTATTATGTCGGCGTCGAAAGCTCCATGCCGGCCGTGCCCGGAATGGCCAATCCCGTCAAGGCGCTCACGGTCGCGCCCTTCGGCATGGAAGAGGGGACCTCGGCCGGCATCCCCGGCCGTGAATTTGGACTGCTGGTCGGCGAGCCCGCCGAGTTCCGATTCTACGCCTCGGCCACGCGCAAAAACGACGCCATCGGCGCCATGATCGAAGACCTCAATCAGGATCTGGAGGAGCTTGCGCCGATGGAAGTCGAGCTGCCCGCCGAAGAAGGCGCCGGCCGGCTGGTGCCGGTGACGTTCGAGACCGTGGTCACCGAGACCGGCGTGCTCGAGCTGTGGTGCGTGGCGCGCGACGGCCGCAGGTGGAAGCTCGAGTTCAACGTCCGCGAGCGTGCCGCCGCATGAAGATCGGCATCGACCTGGGCACCACCAACTCGGCGCTGGCCTATATCGATCCACGCGAGGGTGAAGACCTGGACTTCCCCCCGATCCACAACCTGCCGATTCCGCAACAGTCCGCGCCTGGCCGGGTCGAAGCCTATAAAACACTACCGTCGTTCTTGTTTTTAGAGGACGGCCAGCCCGTCGGCGTCTACGC
>CAZKVF010000150.1:0-5423 GCA_964556085.1 uncultured Solibacteraceae bacterium
GGGATGGTACCGCTCCAACAAGCCCGCTAGCCGCGGTAAACCTTCCGTAAGATTCCGCCGATCGCGAACCTGGGCAGCCGCGGTGTAAAGGGCATTCTCCGGGTTATCGGCGAGCGGCGCCGGATAATAAGGGACTACCTCGCCTTGATATCTCGCCGACTCGATGACCTCCGCCTTCGGCGCCAAAAGATCTCCCGCCGGCTTCTGCCGCTGAATGAAATGATCGGTCATCACTACATGGACCACGTCGTCGGTTCTGCGTTTCGGCATGTGGCAGGCGACGCAGTCGGCCCCGTCAGCGTGCGGCCCGGCGCCGGTCCGCTGGAGCGTTGCCGCGTGGCATTGTTCGCAAACGGCATTGTAGTGCGCCGCCGCCCCCGATCCCCGCGGGATGTCGTGCGGGTCGTGACAGGTGGTGCAGCGCATTTTGCCGGCGCTCTGGACAAAGCATTTCGATTGCCGCAGCCGGTACGCGCCGTGCGCGATTTCAAAGTTTTTGTATCCTCCCGGCCGGTCGAACGCGATTTGGAAATCCGCCAAAGGCTGCCCGGGCTGATACGAGAACGGCGCTTTGTCGAAGCGGCGGATGGAGTGCGGCAAATCCAGGCTGGTCGTCTCGAGGTGGCACTGCATGCAAACTTCGAGTTCGCGATCGGGATCCAACCGTTTCGGATTGATGATGGCGGCCCGGATCTTCTCCTGGCCGGCTTTCGCCGAGGCCAAGGCTACGTGACGCTGTCCCGGCCCGTGACATCTCTGGCAATCGATTCCTTCTGGAAGCGGCTCCGCGAACTTCATCTCCTCGCTGCCGGTGTGTTGAGCTTCAGGAATTTTGGGATAAGCATTGTGGCAAAACATGCACTCGTAGTGCACGGGCCGGACGGAGCCGGGAAAGTCCGGTTGATCATAGCCCGGGCTCATGTCCCAATAGCCGCCTTTTTCCGCATACCAGCTCAATGGCAGGACCTGAAGCGTGTTGTGGCTGGTGAGACGAAGATAGGTGAACGAATGGTTCCCCGAGCCGATGACGAAGTCGACTTGTTTCTCGTCAACATTCGTTTCTTGACTGTCGAAGCCGATTTGCCAGCGCCGCTGATAATACTTGCCATCGCGCGCGATCATGGCGAAATAGCTATCCGATGCTTTGTGGTGGAACGGCGCCGGGAACTCGGGGACAAGTTCCGGCCGCAAACGAGCGAACGACCGTCCCATGCCGGTTTTCCGGTATCCCGCCGCGCGCTCGGCGTGACAGCCGGTGCAAACGGCCGCATTCACGTAGGCATTCGCGGGATCAGAAGGAGGGTGCGGATGCCGCCGCGCATAAACCCAAGCTCCCGTCAAGCCGGCTGCGGCGGCGACTGCGGCGGCCGTCGCGACCCGGACCCTCGATAACACTTCCAGATCATAGCACCGGAGCCAGCGAGAGACCTGTGTCTCTCCCTGGCTATGATAGGATCGGTTCGGTTAGAGCACATGAAAAAGCTGCGTTTGCTGAGAGTTGTGCGAAGGGCATGGTTTGCCGGCGCGGTAGCTTGCCTGGGCGCGACGGCCGGGTTGAGTCAACAGAAGGTTCCGTTCCAGAAAGGGATTCCGGTGGCTCCGCTGGGGCTTGCGGGCCACAAACTGCCGGACAAGCCGGTGGAGTACGACACGGGGGAAGGGCAACGGATCCGCGTGGTGGCGGTCACGCGGGCGCTCGAGTATCCATGGAGCCTCGCTTTTCTTCCGGACGGCACGATGCTGATCACCGAGCGAACGGGCGTCTTGCGGATGCTCCGCAACGGCGTGCTCGATCCAAAACCGGCGCCGGGCGGACCCACGGCTTACTTCGCGGGCGAGTCGGGTTTGCCGGGCGCGGTGCATGGGTACATGGATATCGCGCTCCATCCGCACTTCGGCGAGAATCGTTTCGTGTACCTCACTTATACGAAGCCAGTGGATGAGAAACGCCGCATTGTGGCGCTGGCGCGCGGCCGCTGGGACGGACACGGGCTCACCGAGGTAAAGGATATCTTTAGCCTCGACCAGGAGGGGACCTCGCGCATCGCCTTCGGGCGCGATGGAATGCTTTACATGACGACGACGGGCAACAACCCGCAGGATCCTAATACGCTGGGGGGCAAGGTCCTGCGCCTGCGCGACGACGGCAGCGTCCCCAGCGACAATCCGTTCGTGGGGCAGGCAGGGCACAGGCCCGAAGTTTACACGCTCGGGCACCGCAATGCCCTCGGCTTGGCGATGCATCCCGGCACCGGCGAGATGTGGCAGAACGAGAATGGCCCCAACGGCGGCGACGAGATCAATATTCTGAAGCCGGGCCGCAATTATGGTTGGCCGTTAGTGAGCTACGGGCGCACGTATCCGGGCCCGTGGCAATCGGCCCCTCCAGGACACGCCAATTTTGAGCCGCCGGTGGTGTACTGGGTCCCTTCCATCGCCGTCTCGGGGATGGTCTTTTATACCGGTGACAAGTTCCCCAAGTGGAAGGGCGACGTTTTTGTCGGCTCTCTGCGCACTGGCGAGATTCCCGGAACGGGCCACCTCGAGCGCATCCTGTTCAACGAGAAGATGGAGGAGTTGCGGCGCGAGTCGCTGCTCACCGACTTGCGGCAGCGGATTCGCGACGTGCGGCAAGGACCTGACGGCCTGCTGTATCTTTTGACTGACGAGAAAGAAGGAGCGCTGCTGCGAATCGAGCCGGTACAATAGTGGCATGAGTATCAGCCGCCGCGGCTTCGTCGCTGGGCTTGCCGCAGCGGCGGCGTTCCAACCCAAGGCGGACGCAGCGGGCGCGCGCACGGGGCCACAGCTCTGCCTCGACTCACGGCTGCTGCCGGAGGTGGATTACTCCCAGTTGGGAACCTTTCTAGGTGGCTTCGGGTTCGATGGCTGCGATCTGTCGGTCGAACCGGGCGGCACGGTGTTGCCCGAGCAGAGTCCCGTGGACCTGGTGCGGGCCATCGAGGTGGTCAGCGGCGATGGGTTCGAAGTACCGGTAATAACAACGTCATTCTTCAACATTCTAGAGCCATGGGCGCGGAATGTACTGGGGCTTTCCGGCCGGTCAGGTGTGACCTATTTCCGGACAGGCTACTCCCGCTTTCCCGAGCGCCTGGCGGCACGGCGCAACGAGATCGCCGGGCTTATGGCCTACGGACGCGCCGCGGAGATCGGCATGACTGTGCCGTATCCGGCAGCCGAAACGCTGATCCGCGACCTCGACCCGCGTTGGATCGGCTACGATTTCGACACGACCCAAGGGAGCGTCGAAGCGGTACTGCCTCGGTTACGCACTGTGCGACTGCGCGACGCGCGCAAGGACGGGAACCGCGTTGTAGCTTGTCCGCTCGGCGAAGGTACGGTGGATTGGCCGGCATTTTTTACCGCCCTGGCCCACGCGCGGTTTTCCGGCCCGCTCACGGTGACTCTGGCATACCAGGCAGCGGATCGCCTCGAAGCCCTCAAGCGCGATGCGGCCTTCGCGCGGCAGCAACTCAACGCCGCATATCAGAAGGAAATCGAGACGGATTCGAAAGCAAAACTTTACTGAGCGGTAGCGGGCTCGACTGAACCTACTTCACCCCGCCCATCAGGCGGTTCACCGGCCGCGAGATCGCGAGCATAACGCAGCCCACCGCGATGCCAAACGCTCCGACATAGCCGAACAGCTTGTCGAGGGGAATGGATTCATAGAAAGATGCAAGGCGGCCACCCAGAAAGTTTCCCACGGACAGCGAAAGGAAGAAAACACCCATGGTCATTCCCGCTATGCGTTTGGGCGCCAACTTGGTCATCGCGCTCAGCCCTACCGGGCTCAAACAGAGTTCACCGATCGTGTGAAGCAGGTAACAGGCCGTGAGCCACAGGGGGCTGACTTTGCCTGAAGCGCCCGCCGCCACCGACGCTACCATCATTACCAGGAAGCCTCCGCCCGCGCCGAACAGCCCAAGCGAGAATTTAGTGACTACGGAGAGGTCGCGTTCGCCCAGCCGCACCCACAACCAGGCGAGCACGGGAGCCAGAACATAAATGAAAATAGAGTTGAGGGACTGAAAATAGCTGGAAGGGAAGGAAAGCCCGAACACGCGATTGTCGGTGCTCCGGTCGGCAAAGAGGTTCAATGTCGACCCCGCCTGCTCGAAAATCGAGAAGAAGAGTGCCGAGCCCAGGAAAAGCACCAGGATCACTTGAATGCGCCTTTTCTCCACGTTCGTGTAGTCCTTCGACAGGAGTAGGCCGGCAAAGGTTACGACTACCGCGACCAGCAGCAATACCGCAAAGCCATCAGCTACCCGTTGGATGGGCACTCGAAGCACTGCGACCAGCCCGGAAGCCAACAGGACCGCGGCTAACCCGTACGCCAGTTTCTTCCGTTCACCGGCACCCGCCGCAAGCGCAGGCGCCTGCCCAGCGCTACGCAGATGCCCTCGGGTAAGAACGAATTGGACGAGGCCCGCCAGCATGAACAGCCCAGCCAAGGCAAACGCATACCGGTAATTGATGCGTTGGCCGACGTAACCGCAGATTAGCGGCGCGATTCCGGCTCCAATATTAATGCCGACATAGTAGAGCGAAAAGCCGCCGTCGCGGCGCGGGTCTCCTTGCCCGTATAGGAACCCGACAGTGGTGGTGCAACTGGTTTTCAGGAACCCCGTGCCGATGGCAATGGAGAGAAGTGCGATCAGGAAAACGCCCGTGGACGGCGCCACCATTCCCAAGTTGCCGGCGGCGATCAACAGACCGCCCAGGACGACCGAATGCTGCTGACCCAGGAAACGATCTGCGATCCAGCCTGCCGGCAACGAAAAGATGTAGGCGCAGGCCGTGAACAACCCATAGATTGCCCCGGCCGTCGGTATATCCAGCCCGAGGCCATGCTGTCCTGCCGGGGCAGTCATGTACAGGATGAGGAGCGCCCGGATCCCGTAGTAGCTGAAGCGCTCCCACATCTCGGTGAAAAAGAGAGTGGCCAAACCGCGAGGGTGGCCGAAGAAACTGGTGTCCTCGCGAGGAGTGGTTTGGGTTGCTGTTGAGGCTGCCGGCCGCTGCGCTTCTTTTTGCGGCAGGTTTCTTTGGGTCGCCATCCGGGGTATCCTCTGGTCTTGCAAGGTCAGTGTAACGCACTCGGAGGAGAGACTCGGTTGTTCCTGGTGGCGCCGGTGGTCTTATCGATGGCGCCGGTGATCTTATCTGGTGGCGCCGGTGATCTTGTCACCGGCGTAAGTTTGGCGGCTTTTTGAAGCCCCTCTAACAGGCCAGGCAGCCTGTCTCACAGGATCAGCAGACTAGCTGGCCGGTAGACGCGGTCAGAAAGTCGGCGATAATCCGATCGCGTCGAAGCACGCCAATCACAAGGCGCGCATGCACAGGCGATCAAAGAAAAGCCCATACGTGAGAGGACGGCTCACTGGTCCACTCTTCCC
>CAZKVF010000151.1:0-8619 GCA_964556085.1 uncultured Solibacteraceae bacterium
AGCAACGAAGCTGTACCGGGCCAAGCCGGGAATCGTGGGGTTCGTGTTGGCGGTGGCGGTCAGGATATCGGCGCCCTGCGGCATGCCTTTTTCGGCGATCTGGCGCTTCAAATCTTTCGCTGCTTCCACCACAGCGTACCCGGTGTGAGTAGTGGTGCGACTGCCGGACTCGCCCACAGAATAGGGGCAGCGATCGGTATCGCCCCAGATCACATCAATCTTTTCAAGCGGCACGCCGAGCGTTTCAGCGGCGATCAGAGCCATGGTCGTTTTAGCGGCTGTGCCGATATCCGTTACGCCGACGTGCACATGGTACATGCCGCGCGAATCGACGTCGATCACGGCGCTCGATCGTCCCAGACTCGAGAAGAACGACCCCATAGCCATGCCGGCACCGCGCTTGATCGGACCGTCGCCCGCGCCCGGCGTAGGATGCCATCGTTTTTTCCAGTCGAATGCTTCAGCGCCGCGCCGGATGCAGTCCTCAAGGCCGATGCTGGTGTAGGGCGTCTGGTCATTGAATTTCCGCGTCATGTTTTTGAGGCGGAACTCGACCGGATCGACTTTGAGCGAATAGGCGATATCGTCCATCAGCGATTCTAGACCGAAAACGCTCTGCGGATAATCGGGCCCGCGAAGGTTGGCCGAGACCGCCATGTTGGTGAGAACGGGGTGAACCGTCCGCTCCACGTGCGGGCACTGATACACTTCGATGCCGGCGATGCCGCCCGTCCCTTTGCGGTACGGTCCCATGCCGCTGTATCCGCGGAGTTGGATGGCGGTGAGCATGCCGTCATTGCGGACGCCGACTTTATAGTATTGCTTCGTGGGCCAGCGCCCATGTACGGCGATGAAATCTTCCTTGCGCGTGAACTCAAGCTTAACGGGCGCGCTGGCCTGCTTGGCCAGCATGGCTGCCATCAGGTCGAAATCATGGCATTGGTTTTTGTTTCCGAATCCGCCGCCCATGAACTGACAGACCACGCGCACGTTTTTCGGATCGAGCTTCAGGTCGTGGGCGATTTCGGTGTGGCAGTTGGAAATGCCCTGCGTGGAGGCGAACACCGTGAGCCGGCCGCCCTCCCATTGCGCGATCGAAACGCGCGGCTCCAGTTGCGCGTTATTGATGTGGGACGAAGTGTAGTGGTCCTCGAAGACGCGATCGGCGGAACGGAATCCTTCCTCGATGTTGCCGCGGCGCAGAACCTCGGGCTGGCGCTGCCCCTGGTTGTTGGGCGAAAGGTTGCCGCCGGGTTGAATCTCGGGCGCCCCATCCTTCAGGGCATCTTCCGGATCGAGCACGAAGGGCAGTATTTCGTAATCGACCATGATGAGGCGGGTGGCCTCTTCGGCCGTGTGCCGGTCCACGGCGGCTATTGCCGCGACTGCATCACCGGCGAAACGAACCGGATTATTGAACAGGTAGCGCTTGTTGCGCGTATCGCCGCTGCCCCAGACCACGTCGCAATTTTCGTGTGTCAGGATAGCCTTCACGCCATCGAGGGCCTGTGCCTTCGAGACATCGATCCGGCGAATGCGCGCATGCGCATGCGGGCTGCGCAGCACTCGCGCGTAGAGCATGCCGGGAAGACGTATATCGCCCGTGTAGGTAGCGGCGCCGCTTACGCGCTTGAGAGCGTCGATACGCGGCGAGGGATGACCAACAGAATTGAGGGGGGTCATGCCTTCCTCCGTGCGGCAGCCGATGCCGTCGAGGAGGGCGCCGCGGCCGCGGCCAACACGGATTCCACGTAGCGGTTATAGTTGGAGCACCGGCAGATGTTGCCGGTCATCGCGGCGCGAACCTCGTCCGCGGTAGGATGCGGGTTGCGGTTCAAAAGCGCTTTCGCGCTCAGCAATTGTCCGGAGGTGCAAAAACCGCACTGCGGGCCATCGTGCTCGATGAAGGCTTCCTGCAGCGGATCGAGCTGTCCGTTTCGTACCAGACCTTCGACCGTTTCCACGACGTGGCCGTCCGCCCAAACTGCAAGCTGGCTGCACGAATAAACCGGCTTGCCATCGAGCAGTACGGTACACGCCCCGCACTCACCCCGGTCACAGCCGATCTTAGCGCCGGTCAGGCCCAGGTGATCGCGCAGTGCTTCCACGAGGGTCCAGCGGTCCTCAACTTCGATCTTGTGGCTGGCGCCATTCACCGTGATCTGGATCGTAGTACGGGGAACGGCTGGGCGCGCCGGCTGCTGGCCTTTGAGGGGCACCGCGGTCGCGACGATTCCGGCGCCCGTTCCTTCAACAAACCGGCGACGCGAAATTCTGCTCATGAACCCCTCCTCACAAATCGCGTCTAGACCCTTCGGCGTTCGATTCTATCGTGCCGGGAACGTGGGGGTCAAACGTCTCTTCGAAGGAGGTTGCTGAAAGCGAAGGTGGCCGTCTATTGCTTGGCTGGACCGCCGCGACGTGGCAGCCAGAGTGGCAAAGGCGTGCTGAACGCCAGGGGCGCCTTCGACCTGCGTGCCAACGTCACTGGTGAAGCCTGTTCTTAATCGCTTCCTGTATCTCCCGGTTCCGGATCTCCTGCAGTTTCTGGTATTGCTCGGGAGTCAGGATCGATTTCACCTGCGGATCGGTTCGCGCGTGCACAGCCTTGAGCTGCTCCAGTTTTTGAATACCTGAAAGCGAAGGGTTGGATTTTATAGCTTCCACCTCAGGCGCTTCCGCCGTAAAGACCCGCAGTAGCGCCACCTTTTGCTGAGGGGTGAGCTGCAATTGCTTCATCACCTGTTCGACTTTTTGCGCCGCTGGTCCCGATTGCGCCCATGCCGGGTGCTTTCCGACTAACCCCATACAGATGCAAACGGCTAAAACCACGGCCAGAAGAATACGCTGGTCCATTTTTACTCCATGTAATATCGCCGGGTAGGTGATTGCCCGCGGAATTCAAACCGGGGACTTGCCTGCATGGACCCGACGTAAAATCGATGCGAACGAACCCCGTGGCGTTCTAGTATTTTGCCTTTGTGGGTGCTCTCAATTTATGGTGTCCGCCGGTCTTCAGGCGCATCAACAAAACATGCTCCGCTGCTTCTGTGTCGCGTGTTTCTCCCTCTCACGCGGGGCTTTGAAACGGGGAAAAGATGAAATTGCTGGCCGGTGTCAGTGTAGTGGCGGGGCTCATACCAGGTCTGCTGAAGGGTGCCGAACTCCAGGCGGAGACTTTGAAAGCCTGGGAGGCGCATATACAGAACGCCGATGTTCGAATGGGCGCGCGAGTTAGTTCCACGCAGCCCTTCCTGTGGACGGACGAATCCGATAAGAGGAGACGGGATGTCCGGCGGGGTGAAATCGCGGTGGCGCCGGTGATTGACCACGGCGCCATCAGCGTTCCATCCGGTGTCATTCATGACTGGGTTGGGGCGGCTTTCATTCCTAATTCGACGATCGACCGAGTGGAGGGGGTGCTGCGCGATTACAACCGGTTCAAAGACATCTATAAGCCGGTGGTTGCCGACTCGCATTTTATTGGCTGTAACCAGAAGAACCCGGAATTCTCGATGACTTTTCACCGCCACGTGCTCTTCGTAAACGCCGCCATTGAAGGCCGCTGCCAGACGCAGCAACACGTTGTCACCGCGCGGCGCGCGTACAGTATCGCGGATATGACGCAACTGCGGGAAATCGAAGAGTACGGGCATCCCGGAGAGCGCGCCCTGCCGGTGGACACCGGGCATGGCTTTCTCTGGCGCATGCACGAGATCACCCGCTACGAAGAGCGAGAGGGCGGGGTGTTTCTGGAAGTCGAAGCCATTGCGCTCACGCGCGATATTCCTTCCTCACTGCGATGGCTGGTAGCTCCCATCGTGAAACATCTTTCGGCAGACTCTTTGGAGACCATGCTGCGGCAGACGCGGGAGGCGGTGGAATTGGCGCCCCCTGCGGTGGAAGCTGTCGGGATCTGTCCTCGTGGACTTCCGGCCGCTTCTGATGCCAAACTGGCGCGCGAGCATTAGGCGGGGGAATCGGGACCGCCGGCACAGCGCTGAGCAAAGATGTTCACTATGTTACGGGATTTGAGACCTCCGTTGTAATTTCAGCTACAGAATCGCGAGCTGGGATAAGCTTGTGTTTTGCGATGCCTCAATTGCTGGCGCAGGCTTTTCAGTTCTTCTTCGTTTCCCTTACTTCGATCTTCGTTTTAGTGGATCCAATCGCCGCTGTTCCGGCTTTTCTGATTATGACGGCGGGTGTCAGCGAAGGGGATCGCCGGCGGATGGCCCGCCGGGCTGCCTGGACCTGCCTCGCCGTATTGTGCGCTTTTGCCGCCGGCGGAACGCTCATATTCCGGCTATTCGGAATCACGCTGCCTGCTTTTAGAATCGCGGGCGGACTGATTCTGCTCCTGATCGGGATGGACATGCTCCGCGCGCGCCGGTCGCCAACCAAGGAAACACCGTCAGAAACGGAAGAAGGCTCGGAAAAGGAGGATGTCGGGATAATCCCACTGGGAATCCCGATGCTGGCCGGCCCGGGTTCCATCTCGACGGTCATGGTGCTGATGGGGGGCTTGCCGGCATGGTGGTACGCTGCCTTGCTCTTCGGCACGATTGCGTTGACCGCCTTACTGTCCTACTGGATACTCGCCGGAGCGGACCGGGTTCGCGGCCGGCTTGGTGAAACCGGTATTCGTATTCTCACGCGGATGATGGGGCTGATACTGACTGCGATCGCCGTGCAATTCATCTTAAGCGGCCTTGCGGATGCCGGCGTAGTTAAGACTTCGCACTGAGCCGGCCCTCAAAAGAACCGCAGGAAAGGCCGTGTCAGCGGATGGCGTTGGACCCGTGCTGTTAGAAAAGCAAGGGCGCGAAGGTCAGCCACCAACACCCTTGACAGCTACTAATGTTCACGGTAGCGTCTAGAGAATCCGATGCCCGCCCATAAAACGCAATTCTGTACCGCGCTGCTGTCACTGACATTTGCGTTATCTATCGCCGCGCAGGAAGCACCTGTCAAAATCTCGGCACCGCAAGTACTCGATGTGCAGGGTGGCAAGATCCGTGTGGTGCCGGTCGCTACGGGACTGTTCCATCCCTGGAGTCTGGCGTTCCCCGACGCGCACACAATCCTCGTGACCGAGCGCAACGGCCATCTGCGTATGATCCGCGATGGTGTGCTCAACCCGGAGCCGATCTGGACTTCGCCTACACCCGCGGGGGAAGCAGCCGACTCGCTCCATTTCGTCACAACCCACCCCAACTTCGCTCGGAATCAAATGGTGTACGTCTCCTATCCGAAACACGGAGAACGCGGGATTACTCTGGCCGTCGCACGTGGGCGTCTCAGTGGCGCGAAGCTGACCGACGTCCAGGAGATCTTTGTGGCTGATGCCTGGGAGACTGGCGGCAACCTCGCGGGCAGAGTATTTTTTACCCCAGATGGCTACTTGTACGTAACCGTCGGCGACCGGGATCGGATCTGTTGCAACGGCACCGATGACAACAGCCTCCGCATAAAGGCGCAAGGGCTGGACAATGATGCCGGCAAGACGCTTCGGCTCCGCGACGATGGGTCAGTGCCGCCGGAAAATCCTTTCGTCGGACGCGCCGGGGCACGACCCGAGATTTTCACGTACGGTCATCGCAATGGCTACGGACTGGCGGTCCACCCGGAGACGGGTGAGTTATGGCAAGCCGAGATCGGCCCGATGGGTGGCGACGAATTGAACCTGCTCGTTGCCGGCCATAATTATGGGTGGCCTCTTGTATCGATGGGTCGCAATTACACGGGCACGCTGGTCTCGGAGCAGCCGTGGACGCGCCCGGGCATGGATAATCCGCGAATGTTCTGGGTGCCTTCGATCAGCCCGTCGAGCATCATGTTCTACACCGGTGACAAATTTCCGAGGTGGAAAAACAACCTTTTCGTGGGCGCCCTCACAACCCAACAATTGATACGTGTCGCTTTCAACCAACCCTCGCAGGCCGAGCGGCGCGAGGGATTGCTGGTGGCGCTGCATCAGCGGATTCGAGACGTGCAGCAGGGTCCGGATGGCTTCATCTATGTAGCTACGGAGCGTACATTTCGAGGCAACGAAGTCGATGGTGCAGTGTTACGCATCGAGCCGGCCGATCAGTAGACTAATGTAATGGAGGGATAACATGCGCTTGACCTTGACGCGGAGGGATGTGTGCAAGGCCGCCCTAGCCGCGGCCCCTGCATTTCGTTTGCAGGCCGGACAGACCAGCATGTTCAAGCTAGGGATCATTACCGACGAGCTGACGGGCCAACTGGAAGACGCGCTGCCGTTCCTGACCAGGTACCACCTCGATTGGTGCGAATTGCGCGAGATGTGGGGCAAGAACATCATGAACTTGTCCAAGGAAGAACTGGAGCGCGCGCGGAAGCTGATCGAAAACGCCGGCCTCAAGGTGAGCGACATCGGTTCGCCGATCTTTAAATGGAACCTGCCGCAGATGCCGGCGAAGGCGGATGAGAAGCGCGACGAGTTCAAAGCCAGCTTCGTGGAAAACGATGCCGATCGCCTTCTCGAACAATCGTTCGCCCTGGCACGCCATTTCGGCACGCACCAAGTGAGGATTTTCAGCTACTGGCGCGTGGACGAGCCGGAAAGAGCTTACAAGTATGTGCGCGACCGCCTGGCGCAAGCGGCGCAGGTAGCGGCGAAGAACGACATCGTACTGGTGCTGGAGAACGAGCATACCTGCAACGTCGGGACCGGCCGGGAATTGGGACACTTGGTCAAAGAAATCAATTCGCCGTCGCTGCGCGGGAATTGGGACCCGGGCAACGCGGCGATGCTGGATGAGATTCCGTACCCCAACGGCTATGAAGCCGTGCGAGGGCTCTTTTCGCACATGCACATCAAGGATGTGCGCAAGAACGCCGCCACCGGCCGAAAAGAATGGGCCCCCGTGGGAGGTGGA
This sequence comes from uncultured Solibacteraceae bacterium, assembly GCA_964556085.1. Classification (GTDB taxonomy): domain Bacteria; phylum Acidobacteriota; class Terriglobia; order Bryobacterales; family Bryobacteraceae; genus PSRJ01. Next base: position 6,906 of record CAZKVF010000151.1, read on the forward strand.
GTTATAGACTGGAAGGGGCAGATCCAAGCGTTGCGGAAGGACCGCTACGATGGCACGATGTCACTCGAAACGCATTACCTGCGCGCGGATCGCAACAAGGTCGAGAGCACGCGGGAATCACTCGAGGGCTTGCTGAAACTGATGGCTTGAGGAGGGAAACATATGCCTGTCGAACCCGAAGCAAACCGGCGGAATTTTTTGAAGGCCGGGGCCGGGGCAGCCGCCCTCGGCCTGGCCGATGCCGCACGCGTTTTAGGCGCGAATGATCGCGTCCGCCTGGCGATCTGCGGCTTGCGCGGCCGCGGCATGGATCACATCAAGAGATTTTCGCAAGTACCAGGCGTGGAAATCGCCGCGGTCTGCGATATCGATGACAACGTGATTGCGCGGCGGCTGGGGGACATTGAAAAAATGAGCCTTCCCAAGCCGAAGACCTACGTGGACGTCCGCAAGCTGCTCGAAGACAAATCCATCGACGCTGTATCAATCGCAACGCCCAACCACTGGCACTCGCTGCTGGGGATCTGGGCATGCCAGGCAGGCAAAGACGCGTACGTGGAAAAGCCCTGCTCGCACAACTGGTGGGAAGGCAAGCAACTGGTGACCGCCGCCAACCGCTACCAACGCATGGTGCAGATGGGGAGCCAGGCGCGCTCCAGCCCGGCGCTTCAAGAGGCGGTGGAGCACATGCGCAAGGGGCTGCTCGGGGAGGTCTACATGGCGCGCGGCTTGTGTTACAAATGGCGCGACACCATTGGCCGCCAGCCGCGGCAGGCAGTACCCGAGGGCGTCCGTTACGACCTATGGCTCGGTCCGGCGCCAGACCGCGGCTTCACGTTTAATCGCTTCCATTACAACTGGCACTGGTTCTGGGATACCGGAAACGGCGATCTCGGCAACCAGGGCATTCACGAAGTGGACATCGCGCGCTGGGGACTGGGAGTGCAGTTTCCCACGAGGGTCTCCGCGAGGGGCGCTCACGTAATGTTTGACGATGACCAGGAAACTCCCAATGTGCTGAATTGTTTCTTCGAATTTCGTACCCCGGAGGGCAGGCAGCGTCTGATGGAATTCGAGGTTCGCCACTGGATGACCAATCACGAAGCCGAGATTGGCACGGCCGCCTACGGGCACAGTTCTCTTCCACCGGCGGGCCTGACTCCAGCGGCCAAGGTCGCGCCATCCGGCCCGGCACTCGGTCCCGCTTCGGGAAAACCAGGCACGATCGGTAACTTATTCTACGGGTCGCAGGGATACCTCGGAATCCAGGAATACGATTCCTACAAGACCTGGATGGGGGAGAAGGGCGAGCCGGGGCCCAGCCGCAAAGCACCGGAAAATCATTTCGCGAATTTTATCGATTGCGTCCGCAGCCGCAAGAAAGAGGACCTTAGAGCGCCCGTCGAAGAAGGGCACATTTCCTGTACTCTGGTGCACCTTGCTAATGTCTCGTACCGCCTGGGCCGCACGTTGAATTTCGATCCGGCCGCCGAGCAAGTGATCGGCGATAAGGAAGCCAACCGCCTTCTGCGCGAGGAGGACCGCGGATACCGCGCCGGCTTCACCATTCCGGAGAGCGTATAAGCGCTTTGTGGGGGCTTCGCGCGGCGAAAACGGTGGGCAGGCGAAAGCGCCTGCTCCACCCACTACACCGGCGACGCTAGCGCGGCGGAAAGTTGGCGGGCGAAATCGGCCGATGCTCGCGGCTGGAACG
>CAZKVF010000152.1:0-5252 GCA_964556085.1 uncultured Solibacteraceae bacterium
CGCCGGCCGAAGCCGCCGCCTCCGCGAACCATGTGCAGGGTTACATCCTTATCCGCAATTTCCAAAACCCGCGCGGCCAGCATGCGGCCGCCTTGCGGGATCTGGCTGTTAGTCCAGATCTCGCATTTGCCGTCTTTGTAATGGGCCGTGCAGTTCTGGGGCTCCAGAGGAGCGTGTGAAATAAAGGGGTACGAGTAGGCTGCTTCGACCACTTTGGCCGCGCCGCTGAGCGCGGCTTCGGCGTCGCCGTCGGCCTTCAGCGTTTCATGCGGTTTCTGCTTGCTCAACGTGTCGGCGCGCTGCGCGAAATCGGCACTCGCTTGATTGGCATGGGCGCCCTCGTTCCAGGTGACCTGGAGCTTCTTGCGAGCCGACTGCGCCTGCCACCATGTGTCCGCGACGATCGCGATGCCGCTTTCGAGACCAGGATCCGCGGGAAGTACGGTATCGGTGATGTCCGGACGATCTATCACGAAGGCCTGACGCACGCCCGGCATCTTCTTGATCTCTTCCAGGTTGGCGCTGGCAACCTTTCCACCGAACACACCGCATTTTTCATATACCGCATAGAGCATGCCCGGCAGGTTTACATCGATGCCGAAAATCGGCTTCCCCGCCACAATGTTGGGGAGTTCGCGCTGCATGAGCCGTTTGCCGATGATGGTGTAATCTTTGGGGTCCTTGAACTGAAGCGTTTTGAGATCCGGCATCGGCATCGACCAGGCCTTATCGGCCAGCTCGCCGTAACCCAGCGACCGGTTCGAGGCCCGGTGCAGCACGCGGCCCGCTGAGGTGGAGCATTCGGATTCCGGAACGCTCCAGGTCTGAGCGGCGGCTTTGATCAGCAGCGCGCGGCCGGCCGCTCCGACTTGCCGCATGGGCAGCCAATTGGAGGGTGTGGCAAAGCTGCCGCCGGCAAATTGCGCAGCGTACTTGGTATCGTCAAAATCGGTCTGCTCGATCTTGACGTTCTTCCACTCCACATCCAGCTCCTCGGCGATCAGCATGGGGAGCATGGTCTTGATGCCCTGGCCCACTTCCGGGTTCTTGGCCATGATGGTAACCGCGCCATCAGGAGCGATCTTGATGTAGACATGCGGGTCGGGCGGCGCGGGGGCGGGCCCGCCGCGTCCCTGGGCCGATGCCTCAGGCCGCGTGTAGAGGCTAAGTAGCAGGCCGCCGCCACTCGCCGCGGTTACTTTCAGAAAAGAACGACGATCGATGCGCATAGTGGTTGGCCTCCTCTATTTGTTGCTGTTCTGTGCGGTCTGCACCGTCCGTGACGACGCGCTGGTTCCCAACTCGGCCGCCTTGTGAACGGCTTGGCGAATGCGCAGGTAAGTGCCGCAGCGGCACAGATTGCCGTTCATCGCCGAATCGATGTCTTTGTCCGTCGGCTTGGGTGTTTTCGCCAGCAGGGCTGCTGCCGACATCATCTGGCCGACCTGGCAATAACCGCACTGCGCCACGTCGATTTCCTGCCACGCAAGTTGCACGGGATGGGTCCCATTGGGAGAAAGACCTTCAATAGTTGTAATGGGCGCGTTTGTGGCTGCGGAAACCGGAGTTTGACAGGACCGAACGGCGCGGCCGCCGAGGTGAACTGTGCAGGCGCCACATTGGCCGATCCCGCATCCATACTTTGTGCCGTAGAGTTGCAGCACGTCGCGAATCACCCAAAGCAGAGGCGTGTCGGGCGCTACATCCACCGGCATAGAACGCCCATTAACGTTTAATTTGTAGGCCATAGCATCTCCAGGTAGGCAAAACCAGAGTACAGTATCGTGACGACGACCCGCAAGTATCGGCGAACAAAGAAGCCAAACGGGCTGGGCGCGAGCCGGTCTTCATCCGCGGATGTGACCGTTGAGTGTACAATGACTCGGTTAGGGAAGCCAAACGGAGATCCCGGCCTTCCCGTTTAGGAGCCCAAGATGAGGACGTTAGCCAAAATTGTTGGCGCAGTCGTGGTTTGTTTGGTTTTGGCGTTAGCGGTGCTGCGTGCCACCGGGTTTAACCCCATCGGGAATACGCCCGGCCCCGGGAATTACCCCGGCGTATGGCTTAGTGGAACGGTCGTAAGCACCCCGGTCACCGACTGGTCGTTCGTTTCTCAATATAAGACGGACAAAGTTCAGACGCGAACCTGGTACTGGATTCCTCATTCTGTAACTACAGGTTACATCCTTTATAAAAATCAGCTCTACGTAACGTCGATGTTCGCCAAGGGAGTGCGTTTTCCGGATGGCAAGGCTTGGGTGAAGAATGTGATGCGTGATCCGCATGTCCGCCTGAAATTCGGCGACAGTTTATATGATTGTACTTTGTCCCATGTCACCGACCCGGACGAAAGAGCGGCGGTGCTCGGACCGAGAGCGAAACAGAATCCTCAGCTTCTGGCGGCAGATTCGACTAATGGCCCAGTGTTGCACCTATTTCACGTGCAGTCTGAGTGAGAATGTGCCTGAAGGCGGATCTTTCACGTGCTGGATATTTAGGGAACTATTATGAAGGCATTCTTGAAGATTCTTGGAATACTTTTGATTTGCCTGGTCCTGCCGTTGGTCGCGGCGCGGATCACTGGTTTTGAACCTAATGGGCGGAGGCCCGGCTTATGGCTTAAAGGGGATCTCGTAACGACTCCAGTTACTGACTGGTCGTTCACCGATCATGTTCAAAATGTCAAGATTCAGACCAACGCCTGGTATCTGCTACCCCATTCCGTTACGATCAATTGTGTCTCCTATAAAGGGCAACTCTACCTGGATTCCTTTTATGCTGCCGGACTCACGTACCCCCACGGGAGGAGTTGGAACGAGGACGTAGCCAGAGATCCCCACGTGCGTATCAAAATAGGAAATCAATTGTACGATCGCACGTTGGCTCTTGTAACCGATCCGGCCGAGCAAGAAGCCGTAAATGAGGCGAAATTTAAGAAATATCCCGACTTGAAGCTGCCCCCAGGCGGGACAATCGTTTTGTTTCGCGTGCTGGATCGCTAGGAGCATCCCGGCAGTCGGCTGGTTGAATCAATGAGAATCGTCATCACCGGCGCCAACAGCGCATCCGGTCGGGCGATACTACGATGCGGACCGGTAGCCGGCGTGACGCCAAACGGTATAGTCGCCGCGGTCCGATCCGATGCCGCCGCGGACGAGATTCGCCCCCTACTGAATGAGGGGAGTAGCCTGGCCATAGTTTCCTACGACGACCCCAGGAGTCTCGACGCGGCCTTTCGAGGAGCTTCCGCGATCATTCACCTGGCGGGTATTCTTGTTGAGCGGCGTGGTTCGACATACGAACAAGTGAACGTTGCATCAACTCGAAATGTCGTGGAAGCGGCGAAGCGGTGTGCGGTGGAGAAGTTTGTCTTAATTAGCGCCACGGGTGCCGATGAGAAATCTCCCAACGGATACTATCGCACCAAAGGACAGGGAGAAGCTGTGGTGCGTGCTTCCGGCCTGTGCTATACGATATTGCGCGCTCCGCTGCTGCTGGGACCTGCTACTGAAGGTGCGGCAGCGCTGGCGCGAAATGCACGCGGGCGTAAAGCCAGGCTAATCGGCGGCGGCCGCAATTTTCAGCAGCCCCTCGATGTGGACGACCTTGCGCGGGCTGCGCTCGCTGCCGCCCAACCTTCGGTCGCAAGCGATCGCACCTTGGACCTGGTTGGTCCCGTGTCGCTGCCGGAACGGGAACTGGTCGAGCGAGCCGCTCGCATGCTCGGTCACGAAGTGCGGGTTAGCTCAATCCCAAAGGGGTTGCTTTCGTTGGCGCTGGCCATTCGTCAGCGCGTCGCCGGCCCTGGATTTTCACCAGACGCGGTCGAAGTGATCACAGCCAATACGCGTCTGGACTCGCGGCCCGCCGCGAGCGAACTGGGAATCCACTTGACCGTGATCGATGAGATGATCAAGAAGAGTTTAGAACAGGATCGAAAAAAATGAACCAGAGCAGCCAATCGACGGTAGCGGCGCGAGACGCCGGCGCCAAAAAAGCCAAGCCTTGGCAGCGGCTTTTGCCGTTATTGATCACCTTGGCGTGCTTTGCCTATCTTTATAATCGCCTTGACCACGCTGCCGCGGCCCAAGGCAGCGGGTTGCTCGGTTACTTGGCAAAGAGCTTTGCGGATGTGAACTGGCTCGAGTGGCTGGCGCTGATGATTCCGTATTGCGTCCTTTATGTGATATTCGACAGCCTGGTTGTCTGGAGCGTGATCAACTGGTTCAACGCCAAGATACGCTACGCCGATATCTTGCCCATTCGGGCAAGCGCATACATTCTCTCGCTGCTGAATGAGCAGGTTAGCAAGGGCGCGATTGCGGTCTACCTGAATCGTCGCGACGGAGTGCCGGGCTGGGAAGTCGGCTCCAGCATGCTACTCGTCATGTTCTGCGAGATTTACAGCCTGATTCTTTGGGCGACCGTGGGCGTGCTGCTGCGTTGGAACAGTTTTCAGCCTGTCTTCCATACGATTCCATGGATCGCCTTAGGCGCCGCCGTGTTTTTCACGCTTTTCCAGTTGTTCTTCAGCGGACGAATCGGCCCCGGGACCGGACTACGCGATCGCCCGCTGTTTCGGGCGTTCCGGCTGGCGAAAGTGTGGCAGTACGCCGCAGTCATCGCATTGCGCGCGCCGCTCGTACTCGCCGGCGTGGTCGTCTATACGCTCGCTCTGAGACTCTTCGGGGGCTCGATCGGTTTTGGAGAGATGATGGGCATTTTGCCAGTGATATTCCTGGGCGCGGCAGCGCCGGGACCGATGCACTCGGTCGCAATTCTATTTTGGGTTTTGCTCTTTCCGGACCGACCGGGGCAGATGACCGCCTTTGGCTTCGTCATGCACAATTTCTTCATCTTTTTCAATGCCGCCGTGGGCCTGCTATTTCTCCGGCGGGCGACTCGGGAGCTGTTCGGGTAGGCTTCGGATCATCAGCCTCTGGCCCATCGAAATCAGCGTGCTCAGAACCAGCAGCCAAACCAGAATCGTGAGCAGGGGGGCGAGAAAGCGAACTCCCATGCGGATCAGGATGTCCATTAACGACGGCACGAAATAAAGAATGCCGTTGTAGCGGCCGAGTTTGCTCCCGCGGAGCTTGGTGTTCCGGTGAATCCAGTACGAATCGATGACGTACTGGGCGAAAGCCGCTGTGATCAGGATTGGCAGGATCCAGGGGAACGCGCCGCGAATGGCTCCTGCAAACAATCCGGAAGTGACGAATAGAAAATCGCTGGTGTGATCGAAAGTCCCA
>CAZKVF010000153.1:0-8817 GCA_964556085.1 uncultured Solibacteraceae bacterium
GTGGTGTTTCAACATGCGAGCCTGCTGCCCTGGCGGACCATTTCCGGCAATATCCGCTATGGCATGGAGATGCAAAAGCGCTTCGACCAGGTGACCATGAGCGAGCGCGCCGATTACTTCTTGAAACTGGTTGGCCTCGCCGGATTCGGTCACCACTACCCGTCGGAACTTTCGGGAGGGATGCAGCAGCGCGCCAACCTGGCGCGGGCACTGGCCGCGGATCCGGCCGTCCTGCTGATGGACGAGCCGTTCGCGGCACTCGATGCCCAAACTCGCGAATTCATGCAAGCCGAGCTTTTGAAGATCTGGGCCAAGGCGCGCAAGACAGTTCTTTTCATCACGCACCAGATCAACGAAGCGGTTTATCTCGCCGATCGCGTAGCGGTGCTAAGCGCAAGGCCGGGGCGTCTGAAGCAGGTATTCCGCATTCCGTTCGAACGGCCGCGCACCCTGCACTTGAAGCGCGATCCGCGGTTTTTGGAAATCGAAGACGCGATCTGGCGGCTGATTGAGGAAGAGGCGGAACGCATCGGTGTGCTGGCGCCTGACGACGCCGGCACTGGAGCGCCCCTTCCCGCACTCACGACGGGCTTCAACGAGTAACCCATGGCTGCGAAAATTGAGACGCTGCCGGCTCCGCAGGTGCGCACGAAAGCCTCCAGCCGCCCGCGCCGGAGTTTCTATGAACGACACGAGGCGCTAATCCTCGGTGGCGGCGCGGTAGTATTGGTACTGGCAATTTGGCAGGCACTGTGGTCGGCGGGAAGGATTTCGCCGTTGTTCCTCAGTGGGCCGTCAGCAATCGCGAAACAGTTTTGGGAAACCTTGCGGCATGGAACCCTGCTCGCTGATATGAGTTACAGCGGCCTGAATTTTCTGATCGGCTTCGTGCTTGCGCTGGCGAGTGGAGTGGTCGTCGGGGTGATCATCGGCTGGTACCGGAAAGCGCGCCTGGTGTTTGATCCTTTCCTGAATGCGCTCTACGCTACGCCTAGGATTGCCATGGTCCCGATGATCATTATCTGGTTCGGCGTCGGCATGTGGTCCAAAGTGTTTATCGTGTTTTTGTCGGCCTTTTTTCCGATCCTTGTAAATACAGTAGGCGGGATCCGTGCCATCGATCCCGACCTATTGCGCGCGGCCCGCGCATTCTGTGCCTCCGACTGGCAGATATTTAAGACCGTGGCCATTCCGGGGTCGGTCCCGTTCATTCTGACCGGTGTCCGCCAGGGCGTAGCGCTGGGTCTGATCGGCGTAGTCGTGGGCGAGATGTTCGGCGGAAGTCAGGGCGTGGGCTTCATGGTAGCTTACGGTGGACAGACTTTCGCAACCGACACGCTGTTCGTAGGTGTGCTGATCATAGCGTTCGCGGGCATTCTGCTCACCTCGTTAGCTGAGAAGCTAGAGCGGCGGTTCTCGCGCTGGCGGCCGGAACGTTAATATCTCACCACAGAGACACGGAGACACAGAGTAAAACAAGAGAAACGAGTTAGAGAGCACAGAGGATGCAGAGGGCGCAGAGTACAAAGCAAAAAACTACTCGTGAGGACTCCATCGTCTCCCGTTTGAACCTGTTGGATGCCTGTGCGGTCTCAGACGCCTTGGACAAGCTGGGCCTGGCCGGCGTGGTGACCGGTATTCACCGCCTCTCGACGGAGCAGAAGATTGCGGGGCGCGTACTGACTGTCAAGCTCGGGCTGATGCAAGGTCCTGTGAATTCGACGCGCCACCTCTCTACAGCGGCCATTGAGGCAGCTGAGCCGGGCGACATCATCGTCATTGAGCAGCGCACGGGCGTGGATGCCGCCGCGTGGGGTGGTGTGCTATCGCGGGGTGCGAAGCTGCGCGAAGTCGCCGGAGTCATATGCGAAGGGCCGGCGCGGGATGTGGATGAAAGCCGCCAACTGGATTTCCCTGTTTTTGCGCGAGACCACACTTCGCGAACTGCCCGCGGACGAATCGTGGAGGTAGGCACCAATGTGCCGATTTTGGTGGGGAATATTCCGGTTTCGCCTGGCGATTACGTGATTGCGGATGCGAGCGCCGTGGTGTTTGTGGCGCAATCTGAGATTCTCCGCGTGCTCGAAGCCGCTGAAGCCATCGCCCGCCGCGAGGCCGCCATGGTGCAGGCCTTGGCGGAAGGTAAAAGGATCAGCGAGGTGATGGGCGCCAGTTACGAACAGATGCTGGAGCCACAGGCCGAGTGATGCCAAACGGGCTGCGCGCCGCCGTAAAATGAAATGACTACTGCGACCGCAGATGCAAATAGCGCGGCCGATTGAAACTTGAGGTGTCGCTTGAAAAATCTCATCGTCAGCCTGATATTGACAGCGTCACTTTGGGCGCAGGCGCCCAATGCTCCCGCATCGGGCGCATTGCCGCCGCCGGGTGGCAGCATTCCGGGTGCGGCCGGACGGGCGGGACGGGGCCGCGGTCCGGCAGTGCCGCAAGGGCCTGCGCCGCGATTACCGGATGGCAAACCGGACTTTTCGGGAGTGTGGCGACCGGATAACGGCCTGGTCGGCGATATTTCCCGCATCCTGAAACCGGGCGACCAAATCGTGCTCAAGCCGGAAGCCGAAAAGCTCATGAAGAGCCGCAAGGCGGGGCAAGATCCGGAAGCAAACTGCTTGCCGACGGGCGTGCCTCGCATGGCGCCTTACCCCTGGACCATCGCCATAGCGCCGGGCCGCCTGTTTTTCCTATTTGAGGGCAACATCCACAGCTACCGGCAGATCTTTGTGGACGGCCGGAAGCACCCCGACGATCCCGATCCGACGTGGTACGGCCATTCAATTGGCCACTGGGAGGGTGACACGCTGGTGGTGGATACAGTCGGGTTTAACGATCTGTTCTGGTTCGATTTTGCCGGCCACCCTCACACCGAAAAGCTGCACGTCGTGGAACGTTACACGCGGCCAGACTTGGGCACCCTGATGGATGAAATTCTGATCGATGACCCCGGCACATACGAAAAGCCGTTCCACCTGATTGCGCGGAACCGTTTGGACCAAAATGGGGAACTGATGGAATACATTTGCCAGGAAAACAACCAGGACCCCATCCACATCGTGGGGCCAGCAAACCGCCTGTAAGCCTGATCCAGGCCTCTCGGGCGACGCCGGACGAGAGCCGGCAGAAGCGCCGGCTCTCTCCTAGGCATCTTGGCGCACCGCTGGCACGAGGTTATACGGCCGTATGGGCCGTTCGTCTACTTTGCCGGGGCGGTTTTCGGCAGCGGCGGCGGAAGCGGCGCGAGGTTGTCGTAGCCGCGAGTCCCATCGGCGCGAATTGGGCCGGGTCCGAATCCCAGGTGGCTCTGATCCACGTTGTTTTCGCTGCACGAATATTCGTGAACTTCTTCCTCCGGCTTTCCCGCAACCCAGGTTCGCGAATACTTGAACGGCATTGTATAAAACTTCGGGTCCTCGATCAGCGTGTCCACATGAATATGATCCGCGTCCGGCCGCGTCCACCGCTCGACCACGTGCAAAGCATCGCTGTGGGGGTTAGCGTTTTCATCAAGCCAGACTTTTTCGTCCTTGAATCCCGTCGAGTCGATGACCAGCGTGTCTCCTTCCCAGTGGCCCAACTCCTCGCCGAAAAATGACGGATCCGGGTCTTCCGAGTGTTTCCGCTTGGGGTCGATCGGGATCAGCCGATAGTAGCTGTACCAGTAGAGAAAGGCTATTTTCTTGGAGCCTTGCAGGACCTCGAAGGGAAGGCCGCTCGCGTTATGGCGCGGAATTCCGCCGATGACACACAGGCTCTCGGGATCGATGGTCGCCGTGAGGTTATGCTTCAACGCCGCCTCTCCCGCGGGAGTTAAGGGAAGCTTCAGCCCAGGCAGATCCTTCGCCATATTGCCCACTGGCTTCGTGTCGCGGGTACCCTTCCAATAGCCGCTCAGGTCGGGATGACCGTCGGCAGTGCGGGGCGCCGGTTGGGGCTTTCCTGCCTTGACGTCCGGGACGCTCAGGGCGTTGATCTCCTGGCTCGACCCCGAAACGGAAATGAAAATTAGCGCGGCCGCTGCCGTCGCGAATTGCGAGCAAGAATAGAATCTCACGGGATGATCCTCCTGCACAGAAGAAGAAGCTTTTCGCTATTTTATCCGATCCCGCTGGTGGGACAGACCTCGCGGCCGGAGCTCATCGGGCACAGGCAGGCGACAAAGATCGCCTGCCCACCTCCTTGACTCGAGGTCCAAATGATTCTAGTCTGGATGCTTAACTCGCCTGGGAGGAGGAGACACATGAAATTCAAATTGGCTGTCGGTTTTGCAGGCCTGTGCCTTCTGGCCGCGATTCCGGTTGCGGCCCATCACTCGTTCGCCGCCGAGTTCGACCCAGCCAAGGTCATCCGGCTCAAGGGCACTCTTACCAAGATTGAATGGACCAACCCGCATACGTACTTCTACATGGATGTGAAGGACGATAGCGGGAAGGTGGTCAACTGGGGCTGCGAGGCGGGTGCACCGGGCCAGTTGTCGCGGCGCGGCTTCCGTAAGGGCGACATCAAACTGGGCGACACGCTGGTGGTCGACGGGTACATGGCTAAAGACGGATCGAATATTGTCGATGCGCGCCGCGTGACGCTGCCCGACGGCCGGGTTGTCGCCGGCGCATCGGAAGGCGATGGCGGTCCATCAGTCGGCACGAATTAATGGAGGAACTTATGCGCAATCATTTCAGCAAAACCGCCGGCTGTGTGCTGGCGCTAGCCTGTCTCGTGTTCGTGGGCATGGCGCAGACGCCCCCGGCCCCGCCTGTTATACCGAACCCGACATATACTGCGATACCGATGGAGATCACGGTGAACCGCCCGGCAGCCGAAGTATGGAAGCGCGTCGGCAAGTTCTGCGACATCGGGGAATGGTTCCAGATCCCGTGCACCATCACCGCAGGAAAGGACGGCGAATTCGGGGCCGTACGTTCCGTCGCCAACGAAGTTCTCGTTGGCAAAACTGAGCTTTCGTACACTTACACGCAGCCCGTCAGAGTCGGGGTGCCGTACATTCTGTATCACGGAACATTGGAGGCGCGGCCGGTGACGGCGACCACGTCCAAACTGGTCTACACGCTGGTGTACGATAACTCGATACTGCCGGACGATGCCGCGCGGGAAAAAGACAGGCAGCAAAGGTACACGCGGTTTATGCAAGGGCTCCAGAACATGAAGACGCTGGCTGAAGGGGGCACGCTGCCGCCTCCGCCGGCGCGAAAATAACGATTCGTCACTCTTGGAAGGCGAACCCGACTGCCCCACCTACGCACGCGGATCCGTGATTTTCCCCGCCAGCGCCGAGGCGGCCACGGTGGCTGCCGAAGCGAGGTAGTGGCGGGCCTTGGGATGGCCGTTGCGGCCAGGGAAGTTGCGGGCCTGCGTCGAGATCATGACTTCGTCCTCGGCCAGGGCGCCCATATTGAACGCCTGGTTGGATCCGGCGCTCGGCGGGAAAATGTTCGCGCCAGCTTCGAATAACGAATCGAGCAAGCCTTCGCGCATCGCTTGACTATAAATACGACGCGAGGCCGGCACGACTTGCAGGCGCAGGCCTCGCGGGATCTGCCGGCCCTTAAGGCGCGAGGCCAGCGTGCGAATATCGGATAAGCGGCCGCCGGTGCTACCGCCGATTTCGCCCACATCGATGCGTACTCCTTCCACTTCGGAGACCGGTTTGACATTGCCTACCGAGGGCGGGCAGGCCACCTGCGGCTCGAGCCGGCTTACATCGATTTCGACGGTGGTGCGGTAAGCGACATCCGCATCGTTGGCGAGGACTTCGAAGTTGTGAGCGCCCGCGCGCTCGCGCGCGAATAGGAGCGTTTTTTCGTCGGGATTGACGAATCCGCACTTCGCGCCGATATCGATCGACATCAGTGGGAACAGAATGCGGTCTTCGATCTCCAGCGATTCGATATAGGGGCCAGCATACTCAACGGCCTGGTAGATGGCGCCGTCTTCGCCGATACGACCCACGAGGTACTGCGCGACATCGCGCGCGCTGACGCCCGGTTGCGTCCGGCCTTGGAAGGAAACGCGCATGGTCTCCGGAACACGGAACCACGCCAGGCCCTCGCTGAAACCCAAGGCGGCCATGGAGTTGTTGCCCACACCCGTGGCGAACACCCCGAGCGCACCATAGATAGGCGTATGAGAGTCGCATCCGATGATGATCTGGCCCGGCGCCCAAAGACCGTTTTCGATGATGCAGTGGTGTACGCTGCCGTGGCCGCCATCGAACACATTGCGGATACCGTGGCGCGCGGCAAAGCGGCGCACGGCGGCCAGGGTTTCCGCGGCTTGCTGGTTTGCGGGCGCGAAGTTGTGATCGAAAACGAAAGCGATGCGGCCCGGGTCGCGGATGGAGGCGTTCTCCATCTCGTTCTCGAACACGCGCATAACGAAGTTGGAACTCAGGTCGTGCATGACCATCAGGTCGACTTTGGCGACCACGACGTCCCCGGGGGACACTTCCTTTTTCCCGGCGCCCTTGGCCAGGATCTTTTCGATCATGTTCATAAAACGTTACTTCACCACAGAGAAACAGAGGCACAGAGGCGACCGAGGCCACAGAGAAACACATTCCACCAGCCCCTTGCCCACTCATAGCAAGGTCAGGCCCTGATCGCTGGACGAATAGGTATCGCCGTGGAAGAGTCGCAGATCCTTCGAGCGCGATTCGAAGCGTAGGGCGAGGATCGCTGGTGTTTCCAGGCGGCCGGAGACTTCGTAAGGATAAGGGCCAGAGAGCGTCTCGACGTGTAGCCGCGTGGGAAAAGGATCGCGGCCGCTGGCCGAGCGTGCAATCTTAACCCAGTGGCCCCGGTATTCGAGCGCCAGCGCCACCGAAAATTCGCTGCCAAGGGCCTCGCCGCGCGCTGGGGCGGGTACTGATTGCCCGTTAGTCAGGAGTATGATGAGGTCTTCGGCGCCCGCCAGCCGGAATTTTCTTTCCAGGCGGCTGACGAATTCGTAATCTGTGAGGCCTGCGCCCCGGGTCAATTCCTCGGCGAGCCCGTCGCGTGCCATTTTCGCCGCGCGGCGATACATTGTGAGCGCCCAAAAATCGGGATCAGCCGAGAATGATACGTCAATGGTTTCGAGACCTCCATTGCGGATCTGCTGGAATAGATCGAAGGGTAGTCCCTCGAGGTCCAGGACACCGAGGCGCTGCCAGTTCTTCTCGCCTGCCAGCTCCAGAAGGGCTCGCGCAAGATTCGGGCTGGGGCGGATTTCATCCAAGATGGTGACGGAGCGGATCCAGGGATACACGCGTGGCGAAAGGCCGCACAGCAGGATGGGCGACGCGTCGCGCGGCACGACGAGCAGCGCGCGGTTCCAATAGGGCATGAAGTTCGAAATATGGCGCCCCTGGTTGGAACGCCAGATATCGGAGTAGATGACCGCGGCCGGCAGTTCGCGTTCTGCAACATGATGCCGCAAGGCATCCAGGCGCGCGTCGAAGGCCGCGCGCGGAAGTTCGTTTTGGTCCCAGCTGATCCAGCCGCGTTTCACGCTTGAAACAATTTCCTTTCGGTTTGGTTCAGAGGAGTGCAGCCATCAGCGGTCACCAACAGCGAATCGCCGAACACCATATATCCGGAGAGCGGCAGATAAGTGTTGGGATGAGCGATCAGCACCATGCTTCCCTTAACAGTGTAGTGGACATCTTCGAGGATCCAGGGGTTCTCGTCGCAGTGGAGGCCGAGACCATGGCCGCGCACGCGCGTGTACTTGGAGCCGGTGTATTGGCCATACCCATACTTGCGAAAGACGTCGTTCTGAACGCGCGCCACATCGGCGATGTCCACAGTGGGGCGGAGGAAATCCTCGGCCGCTTTTTGCGCTTCCGAGAAGATGGCGAACGATTCCTTTTGGGCAGCGCTGGGCTCGCCGATTACCAGCGTGCGGCAGATCTGCGCCCAATAGCCGTTGACTTGGGGTGTAAGCTCGGTGGTGACGGAATCACCCGCGCGGAAGCGGCGATCCGTAGGCGGCTTCATGCCTGTCACTTCGACTCCGCCTGAAGCGATCAGCATGAAATTATCCTCGGCGCCGTTAGCCTTGAGGAAAGCTTCGACCTCGGCGACCAACTCATACTCCGCCATCCCAGGCTTAACGGCGCGGGCGAAATGATCATACCCGCGATCGGCCAGATCGGCGGCCTTGCGGATACAGTCGATTTCCTCGGCGTCTTTGACACGGCGCAGCTCTTCGACATCGAACGTGGCGGACTCGGGAACTGCGTCGATCGCGGTAATGAAGCGCGCTTCCATCAATTCCATGCCCGCGATGGCAACACGACCGGCCGCACGGGAGGCGAGAGCTTGCTCCAGATTGGAAGCGGTGGAGACGCGCAGGCCCGACTCGGAAATCAGTTCCGCATCCCATGGATCGACCGCGATGACTTCCAGGTCCCCGGAGCGATCGAGTGCGGCAACCGCGTGAGGACCGGAGAAATTGACGTTCACCAGGCAGCGGAAGAAGTCCTTACGCCAGGTGTGACCGTAAAGGAACAAGGTGTCCCAGTTGCGGGCTGACATCAGATCGGTGAGTTGGCGGAGCCGATTTTGATTGAGCATTGCGCTTACGGCGAGACGTCCTCCAGGAACCACTCGGTCGGTAGTTCTTTTCCCAGGCCCATCACACGCGCGCGGCGGAGAACGGCGCCGCCTAGAGCGGCGAACTGCGTGCCGGCGCCGGTGTTGTTGTTGAAAACGGTGATCTGATCGGGCGTCGTACGGCCGGCAACCTTGCCCGCCACCAAGTCCTGAATTTCGTGGATCGCCTCCCAATGGACAATGCCTTTTT
>CAZKVF010000154.1:0-8219 GCA_964556085.1 uncultured Solibacteraceae bacterium
CCCCCATCGCGCCCGGGTGCGCGTGTCGCCCAGAAGTTCGAAAGTGAGGCCGCCGAAAGGATAATGGCGGCTTTCCGTGCGCGAGCAGGCGCGATCGATGTCAATGCCGAGTTGCTGGTACTCCTGGCGGTGCCGCTCCAGTTCGTCCCAGGTGCTGGTTGCCAGAGGCAGGCCATTGCGGTCGTAAATGGTGCCCTTGGGGATTTCTCGCATCACCTCCTGGAACCGCGGATTGTATTGGAAGCGGCGGCCGCCATCCGCCTGCATCACCAGCGTGCCCTGGCCCATAATGGCGGGCCCGCGGAGGACTTCGACGTAAGCCGCTTTGGCAACGACCGCGGCACCTGCGAGGGCGAACACCAGCAGCATGACTTTTGCGGGTGGCGCGAAGGCTGAAGAAACGGCAGGCGAAACCGCCTGCCCCACCTTTGAGCGCGCGGAGATAGAGAGCAAAATGCCAACCAGCAAAAAATTGGCGAGCATCGAGGTGCGGCCGTAGCTCAAGAAGGGCGTCACAACGCCTGAGAGGGGGAACAGTCCGAGTGCGCCACCGGAAATCAGCAGGATTTCAAGCGCGGTCGCGGCAGCCAGCCCCGCGGCCAGGAAGAACTCGTAATCGCTGCGAGCGCGCAGTGCGATGCGCACCGAGCGGTAAACCAGCAGGGCATAGAGCGCGAAGACCGCGGCGAGGCCGAGGAAGCCCCATTCCTCGCCGAGTGCCGACAGGATCAGGTCGGTATGTGCCGCAGGCACGATTTGCGGGTCGCCCAGACCCGGACCCATGCCGGTAGTCCCACCGGTGGCGAACGCCCATAACGAATGAGCTAACTGGTCACCCCCGTGCACCAGGTTGTCCCACGGCGAAAGCCACATGGAAACGCGCTCGCGCACGGTGCGCGGCACGCCAACGAGGTAACCGATAGCGAACCCCGACGCGAGCAGCGACAATCCGGCTGCGGGAAGGAGGGCGCTACCGCGCGCCAGTCCATAGAGCGCCAGGAAGAGGCAGGCAAAGACCAGGGCTGGACCGAGGTCTTTCTGCAGAAAAAAGAAGATCAGAGACAGTGCCACGCACACAAACGCCGGCAGGATGTATTCGAGTGGCGGGATATCGAAGCGGCGCGTCAGAGCAGCCACGGAGGGGCGGCGTTCCTGGGCGTGCCGTAACACATCCCAGCGCTGCGCAAAGTAGCCTGCCAGGAAAAAGACCAGCAACAGCCGGATGAGTTCGATGGGCTGGAATCCGAACAGGTTGACCTTGGCGTCGCTCGTGCCGGGACCGGTGCCGAACAGGATGAGCAGGGCCGAGAGAGCAAAGCTGGCAAGTAGAGGCACAAAACTCAGTTTTCCGAGCAGGCGTTCGAAATCCAGGCCGCTGGCCAGCGCGAGCAGCACGCATCCCCCTGCCACTCCCTGCGCGAAATCGACGAAAAGCATGTTATCGCGGAGCGGATCGCGCAAGCTGATCATAAGGATCAGGCCCACACCCGTCAGAAGCAAGAGCGCGGGAAGGTACGTCTGGTCGCCGCGGAAAGCACGGGCGCTGAACCACGCATGGGCCGCCAGGAAAGCAGCGAAAAAGACCGCTGTCCAAAGGAAGAATGAGCGGCGAAATCGGGCCGGCTGCCGGACCACTACCAGGGGCTTGAACGCCCGAAACTCCTCGCCCGTGAGGAGTCCCCGCTGGCGTGCTACCGCTCCGACGTTGGCGAGATTCCCCGATATGTCATAGATGCGGTGAGCGGCCTCCTCGCGCCGGCGTGCGTCGGAGACGACACTCAATGCGGGCAGCAGGTCCTCGCGCGCGCCCAGCCGGTTCAAATCGATGAGCTGCTTGGAGGCCAGCCCCTTTTCGACATCCGTGAAATCGTGGGTCTTGGCGCGGTAAACAAGGTAGAGTCCCACCGCGACAAGGATCATGCCCGCCAGCATCCAGGCCAGCTCGGCAAAGCGCCACAACGAAGCGGGCGCGGCGAGCTGCTGGATAGCAGTACGCTCGCCTGCGCGACTGCGAGTCACGGCCATTAGTGCTGTCCACCTTCGTTTCCACCGCCGCCATCCAACTGGTGCAAACGGAACTCGACTGCCACCAGGCTCAACCCCACGCGCGCCAGAGCGCCACTGGAATTCCCATAAGGCGCCACTTCCCGGTACAGATCGAAAGCGCGCTTGTAGTCGTCAGCCACGCGCTGGATGTCATCCTTTTCCTGCGGGGTGCCGCGCACGTTACGCGAATCCCACCACTCTCGATCGGCGCGCGCACGATACCCATCGGCAAGCTGCGACTTTTCGCGGTTGCCCAGTGGATAACCCCGCTTGGCCGCTTCCTCAAAGGCCTGGTACCCCCGGTCAACATCCTTGAACCCGTACACGTATACGCGGGCAAGACCCAGCTGCGGGTCCGGAGACTTGGGCATCAGGCGCTGGGCCTCCGCAAACTTCTCCACGGCCTGGTCCAATTCGGCACTGGAATTGTGTGCAGTGCCATTGATCCGGGCGATGTGGCCCTCGGCGAGCCGGAGGCGCCCGCGGGCGGCATCGTCCGGGTCCACGGCCAGGGCACGCGAGGCCATGGTGCGGGCACGCTCCCAGTCTTTTTCGTAAACCGCCTGGCTGTCGCTCCGGGACTTAGCGATCACGTGGTCGGCCGCTTCCAGAAATTTCTCCTTCACCAGCTTCCGCGGCCCGCGCAACAGCAAAGACGAAGGATTGCCCTTAGAAAGTTCCGTCCACCGGGCCCATATCTGATCCGGGTCGGTGATCTGTTCGGTTTGAATATCGCGCTCGAGTTTCTGGCCGTGCTTCCACAGAAAGTAGTTCTGTATGACCGTGGCCGTACCATACAGCATGCTGGCGAAGACTAGTAAAGCCACGGCTCGCATGAGGTAGCCGAAAAAGGAGGGGCGAGAAACCGCCCTCGCGGCACCAACCGCTCCCTTAGCGTCGCGGCTCCGACCCGGTGCTACCGCGGCGGGCGCATCCACGTTGGCAGGCGAAACCGCCTGCCCCACCGGCGCCCTTGTCCGAACCGTTTCCGATTCGCCACCTTCATCGTGCGTCCGCGTCCGCCTGGTCGCATCGGCTTCCTCCCGCTCGCGGAAGGCCCGGCGCGTGGCGTCCAGGTCCTCGTCCGAAATGGCGATTGGCTGGCCCGCGCGAAAGGCACGTAGATCGGCTGCGAATTCGCCCACCGTGCGATACCGCACTTCCTGCGCGGGCGCCAAAGCCTTTCTCAAGATGCGGCGCAACGGCTCCGGGCAGGGGTCGGGCGCGGGCGGCGGCGGAATCCGCGAGAGGATCATGCGCTCGAGCCTCTCGGTCGAATGCGCGTAATACGGCTGGAGGCCGGTAATCATTTCGTAGAGCATCACCGCCAGCGACCACAGATCCGAGAGCGCGTTCACTTCCCCCAGATCCAGCCGCTCGGGCGAAGCGTACGGCACGCTGCCGAATTCGTTGCGCGTCAGCCGCCGCGAGAGCGAAAGGGCCTTGGCGATTCCGAAATCAAGTACGCGCACCTCGCCACGGCTGTCGATGCGGATATTTTTGGGCTTGATATCACCATGGATGATGCCGTGGAACTCCTTACCGTCGATGGCCACCGGGAGCGAGTGCGCATGTTCCAGTGTTTCGGCCACCGCCATGGCCACATCCACTGCAAATTCCGGCGTCAGCGGCGTCGTCGATCCCTCCCGCGTCCGCAGAAGTTCGGCGAGGTCCTGGCCATCGATATACTCCATGGCCACATAAAAAAAGCCTTCCAGGTCGCCCGTTTCGTATATACGAACTACGCGCCTATCGATGGCCGCGAGTTGTGCCTGCAGGTTCGCCCCCCGCCGTTCGGCTTCGATTACCTCGCGGCTTTCGGGATCGGCGCTGTGCTCGATCACTTTTAACGCGACCGGCGATCCCGTGTGGGTATCATCCGCCAGGTACACATCAGCCATGCCGCCGCGGCCAAGCTTTTGGCGGATCTCGTACTTTCCAAGCTTGCGGCTGGGCAGTCCGATGGGCGTGGCGATCACGGCTTGCGGCCTCCGCGGGCGGGCTTTACGTTGAGGAACGGTTGCTTAACGTTAAAGAAGAAGTTGGTTTCGCGTATGCCGTCCATGTTGGCGCCTACAGGCAGATCCAGGCCGCTCTTTTCAAATACGTTGCCTACGAGCTCCGGGTTCGCTCCATCGTGGGCCGCCACTCCCGAACGTCCATTCCGCAGAAGGGAGTTGTGCGAAAGCCAGGGCCTGGAAGGCCCGGAGATCAGGATGCCGTCCCCCGCACAGTCCAGTACCGCATTGGCTATCAGCACGGGGGAGGCCGCGCCCCGAATTTCGATCCCCACGCCCGCTCCGCTCACCTCCACGTCGTTGACCTGAACCTCTGAATCGACCAGCAGGATCCCTTGGGCGAGGGGGTGCAATGGATCGGCTGCAACGCGAAGGCCACTCAATTTGCTTTCCCGCACCGCTTCAGCAAGGATTGTCGTGTGCAGTATGGCTCCGCGCGGTACGCGGCTGCGGAGTGTGATGCCGGTTTTCAACCGCACAGGCCCGGCGTAGTCGCCCGCAACCAGCTCCACTGTGTCGCCGCTCCGCGCCATATCCAGTGCCTCCTGAATGGTTCCGAACGCCTGGTCCGCGCCGACAGCGAGGGTCCGCGGCGCGATCACCACGGGTGGCGGCTGCCACAGTGAGCGTGTAAACCAACCCACGCCGCACGCGACCGCGACGCCGTAAAGGAACATCGCTGCGCGGCTCGCAAAAATCCCGCGTGCCCCGCCGGATGACGGTCGCAAACCGCGCGAGGCACCTCGAAACTGCTCGCCCTCCAGCAGCACCGCCGTTACATTGTCCTTACCGCCCGCCAAGTTCGCGGCGTCGATCAGCTCCCGTACTGCCGCTTCAGGGTCGGCGGCGTGGCGTTCCACGATCACCCGGATATCTTTGGAACCCACCTGATCGCTCAGCCCGTCACTGCAAAGCAGCAGGGCGCTGTCCGGCTCAAGAGGAAGGTGCAGGATTTCAATGAAATCCGGGTCGTCCGGCTGGTGCGGTTCCGACCCCACGTCCCGAAAAACCTCGTTGCGCCGCGGATGGTGCATGGCTTCGGCCTCGCTTAGCTCGCCCCCATCCTCGCGCTCGCCTACCGGCGAATGGTCATGCGTCAGCTTCTCGATCCTGCCCTGGCGAATTTTGTAAAGGCGCGAATCCCCCACGTGGCCCACGACGGCCGTCCCGTCCTCCAGAACAACCAGCGTGAGCACGCAGGCCATTCCCGCCCAGTCCGGGTGAGACGTGGCGGCGAGCAAAATCTCGTTGTTGGCCATGGCGATCGATTCGCGCACACGCTGCTCGGTAGTGCCCGTCTGCCGTTCGAGCCGCGCGCGGATCCGGGCAATCGCAATCTCGGCCGCCTTCTCGCCAGCTGCCTGCCCGCCGACACCGTCGACCACCAGAAAAATGCCGCGGTCAGGATCGCAATAAAACCCGTCTTCATTGTTGTGGCGCACCAGGCCGGGATCACTTGCGCCCGCGCACTTGAGCACCGCTTTAACCATTCGCCAGGCTTCTGAAATCCAGGAAGAGAACGCCGGCAAGGCCGATGCGGGCGGAGTCCGGCACAGGAGTTTCTACGTCGCGGTCGCGCTTGGCGCCATCCACGAACTCAACGCTGGAGGGCGCCGCCTCGCCGTTAATCGTGGTCCCGAGACGGCTCAAGTCCTTCAGGTAGAATTTGCCGGTTGCGGGATCGCGGCGCAGCCGAAAATGTTCGCGCGAAACGTCGGGCAGGGTATCGAGCTTTACGTCCGTCCAATAATCGCGGCCGCCGCGCCCCACGACGATCTGGTCTTTGGTCATGCGGTAGCTCTGCCGCCCGCGATTGTCTTCATATTCGATCACCGCGTAGGCCTTCTGTTCGCCCGCATGCTCACCTCTTTGCGCAGACGAAAATGCTACCGTGGGGCTGTCTTCGCCCGCGGCAGCCGCGGCCAGCCGTCGCGTCGCGATCCGCTTGGTCATGCTGCCCGACCCCAGTTCCGGCTTGGCCGGAAGCGCCAGCTCGGAGTTGATTACGATATCGCCCGGCTGAGCGTCATCATCCGTGTTTTCCAGGAATTGGATCTGCCAGCCGCCCTCCGGCGCGGCGACTTTCGGAAGCGACCGCCGCGCCAGCTTGACCCGCTCGGCGAGCGAGCCGCGATTCAGCGATTCCAGTTCTGTATCGAGCGCCTGCCGGGCTTCTTCAATGACGCGCGGCAGAATTCCCCGCAGCCTGTCCAAGTCGTCCGGATAAAGATAAACGTGATAAAGCGACGGCGGCAGGGAGGAATAAGCCAGCGGCTCCAGACCTTCGCGCATATTGCGGACGATCTCGAGGATGATCTCACGGGCGGTCGCGGACGGACGGTCCATGGCAGGCCTTCCCTGATTTTAGCGCGCCACCCCTCAACCACGAGCCCCCGCGCAGCGCGCCCGCTCTGCTACATTCAGTTAAGTCGGCCCCGGCGTTGCCCGACACAGTAAGCCAGCTATGCCCGGCAGCGATCGCGAACAACAGTTCCTGGAAGCCGAACATCTCGTCGAGGTCCATAGCGCCGAGCTTCCGAAACAGCTTCGCCTCGGCGACCTGGTGCTTTCCCAGATCCTCTACATCACCGGCTTGCAGTGGATCGGTACAGCGGGCAAGCTTGGCTCCGCGCATATCATGTATTGGATTCCCGCGGTGGTGCTGTTTTATGTTCCGTCGGGCATCGTGGTCGTCCATTTGAGCCAGGAAATGCCCCTCGAAGGAGGTATCTATCAATGGGCCAAGTTGCGTTTCGGCGATATGGCCGGCTTCCTGGTAGCGTTGAACCTATGGGCGACGATGGTCCTGTTCCTGGCGTCATCGGTCTCTCTGCTCACCGACAATCTTGGGTACGCCGCGGGGCACTCGGGCGCCTGGATGGTCGAGAATAAACCGGTGACCGTGGCGGTCGGCGCTCTGATGATAGGAGGCTTGGTATGGCTCGCCGCCCGCGGCCTTGCCTTCGCAAAATGGGTGCACAACGCCGGCGGCCTGCTGGTGTTCCTGGTCCTCGCCGGAATGGCGTGGTTCGCCCTACCCCGCTGGTTCGAAGGCAGCGCGGCCGCGGCCCCGCTGGCCATCACCTTTCCGGCCGTTTCTTTGCTGAATCTGAACCTCCTCGGAAAGATGGGCTTCGGAGCTTTCTGCGGATTCGATGGCAGCGCGATTTTTTCGGGAGAAGTGCGCGATCCCCGGATCGCACGGACGATCCGCCGCTCCGTGTGGCTGTCCGCGCCTTTGATCACACTCTTCTATATTCTCGGCACGGCATGTGTCCTGGCATTTTCACGCCCGGCCGAGATCGACCTCATTTCTCCCGCCATGCAAGCGTTCAGCCGTGGCGCCCAGGCGGCGGGTGTGGCGTTCTTCGTGGGTCCGTTTGTGGCGGCCCTGATCAGCGGCCAGGTCATCGCGAACTCCAGCGTCTACTGCAACGCGGCCATCCGCCTGCCGATGGTCGCCGGCTGGGACCATCTGCTCCCCGCATGGCTTAGCCGTCTCCACCCGCGCTTCAAAACCCCGGTAGGCTCGGTGCTCTGCTTCGGCGCGGCCACGTTCGCTTTCACCGTCCTGGGAAATCTGGGCGTGGGCTCCCAGGAAACGTTTCAATTGCTGAACAATTCCAGCATCATCTGCTGGGCACTTACTTACCTGGTGATGTTCGCCATTCCGCTCGCGGCCCGCGGGGAAAAGCCTCCATTGGCCGTGCGCGTGGCGGCGCTTTCCGGTTTCTCGATGACCTTGCTCTATGTTGTCCTGGCAATTTTCCCCGTAGTGGACGTGCCGAATCCGGCTTCTTTCGCCGCCAAGGTCGGCGGCGCGGTGGCTGCCGTTAATGCTCTCGGCATATGGCATTTCCGGCGCGCAAGGAGGCGACGGGTTTCTGACGTCAGCGCAGGCTAACTGAAATAATTGCCCCGGTGAAAGGAGCACTCGGTGTGCGGATCTGGTGAAGGGGATAAACAGGAAAAGGGCGGCCGCCGGTTGCTCGTGTTCATCCCCACATCTACGGGCCGGAGCGACTTGCGGTGGTATCTTACCGCGGCGCCACTTAGTTCCATAATTCTGGCGCGTCAAAACCCGTAACTAGTCAGCCGAGCGGGCCGGTAGCCGCCCTAAACAAGTGGACTGGTTCTATGCAGTTCCTCCTTCTA
>CAZKVF010000155.1:0-24373 GCA_964556085.1 uncultured Solibacteraceae bacterium
ACATGCCCAGCCCGCGGTTGCCGATGTGCGTGCCTCCTCGCGTCTTCCATACGAAATGCCAGATTTCGTGCCCGTCCCGCGCATCCACCGCCCACGCGTTATCGGGGGCCGAAACATAGAGGATTCCATCGACCTGAAGGATGGAGCCCTTGAAGTTGGCCAGAGCGCCGGCTTCGGCGGTGCCGATGCCGCCCACGATCAGATTTGGTCCGGCTGGACGGCCCTGCGTTCCGGCGGCTAGCTTGGCGCTCCACGCCAGCGTCAGATTTTTGACGGTGGACTGGTTGAGCTGCGTGAGCGCGCTGAAGCGCTTGCCGGAATAATCGCCGGAGTAAGTGCTCCAGCCATCGGAGGTTCCGAGCGCCTTCCGCAGCACCGCCGGATCGAGACTCTGCGCGGAGACGAGCGGGGCGAGCGCTAGAACCAGTGCCGTTAACGAACGAGTCACGGGCATCATTTTATAGTCACCAGGTAAGCTGTAACGTCGTGTATGTCTTTGTCCGTATAGACCGGCAGCAAGTCCCTATGCGGCCGCATCGGGTCGTGCAGTTCCACTTTAGGCACGTCGCCATCCCTTCGGAACGAGCGTGCGGTTCCATCGGCTTCGGTGAGGGTCACGATGAAGTCGTCGATGCGCCCGAGCTTGCCTTCCACTTTCGCGCCGCCGGCTAGTGTGACAGTAACGGTTACTGGCGGCACATTGATGGCGCCGGAGCTCACCTGCTGCCCGGCTCCTCCCCGGGCGCCATATACCGCCGGCATCAGCCAGGTTTGCTGCAGCGTGCGCGGATCACTCATGCGAGATGCGATCCCTTTAAGGTCGCCCGATACGGAATGACACGATGAACACTTCGCCTGGAAGTAAGCTTCACCCGCCTTGGCATCGCCCACTACAATGTTGGGCGGCCGCTTGCGGGCGGGATCGCGGCTGTTGATTCCGAAACTATGGATGAAAGCGGCGATGTCAGCCACGTCAGTGGATGACAAAGTGAACTTCGGCATCCCGGCATCCGGCCGGCCGTTCTGTACGATCGGCGCCAGCAGTTCCCCGTTTTGATCGCGCATTGACACATCCGAACGAATCAGGTTCGGGCCGCCTTGAGCGCCCCCGCGAGCGTCCTCCCCATGACAGAAGCTGCAGTTGGTATCGTACAGCGCCCGGCCTCGCGCGATCGCGGCCGGGTCCCCAGGGGGACGGCTCGGGTACGCGTACCCGCCGGGGCCACCGGTGACTGAAGGACGGGCCGCCGGGGCCGTCTGGGCGAAAAGATGGCTGGACGCCGCCGCCACTATCAGTACAACAATCGCTTTGACAAGCCAGAAGCCCTGCCCCACGCTCGTGTGCGGGTCTCGACGCACCTTATCACCTCCGGACTGGCCGACGCACCGGCCATATCACGGCCTATTGTATACAAACCTTCACGGCTTGCGATTGAGAATCCAGGTGGGGCGGACCCCTGGGAGCCCGCTCAAAAGTGCTACGCCGCTGCCTCCGCCGCGGCGTTAAAGCGGACCGATACTAGCCGCGAGACGCCGGGCTCCTGCATGGTCACGCCATACAACGCCTGCGCGGCCTCCATGGTCCGTTTGGAGTGGGTGATCATCACGAACTGCGTCTCGCGCGACATTTCCTGCACCATGCGCGTCAGCCGTCCGATGTTGGCCTCATCCAGCGGCGCATCCACTTCGTCCATCACGCAGAACGGGCTGGGCTGGAATTTGAAAATCGCCATCAGCAGCGCGTCGGCCGCCAGCGCCTTCTCTCCGCCCGAAAGCAGCAGCACATTCTGCAGCCGCTTTCCCGGCGGGGAGCAGACCATGTCTATACCCGATTCCGCCAGGTTCTCCTGATCCGTCAGCCGCATCTCGCCCGTTCCGCCGCCAAACAACGTTTGGAACGACGCACGGAAATTGGCATTGATGGCCTCGAAAGCCTCGGCGAATCGCTGCCGCGACACCTGATCGATTTCCTGGATCGCCTTCTCGGTGTCGCGGATCGAATCGATCAAATCCTGCCGTTGCACGGTCAGGAAATCCTGCCGCTGTTGCGCCTCCTGGTACTCCTCCATGGCAGCCGGATTGACGGCCCCCAGCGCCTCGATGCGGCGGCGGACTTCCATCGCGGCCTGCTCCGCTTCGGCAATGGCCTCTTCCCCCGGAAGCGGGTCGTCCGCCGGGGCCAGTTCCTCCACCGGGCAGTTCAATTCCTTGCGGCTGGTCTCATCCAGATACTTCAGTTCGGCCTGTTTCTTCACGAGGTCCACTTCGATTTCCGAACGCCGCTCATGTTTTTCCTGAACCCCCGCCCGCAGCGTCTTCAGCTCTTCCTCGCTGGTTCGGAGTGCCTCCCTGCGGCCCGCGTCTTCGGCCGCCATCTGGTTCACCTGCCCTTCGATTTCCAGAATCTGCTCGGCTAGCGATGCCGCTTTCCGTTCCAACTCCACGTTATTGGCCAGCAGGCGGGCGCGCTGCTCGCCCAGACGGTTGATTTCCACGCCGATCCCATTGCGCCGCTCGGTGGTTTCGCGGAACTGCTGGTCGAGGCGGGCCACCGAAGCCCGTTCGGCGCGATGCCGCTCTTCGAAGCCCGCCAGTTCCGCGCGCAGGGCGGCATGCTCCTCACCGATACGCACAGCCTGCTTCTGCAATTCCTCCATCTCCCGCCGCTCGGCTTCCAGTGTTTCTTCGCGCCGGGCGCGCAGAGTTTCTTTCTCCGCCACCGCAGCCAGATTCTTTTCGCGCTGTTCGAGCGATTTGGCGGCATCGCGCCGCAGGCGCTCCAGTTCCAGCCGCGCTACCGATAACCTGGAGTTGGCGCGGCCCAGGTCGTCGGCCAGTTTGCGTTTTTCGTGCTCCAGCGCCAACCGGTCCTTCTCGCGTGCCTGCTGGAGCCCGCGCAGCTGCTCCAGATCTCCCTCAATGCCCGAGATCTCGCCGTTCAGACCCTCCAAAGCAGCCATCTGGTTCTCGAGCGCTGCCTGCTGCGCCTCCAAGGCCGCCGCCAGTTCGCGCGCCTCGCGTTTCATGGCCAGCGGACCGGCGCCGGTCTTGCGCCCGCCCGTAACCGTGCGGCCGTGATAGCAAACCCCGTCCGGCAGGAGGAAATACAGCTGCGGATACGCCACCGCCAGTCTCTGTGCCTCCTCGCGGTTTTCCGCGAGGAAACATTGCGAAATGCGGGGCAACAGATCGATCGCTCCGTTCCGGAAACCATTGGTCAGGCGTATCGAGTCACTCAAGCGCACGGCGTTTCCCAGAGCCGGGCCCACCTCGGGCGCGATCTCAGGCGGCAAATTACCGTGCCCGTTGCCGTTGGTTTCGGGGTGCACCAGGAAGGTAGCGCGCCCGTCGGTGTGCGCGCGCAGAAAATCCAGGCCTCGCTCGGCCTGGTGCCAGGTCTCCACTACCACGTATTCCAGCTCGTCGTGCAGGAATTCCTCGGCCGGCTTTTCAAACTGCGGATCTACTTCCACGTAATCCGCCAGCACACCTTCAACGCGCAGGCCGTCGGCCCCGGCCGGGGCTTGTTCCAGCGAAGCGAAAAGCCGCTTCACGGACTCCGTAGTGTAGGTACGATGCGCCAGCACCTGTTCCAGCGATTCCTTGCGAGCCCGCATCGCCGAGACGTCGCTCTTCAGCCCTTCAATCTCCTGCCGCAGCTCCGCGGCACTCCGCCGCCGCCCAGCCAGTTCCTCTTCGGTGCGCCGCTTTTCAGCCGTTACCGATTCCAGCTCGAGCTGCCGTTGTGTAACCGTCTCGGAAAGTTGCCTGGTGGCTGCTTCCAGCCGCTCGATCTCTGCCGCGGCCGTCTGCTCTTCTCTCTGCGACCGCGCCGTCTCCCGGTCGATCGCGGCCAGGTATTCCTCGACTTGCGCCAGCTGATTTTTGAGTGTCGATGCCTCGCCCAGCAGGCGGAGCACCACCTGACGGCCCGCTTCCATTTCCTGCTCCCGCTCCCGGACTTTGGCCTGCAAGGCTTCCCGCTGGCGGTTGATCTCGATCATGCGGCCGCGCGCCTGGGCGATCTGCTCCTCGAGCCCGGCCAGGCTGTTTTGGTGTACGCCGGCCTCTTGCGCGAGCGCGTCCAGCTTGCCTTCGAGTTCCTGCGATTCCTTTTCCGCCTGGGCGATGCGCTGCTCCATGGCGGCGCTTTCGCGCACCTGCGATTCCAGGCGCCCGCGCGTCCGCTCGGCCTCCACGTTCGTCTCCGAAAGCCGCTGCCGAGCCGCCGTCAGTTCCTGTTCCAACCGGTAGCATGCAGCCTGCTCCTGTTCGTGAACCCGCTCCTTCTCAGCCACCTCTTGGGTCAGCGATTTCAGCTCGGCGGCAGCCAGGTTCAGGTCGATCGCGGTTTTGGCCGCCTCACGCTCCAACAGCCGGTATTTACCCGAGAGCACCACCTGGAGGCGGGCCTCGAACTCGGCCTTCAGCTCGCCGTAGCGTCTTGCCTTCGAAGCCTGCCGCTTGAGCGAATTCACCTGCCGCGTGACCTCTTCGAGGATGTCGTACACCCGCGCCAGGTTCTGCTTGGCGCTTTCCAGCTTGGCTTCCGCCAGCCGCTTCTTGGTCTTGAACCGGGAAATGCCGGCGGCTTCTTCAATCACCGCCCGGCGGTCCTGAGGCTTCGAACTGAGAATCTGGCCGATGCGCCCCTGCTCGATGATGGCGTAGCTCTCCGGGCCGAGGCCGGTGCCCATAAACAGGTCCTGGATGTCGCGCAGCCGCGCCGGCCGCCCGTCGATCAGGTACTCGCTCTCCCCGGAGCGGTACAGCCGCCGTGTGATCGTCACCTCGCCCGGCCGTTCCGGCTGACCGTTCTCCACTGCTTGGATTTTGTGGCCTTGGACTTCCGGATCCACCAGCGTCATGGTTACGTAGGCCAAGCCGAGCGGCTTGCGGTCCCGAGTGCCGGCGAAAATCACGTCTTCCATCCGGCTTCCGCGCAGGCTTTTGGCCGATTGCTCGCCCAGCACCCAGCTTATGGCGTCGCTAATGTTGGATTTTCCACAGCCGTTCGGTCCCACGATCGCGGCAATTCCCTCACCGTGAAATCGCAACTCGGTGCGTTCGCAGAACGATTTGAATCCCTGAAGCTCAACCCGTTTCAGTTTAAGCAAGCGGTTACCTCATTGGGGGAGTTGTAACTATACTAAACGCTGATTGCTGCAAAGTAAAGCACCTACCCTACATTTACTAGCGCATGCATCGGATCAGCTCCCATATATAGTGGTACTAATGGACCGATGGCCACTTCGGTGTACGTTTTTCGACGAAAGCCCGCAGTCCTTCCTGAAAATCGCTGCTGGCGAAAACTTCGTCCCGCATCCGGCGAGCGATCCGGCCCGCGGTCTCCCAGTCGCACCCGCGAACTTCGCGCGTGAACCGTAAGCCACTCCGGATGGTCGTCGGGGAGAATTCGGAAACCGCGCTGGCGATCTCCCCGGCGCGCGCTGATGGGCTCGCGGCGACTTCCTGAACCAAGCCAATTTCCTTGGCTTCCGCCGCAGCGAAAACGCGCCCGGTCAGAGCCAGCTCCAGCACGCGCCGCTCGCCGAGACCGACCGAAAGCGCCCGGTAGACCAGGAAGGGCCACAAGCCAACCCGAATTTCAGTGAGCCCGAACGTGGCTTCGGGGTGGGCCACAACGATATGGCAGTTGCCCACCAGACCCATGCCGCCGCCGAGCGATGCCCCTTCGACCGCCGCGATGATCGGTTTGTCCGCCCGCGATCCGATAGTGAACAAACGCTCCTGTGCGTCCGATATAGCATCGGCCGTGGCCAAGCTCACCTCGCTCAAATCCATCCCGGCACAGAAATGTCTGCCATTGCCGCGTAGCAGGATGGCGCCCACGTCAGGGTCGGCAAAGGCGTTTTCGAATGTTTCCACCAGAGCGCGGCACAATTCCGCGTTGAGGGCGTTGCGCTTCTCGGGACGGTTCAGCGTCACGCGAAGGACGCGGCCTTCGCGGCTGGTTTCCAGAATGCCAGACATTAAGGATGCTCCGCAGGCGGGTTAGAGTAAAGCCATCGATGCGGCGCACGGAGCAGCGCCGTACCCTTTAGCCTATACCCGCACGCCTAACTCTGTCCAGACCGGATTTGAGAATACTGCTGTCTAAAGGACTCGCGGGAACGCGGGCCGGGCCGCACCCGTCAGTCCAGGCATGCCGATGAACGGGATGACGCGCCGGAAGCGGTACTCGGTTTTCCGGCAGGTACGCCGGCTTGCCGAAAGGATTTGGCGGTTCTTTCGGAGGGAGCCGGACGATCCCTGTGCGCTGGTCGGCGCGCGCAAGAAGCCGCGGCTTCCGCATCGCCATGGAGCCGTGGCCGAACCGCTGGACTGAAGCAACCGCTCCCTAGCGGTCGCGGCTCCGCACTACTTCGGGTATATCCGGAAGTCGTTGAAGTAGGTGACCGAATCAGCCCCCGTGGAGAGCCCCACCTTGCCCGGTCCAGTGTACGCCGAATCCTGGGCCTGAAAAAGCCTGCGGTGATTCACGTACACCTGGAACTGGTTGGCGCGGAACGAGACCTTCAGAATCGCCCAAGCGTTGGCGGGGATGTTATGTTTGACCTCGAAGGCCGCGGGCGGGCGGCCGCGCGGCAGAATCGGAACAAACCGCCCGTTTTCCACCCGGTACAGCTCGACATCGTCCCCCATCGCGTCAGCACGCACCCCGTAGTAGTTCTTCTCGTCGCGGTACCGGAATACCAGGCCGCCGGTCTGGTCATGCCGGCCGGAAACCGCCTTCAGGCGAACGCTGACATCGCCGTCACGCATCGTGACGCGATCGAAAATCGCCAGCGGGGAGCGGTCCGAATGCATATCGTTGGAGGTCTGCGCCAGCACGTAGGGTGTCGGGGCGGTGGGATCTCTCACAATCTGCCAGCGGGGCGCCGCCTCGCGGCCCGTCATCGGGATCGTCCACCCGGGAGGAATCTTGCCCAAGGAATTGCGATCGAACGTAACCACGTTCGCCGAAGAGGCAAGCAGACTAAAGGACACTAGCCAGCCAAATGCTGTCATCACACGTAGTATCGGCAGAACAGGCGCGCTTCACGACGCACCAATCCTCTTTTTAACACGCCTCGGCCCCTTCCGGGCCGCGCGACGGGGCGGGCATACGTTACGGCTGGCCGCGCATGTGAGAATTAAATTTCATTACCGCTACGCCATGACGGCGATCGAAGTCACGGAAGACCTGTCCCTGCTTGACACCGCTCTCGAAACTGTGCCCGATTCTCCCGCGGTGTTCGTGCTGTGGCCCAAAGAAGGCGCGCCCTATCTTTCCAAGACCGCCAGACTGCGCCGCCGGCTGCTCCGTCTTCTCAAGCACCGGGAGACCCCTTCGCGGCTGCTGCATCTGCGGCACACCGTTCGCCGCGTCGAGTACACGCTGACCGCATCGGGCCTGGAATCCAGTACATTGCATTACGAACTCGCCCGGCGCCATTTCCCGGAAACTTACCTCGATCTGATTCGGCTGCGAATGCCCTCGTACGTGAAGATCCTGCTCGGCAACGCGTTTCCGCGAACCCAGCTGACGACTCACCTGACCCGGTCCGGCCTGTTTTTTGGCCCTTTTTCCTCGCGCGCTTCCGCCGAGCGGTTTGAAGGCCAATTTCTTGACCTGTTTCAGATGCGGCGCTGCCAGGAAGATCTCGCGCCCTCCCCCGAGCATCCCGGTTGTATTTACGGCGAAATGGCCATGTGCCTGCGGCCCTGCCAGCAGGTGGTCGGTCCCGAGGAGTATGCGCGCGAAGTAGAGCGCGCTACGGAATTCTTGAACACTGGCGGGCACTCCCTGCTGGATTCGATTGCTCGCTCACGCGACCGGCTCAGCCAGGAGATGAACTTCGAAGAAGCAGCCCGCCAGCACAAACGGTTCGAGAAAGTGCAGGAGGTACTGAAGCTCCGGGACGATCTGGCGGCTGCCCTCGACCGGCTGCACGGCGTGGCCATCACGCGCTCGGTGGCGCCCGGCTCTGTCGAGTTATGGTTTCTGCGCGGCGGCGACTGGCAATCACCCCAGCTCTTCAGTTTCGAGGTGCGGGAGGGCAAACCGCTGTCGATGGATCAACAGCTTCGCGCTGTTCTTAGTACGGTTGAGGCGCGCAAGCTTACGATTCGCGAGCGCCAGGAATATCTGGCCTTGCTCGCCCGCTGGTATTATTCGAGTTGGCGGGATGGTGAGTGGCTGGGTTTCGATTCCTGGGACGATATACCGTATCGCAAACTGGTGCATGCCATCTCGCGCGTGGCGCGGCAGTCGGCATTTGCCTGATTGCCTGCTCGCTCGCGGCCGGTGTCGAGCCACTCATTCCCGATTCTCTGCTGCGTACCATTCTGGGCCAGCTTACGGTCGATAACGCACTGAAACAGACAGCGGCCATCGCTTCTCGCGCCCGGTATCCGAACTCGCAGGGCTTCTTCGACGCCGCGGATTATGTCGCCGCTCGGGCACGCGAGTACGGGCTGCAGAATGTCCGCATCGAGCGGCTTCCGGCGAACGAGCCCATGTGGGACCAGGAGGAGGCACTGTTAGAAGTGGTTGGACAGGCGCTTTCGCCTGTCAAAGTGGGCCAGGTCGCGCCGCCTGCGAACTCAAGCATGCCACCTGCCCGAATCCTGACCCAACTGGCGCAACATAGCGCCGAGGCAGATGTAACCGCGCAACTCGTAGATGCCGCCGCGGGACCATCCGGGGAAGAGATCCGTGGAAACGTGCTCCTCACCGACGACGAGCCGGACGAGGCTTGGAAAAAATATCGAAACCGTGCGCCGGCCGCGGTGATCTCGGATGCTGCGGGCGAATACTTCGGGCGGCGCACGCTGCCGGATGCGATCTTCTGGGGCATGGCGGGCCGCGACGAACCGGCCTTGATGATCAGCCCTCGTACAGGCGAAAGCTTGCGCGGCCAACTCGCGCACGGACCTGTTCGGGTGCACGTCCGGGCCAGAATTCGCCGTACAACTCCAGGCGCCATCGGCATTGTGATGGGCGAGATCCCCGGCAGCGTGAGCGGGCAGGATATCGTCATCGCCGCTCATCTTGACCACCAGTTCCCCGGCGCCAATGACAACGCCTCCGGCAGCGGCACCCTCCTGGAACTGGCCCGAACCGCGAACCATCTCATCACAGTGGGTAAGATTCCCAAGCCGCGCCGGGCGATCCGCTTCTGGTGGACTACGGAGATCATCTCCGAGCAGGCCTGGTTCCGCAAGCACCCGGAAGAGGCCAAACGCATTCTGCTATCGATCGTCCTGGACCAGGCCGGCGGTGAGCGCAATGCCGAAAACAACCTGATCCTGATCGCCAATCCCGGCTGGCTTCCGAGCTATGCCGACGATCTCATCGAAAATCTGTCCGAATTCGTGAAAACCCGCTACGCGCCCGCCGAGCATGAACCCGACCCGCTGCTGGTAGCCGAAGGAGGCAGCCACCAATCGCTGCGTACGGTCTACTGGGAATACCAGCCGATCACCGACGAGGTGGCTTTCGAGGCCCGCGATATAGGGATAACGGGGATCTCGATCGCCGTGCCATCCCTCGACGTGATCCACACCAATCTCGACTCCGTAGACCGTCTGGATCCGACCTGGATGAAGCGCACGGCCCTGCTAACCCTGGCGCCGGCACTCTACATCGCGAATGCCGGCCCAGCCCAGGCGCGGGCAATATTGCAGTACACCTTTCACAAGGCAGCCGCCCGGCTGGCCGCCAGCGACGATCCAGGGCGTGATCTGCCGCTGGAACAGAAGCGCATGGATTCGGTGCGGGCGCTGGATCCCGCGGTTGAGATTGGTCCCCTTCGGGCCCGCCTGGCTGCGGTTGCCCGGGCGCTCCAGGGGACAACCCAATAGCCAGGCGCTTGAATCGGCGATTTCCAATCGGCCAGCAGGCTAGCAGCCTGCCCCACATACGCAGTTAACTACTTGCACCAGCTATTCTTCGGCACTCCCGCGCAGGGGTTAGCCATGCCGCTGAGTTTCGGGATGGGCAGGAGCTGCACTTGCGTCTGCAGCGGATATCCGGGGCCGCTTAAGCCGGTGCACGCGCCGGATGCTGGGCCCAGAGAATGGCAACCAAGCTGTGCGATGAGCGTAAATTCCTGTTGGATGTCCGGATTCCAAGCCGCCCCGCACGTGCCCGCAACGCCGGGATCCTGAAGGTTCAACG
The DNA here is from genome assembly GCA_964556085.1 of uncultured Solibacteraceae bacterium. Taxonomy (GTDB): domain Bacteria; phylum Acidobacteriota; class Terriglobia; order Bryobacterales; family Bryobacteraceae; genus PSRJ01. Next base: position 10,187 of record CAZKVF010000155.1, read on the forward strand.
GGGAACTCGACGGTGTGACGGTGCGAAGATCTACGTTGTTCTTGAAACAATTATTGGTCGGATAAGCGATGGCCGCGTTGGCCAGATCACCGTTCGTGTCGTTCCCGAAAAAGCCTGACCGTACGATCGCCAGTGAAATTTCGGCGGCATTCCAACCATCAAGCAGTCGTCCAAGTGATGCAAATTCCAGTAGTTCGTAAACGCCTGCGACTTTTTTCGGTTATTTGCATCTGAAATACTGAAGGCATTCAAATTATGGACGTCGAAATCGTTCATCTGGGAAACGTGAAGTTCGAAGCGGTGACGCGTGGCCATCGCGTTATCTCCGATCAGCCGCCTGACAACGGCGGGAGTGATAGCGGTATGACACCGCCCGAGTTGCTCCTGGTGTCACTGGGGACGTGCGCGGGTTTCTATGCGGCGCAATACCTGAAAACCAGGTCCTTGCCGGCCGAAGGATTGAGAATCAAGGTAACGGCGGATAAGGCCACGCAACCGGCGAGACTGGGGCGATTTCAGATTGAAGTTACGGCGCCCGGCCTCGAACCGTCGCATCAAGCCGGTATGCTACGGGCGGTGAAATCCTGCCTGATCCACAACACCTTGCTCAGCACACCGACCATCGACATTGCGGTGAACGCGCCAGTTGCGGCTGCGGCTTAAAGCATTGTTTATCTGAGCATCGGAGCCGCGACCGTGAGGGAGCGGTCGTCAATAAGCGGCCAGCAGTCCGACCACGGTGTCCAGCAGCGCCACTCCGGGCACGCTACCCTGGCCGAAACGCGCATTGCCGCCCCCTCGGCCTCCGGCCTCCGCCAAAGCTTGTTTAATGGCCTGGCCCGCATCGATTCCGGCATCTTCCGAGACGGCGTAAATCACCGAAGGCGGGCTATCCAGGGCAGCGAGGAAAACAGCCTTCGGCTGCGCCGTGAAGCTTCGCGCCAGTGCGCCCAGTTCTTCCGCGGATCCGGAGGCCGCGCGATGCCGGTAGCGGCGCACCCCCTGAGGATCAGGCGGCGTGGCGTCGTAAACCTCCCTACCGCGAAAAACCGCCAGCTCCAGTTGTAGTTTGCGCCGCGCCTTATCCGACGCGCGGGCGGTCTCCAGTTGCCCCTCGACCAGCCCCGGAGTTTCATCAAGGCCCGCCGAAAACAGCTGCGCCACGCGCGAGAGCGCTTCGTAATCAGCACGCGCCCGGCTCACTGCGCGAGTGCCACACAGAAACTCCACCCGCACCGTTTGGCGCACTTTCTCGAGCTTGCGGATCAAGATGGCGCCGATCTCGCCGGTGGTGCGTACGTGCGTGCCCCCGCACGCGCTGCGATCAAGCCCCTCGATGTTGACGATGCGGAGGGTTCCCTCGCGCTCGGACGGTTTGCGCAGGCCGCGCGCTTCCGCAGCCTCTTCAAAGTGAATGTTCACGGGCCGGTTGTCACAGACGATCTGGTTGGCCCGCGCTTCCACGTCGCGCAGGGCCTCGTCTTTAATGGCGCGGCCCTCCAGGTCGATCGTGGAACTCTCCTGGCCGAGGTGAAAACTGACCGTGTGCAAGCCGAGTGCCTCTTCGAAGACGGCCGAAAGCAGGTGCTGACCGGTATGCTGCTGCATGTGGTCGAAGCGCCTTTTCCAATCGATCGAGCACTCGACCTCAGCCGCGGAGAGCGGGGCCGCCAGCCGGTGGGCGACCCGCGCGCCTTCATCGGTTACTTCGAGCACGAGCGTGCCGGCGATCATGCCGGTGTCGTACGGCTGGCCGCCTGATGTGGGATAGAAAGCGGTGCGGTCGAGATAGACTATGGAGCCATCGGGGGAGGCGCCCACAACAGCCGCCGTGAAATCGCGGACGTAGGAATCGTGGTAGTAGAGGCGTTGGGTCATGGAAGAAGTTGGCGGGTGAAAGCGCCTGCCCCACCAGGTGCGCCCATCACGCGTCCAGAGATTCGCGGATGGCGGCGGCCGTACGCTGGATGTCCTGCTCGCTGTGAGCGGCGGAGACGAAGGCGGCTTCGAATTGCGAAGGCGGCAGGTAGATTCCGCGTTCCAGCATGGCATGGAAGTAGCGGGCGAACCGCACGGTATCGGATCGCTTGGCGGATTCGTAATCGGTGACGGGGCAATCCGTGAAGAAAAGCGTGAACATGGAACCTACGCGGTTCACGGTGATGCCGCCGCCGGCCACAGCCGCGCACAGTTCCCCTGCGCGTGCGTCCAGCTCGCTATAAAGTTCCGGGTGGGTCTTCAAATGGCGTAACATCGCCAGCCCCGCGGCAACCGCCAGTGGATTGCCGGAAAGAGTCCCGGCCTGGTAGACCGGACCCACCGGGGCTACCTTGCTCATAATATCCTTGCGGCCGCCGAATGCGCCCACAGGCAGGCCGCCGCCGATCACTTTGCCGAGAGTGGTGAGGTCGGGGCGGATGCCGAAGCGCTCCTGAGCGCCGCCAAACGCCACGCGGAAGCCAGTCATCACCTCGTCGAAGACCAGGAGCGTGCCGTATCGCTCGGTGATCGCGCGCAAAGCCTCCAGGTAGCCCGGAAGAGGCGGTACGCAGCCCATATTGCCGGCGACCGGTTCGACGATTACGGCGGCGATGCGGTCGGTGTAGGTTCGAAAGGCCCCTTCGACGACATCCAGATCGTTGAACGGCAGGGCCATGGTGGTGTCGCAGAAAGCCTGCGGCACGCCCTTGCTGTCGGGAAGCCCCAAGGTGGCGAGGCCGGAGCCTGCCTTGACCAGCAGCGCATCGACATGTCCGTGGTAGCAGCCTTCGAATTTGATAATGCGGTCGCGGCCGGTGAATCCGCGCGCTACCCGGATGGCCGACATGGTGGCCTCAGTGCCGGAGTTGACCAGACGCACCATTTCGATGGAGGGCACGGCATCGCAGATGGCCGCAGCGAGTTCCACCTCCTGCTCGGTGGGCGCGCCGAAACTGGTTCCGATGGCCAGCACCTTCTCGAGCGCGTCGAGAATTTCGGGGTGGCGGTGCCCCAGCAGCAGCGGTCCCCACGAGCCCACGTAGTCGATATACTCGTTACCATCGGCATCGAAGATGTGCGAGCCTTGGCCGCGCGCGATAAAGGGCGGTGTGCCACCCACAGCGCGAAATGCGCGCACGGGAGAATTTACTCCGCCCGGGATAATGTGCTGCGCCCGGCGCAGGAGTTCTTCGGATCGGGAATGGTTCATCGCGCGCCCGCCTGACGGGGAATGATACGGCGGAAGCCGAAGCTCATGGCGATCTCGTAGAGGCTGCCGTTGAGATTGCGCCACAGCCGGCGCTTCAGTTCGCGGTAAGACTGGCGGCCCGCGAACAGGTCCTGCATGATGGCAGAAAAACGCGGGCTGCGCCGTGTAAACTGCACCATGCGGGAGGGTACGGACTCGAGCAGAAACCGCCCGTGAAAGATGCGGCGCGCGAGGCGCGAGCCGAATTCCAGATCGAGCGCGAAATCGCGCTGCAGCGAGCGGCGATACTGATTGACGCGCTCGGCCAGGCCGCTGACGTCGGAGAGAAGTGTACGCGCGGCAAGCTCGGCGGACCGGAGAGCGTAATAGAGACCTTCGCCGGTGATGGGGTCCACCAGCCCGGCGGCATCACCGACGGCAAACCACCCTTCGCCGGCCACGCGATTGCTCAGCCAGGAATCGGAGTTCAGGCAAGGCAGCAGATGGCTATAGAAACGGGCGCCCTGGAGGGGCAGGCCGCGCTCGTTCATAAAGCGCTCGAGACGCTTTCGCAGCGAACTGGCGGGCTCGCCTTTCCCGCAGATTCCCACCGAGAGGTGGCCGCAGCGCGGGAAGATCCAGATGTAGCCTTCCAGCTTGGGTAGGAACTGAATATCGATTTGTGCCTGTTCACCCGGCACATAGTAGCCGAGCGCCGACATCGTGTCTCCAGCCTGCAATTGGGTTCCGACGTCGCGCAACGCGTTGCGCGCGCCGGTGGCTACGATGCAGAAATCGGCGTCGGCCGTGCCCGCTGAGGTTTCGACCCGCCAGGCCGACCCATACCGTTTGATGCCCGCGATGTGGGTCTTCTCGATGCTGACGCCCGCCCGCTCGGCCCGCTCGAGTAGCAGCCGGTTGAGATCGAACCGCGAATAAATCAGGAGCGGATCCGAGAGCTTGAGGTTGGCCTTCCCGGCTGCCGGCGCCGAGAGGACCGTTTCATTCACGAAGCGCTTGGGAATGGAATTGTGGACCAGGAACGGGTAGCGGTTATAGGCCTTGTAGGTGAGGCCGCCGCCACACGGCTTTTCCCACGCCAGCTTTTCGTCGAAGAGTTGGACTGCAAGCCCCCCAGCCGCCAGTTGCTCAGCGGCGAACGCGCCGGCCGGTCCTCCGCCCAGGATCGCGACGCGCTTCATTTATTTCTTGCCGACGGGAGGAAGGTCTTCGGGTGAAGGCATCGCGCCGCCTTGAGCCGGGGGAACCGCGGTGCCGCCTGTTTGAGGATGACCGGGCGGAAGGGCCCCGCCCGCGCCATGCGGATTCGTTGCGCCGGGCGCGGCAGCCCCGGCGTGACCCGAGTCCTGCAGCCCGGTTACCGCCCAGCGCCCACCCTGCTGCTGCATCTGGTAATGCATCTCCATTCCGGGAGTTCCGGGCGCACCCTTGGCCCGGAAAGTCACCATGACATCTGCCTTCGGTCCATCGAACCGTACCGAGGTGACGTCCACGTCCATAGCAGCCACATTGACATTGGTGCTCGAGAGGTGGTCCATGACTCCCTGCCGGACGCTCTCCCGGTCACGGGTTCCCCGGTTGCAACCGGCCAGAAAAACGAGAGGGAGCAACACCGCGCAGGCATTTCGCATGACTTGATTATAGCCGCCTGAAGAATTAGTTCAGAACACCGCCACCGGGTTGAGCGGCGATCCGGTTCCCAGCTCGATGCGGGGCTGGCTACGCGACGTACCGTCGCACGCGGGCGCGCCATACAAGCATGAGGCCCGCGCCGATGAGCACGAGCGCGATGCTCAGGCCCGTCCAGATGCCGCGGGCCCCCCAGCCGAAGTGAAACCCAAGAATATAACTGACCGGCAATCCGATCACCCAGTACCCGGCAAAGTGCGCGAGCATGGGCGTACGCGTGTCGCCGAGGCCGCGAAGCGCGCCGGTAGTCACGACCTGGAAACCATCGAAGAGCTGGAACACCGCTGCGATCTGCAGCAGAGCGACACCGGCTGTGATCACGGCGGGATCGCCGCTAAATAAGAGGACGATCCACCTGGGGATTAGCCACAGTGAAAGGCCGGCGCTGCCCATGAACAGCGCGCCCAGCAGAACCGCGGCCCAACCGGAGAGCGCGACGCCGAGCGGATCCTTGCGACCCACCGCCTGGCCTACACGCACCGCCGCGGCGGAACTGATGCCCAGCGGCACCATGAACGTAGTGCTGACCACGTTAAGAGCAATGCTGTGGGCCGCTAGCGAGATCTCGTCCATCTTGCCCAGCATCACCGTGGCGAGCGAAAAAATGCCGCCTTCCACTCCGATCTGCCCGGCGGCGGGCAAACCCAAGGTTACCAGGCGGCCTATGCGGGCCAGCTCGGGCCGCCAGGAAACTTCCAGCGACGGCGGATGCGCCTGCCGCGCGCGGCGCTCATGCCACAGAATCACGACAAACAGAAAGGCTGCCATGAAGACACGCGAGGCGGTGGTTGACCATCCCGAGCCTTCGAGACCCATCGCGGGCGCGCCCCAGTGACCGTACATCAGGGCGTAATTGCCGGCGATGTTCACCAGGTTGGCGATGATAAGCGACCAGGTGACCGGCTTGACTATGTTCAGGGCTTGCAGATAGCGCCGGAACGCACTGTAGAGAAACAAGGGAAGGACGCTCCAGATCAGAGCCTTGTAATACGGTCCGAAGTGCGCAAGAACTCGTGGATTCGTGCCCACGGCGCTCATCAGCGGAATCAATGCCAGGAGGATGGCAATCAGAGGCGGCGCCAGCGCGAACGAGAGCCAGATGCCATTGACGAGCGTCTTGCGGCAATCGCGCAGATCCTCGGCCCCGAAGGATTGCGCCACCAGAGTGTCCATGCCAAGCAACACGCCCGTGCCGCACACGGCGACGGGATAAAAAAGCATGTTGCCTAGAGTGCCGGCGCCGATGGCCGCCGCGCCGAGGGGTCCGGCCATGACCAGATCGACGGTGCCCTGCAGCATCCATCCCAACTCGGCCACCACCAGCGGCCAGGCCAGAGCCCACATGGGGCCCAACTCGCTTTTCAGACTTGCCATGGGATTACGCTTTGGGATGCGCCTTGTCGTACACGGCCATTAGATCGGTCAGCGAGACCTGCGTGTACTTCTGAGTGGTGGAAAGGCGCGCGTGGCCCAACAGCTCCTGGATGGCGCGCAGGTCGGCTCCATCGGCCAACAGGTGCGTGGCGTAGGCGTGGCGAAAGCTGTGCGGGTGAATGGAGGAATCGCCCGACAGCACGGTGGCATAGAATTTCACGATGCCGCGGATGCCGCGATCAGTAAGACGCCCGCGACGATGATTCAGGAAGACGGCCCGCTCGTCCCGCTCCGCGGCGACCGGCCGTTCCGACAGGTAGCGATCGAGCGACTCCGCGGCTTTGCCGGGCAGAGGCACCTGGCGTTCCTTTCGCCCCTTGCCGCGTACGCGCAGCCAGCCCTCGCTGCGGTCGATGTCCTCCAGGCTCAATCCGGCAAGCTCGCTGATGCGCAGGCCGCAGCCGTAAAGCAACTCGAAAATGGCGCGATCGCGCAAGGGATGCGGGCGCTCCAGGCTGTCTGCGCCTACGCCATCGATCAGCGTATTCACCTGTTCGGTGCTAGGAACATCGGGCAGAGTCTTCGGAGCCTTCGGCGTGCGCACCAGGCGCGCAACGTTCACGGGAATCACACCCTCGCGCAGCAGGAAACGGAACAGGCCTCGCACGGCCGCCAGCTTGCGGCGAATGGTAACGGCGGATAGGTTATCGCGATAGAGCGATACCAGCCATTCACGCAGGATGAGGACGTCTACAGCCGCCGGCTCGGGCGGCTCGAGATCGGGGGGCGAGAGATACTCGAGGAACTGGCCGAGATCAGAGGCGTACGCGCGCAGGCTATGCGGGGAAGCGCCCTCGCGCGAGAGTTCCGCCAAGTACAGCTCGATTTGCCCGCCCAAAGCGGTGGGGCAGGCGCTTCCGCCTGCCAACTCGGGAAGCTCTTTAGACATACGCATGCCGATATTCTTCGAGCGCGTTGAGTGCCCGCCGGCACACCTCGGCGTGGCGCGCCTGTTTGTTGTGACGCAGGCGCTCGCGGACCGCGTCGGGAAGCTGCGGTAGGAGATCGAAGGTGATATTTGCGGGCTGGTAATTGGCGGCGTCAGCACCCGAGATGTAATGGCACAGGGACCCCAACGCCGTTGCGCGTGGCAAGGCTTCCGGTTGACTGCCCGAAGCCAGCGTGGCAGCATGCATTCCGGCGGCGAGACCCGTGGCGATCGACTCCACATATCCCTCTACCCCGGAAATCTGGCCGGCGAACAAGACCTCGGGGCGGCCGCGGAGCTGGAGCGTGGGATTGACCAGGGCGGGCGCGTTGATATAGGTGTTGCGGTGCATCTGCCCGAAGCGCAGGAACTCGGCGCGTTCCAGTCCCGGGATCATTCGCAGAATGCGCTCCTGCTCGCCGAAGCGGAGATGGTTCTGGAAGCCGACCAGGTTGTAGCTGGCGGCGCGGAGATCCTCCTGCCGCAGTTGTACCACCGCATAAGGCCGCCGGCCGGTGCGCGGATCGTTCAGCCCCATAGGCTTCATAGGGCCAAACCGCAGCGTCTCGCGGCCGCGGCGGGCAAGCTCTTCGATGGGCAGGCACGCTTCGAAGAAGGGCGTGCCGTCTTCTGGAATATGCGCGGGTACGCTGCGAGCCTCGAGCAGGGCATCCACGAATGCATCGTATTGCGCGCGATCGAACGGGCAGTTCAGGTAATCCTCGGTGCCGGTTGTCGACTTGCCGTAACGCGAAGCCCGGAACGCAATGGTGGTATCGACCGACTCCGCATCAACGATAGGGCTGATGCTGTCGTAGAAATAGAGATGCGCCGCGCCGGTGATGCGCGCAACTTCCCGCGCCAGTGCATCACTGGTGAGCGGGCCGGTGGCAACGACGACGATTCCGTCCGGGATGGCGGTGATCTCCTCGCGGCGCAGTTCGATGAGCGGCTCGCGTTCGATGGCGGCGGTGATGCGCTCGGCGAAAATTTCGCGGTCCACGGTAAGGGCGTGGCCGCCGGGCACGCGGGCGCTCTCGGCCAGGCCCAGCAGCAGACAATCGAGGCGCCGCAATTCTTCCTTCAGCAGCCAGGGCGCGGTGTCCGGCTGTTCCGATTTGAGCGAGTTGCTGCAAACCAGCTCGCCTAGCCGGTCCGTCTGGTGCGCGGGCGTGCGCCGCACGGGACGCATCTCCCATAGCACCGCGCGCAAGCCGCGGCGCGCGATCTGCCAGGCTGCCTCCGAGCCGGCTAGTCCTCCCCCAATGACGTGAATCGGTTCGCTCAAGACCACCCCGCTCTTTCCAGGATAACGGCTGCGCGGTAAAGTAAGAAATTCACAACCGTGGTCGGCATCGACAATCTACATCGCGAACTCCGCGCGCAGATCGAAGGCGAGGTGCGCTTCGACGCTATATCGCGTGCGCTGTATTCCACCGACGCCAGTGTGTACCAGATCCAGCCGCTAGGTGTGGTTATACCCAGGCACCGCCAGGACATTTTGCGCACGCTCGAAATTTGTCGCCGGCACGGCTGCTCGTTGACGATGCGCGGCGGCGGCACGTCGCAGGCCGGCCAGGCGATCGGCGAAGGGCTGCAGGTGGATATTTCGAAATATTACAACCGCCTGCTGGAAGTCAACGAGGATGAAAAGTGGGCGCGTGTGGAGCCCGGGATCGTCCTGGATGAATTGAATGCACACCTTGCGCCGCTCGGCTTGCGTTTCGCTCCCGATATTTCGACTGCCAGCCGCGCCACAATCGGCGGGATGATCGCCAATAACTCGGCGGGAGCGCGCAGCGTGCTCTATGGGAAGACCATCGACCACGTGCTCGAAACGACCGTGGCGCTTTCCGATGGCAGCGTAGTGGAATTCCGGGAGATCGCCAGAGACCGGGCGCCCTCGGGAGAGACTCTGGAAGCGGCGTGCTATCGGACCGTACTGCGGCTGGCCTGCGAGCATGCCGCCGAGATCGACCGGCGCTATCCCAAGATTCTGCGACGGGTCGGGGGTTACAACCTGAACGAGTTCGTTGCCCCGGGCAAGCCGGTTAACCTGGCGAAAATGATCGTCGGCTCGGAAGGCACGCTGGGCATCGTGCTGGAAGCCAAGCTGCGGCTGGTGCCCTTGCCCAAAGCCAAGGCCGTGATGGTAATCGGCTTCACCGACCTGCTGGAATCCTTGCGTGCCGCGCCGGTAATCGTGAAGCACGGCCCTTCTGCCGTGGAGGTGATGGACAAAGCGATCCTGGATAACACGCGCCAGAACCCGGCGCTCGACCGCATTCGTTCGACGTTCATCGAGGGCGATCCCGCGGCCACGCTGTGCGTGGAGTTCTACGGGGACAAGAAAGAGGATCTGCCGCCGCGCTTGGACAAATTGGAGCAGGACCTGCGTGCACAGCGGCTCGGCTACTCGTACCATCGCGAGACCGAACCAGCCCAGCAGGCACGCATCTGGAGCCTGCGCGAGGCCGCCCTAGGCCTTTCCATGGCGATGAAAGATGATGCCAAGTCCATCTCCTTCGTAGAAGACACGGCCGTGCCGCCGGAGAAGCTGAGTGAATATATCGGCCGGTTTCTCGAAATCGTGCGCAACCACCAGACCACGGCGGGCGTGTACGCCCATGCCTCGGTCGGGTGCCTGCACGTGCGGCCGGTGGTCAACATGAAAACCGAGGCGGGCGTACGCAAGTTCGAGAGCATCGCCACACAGGTTGCCGACCTGGTGCTCGAATACGGCGGGGCGCTCTCCGGCGAGCATGGCGACGGACTGGTTCGCAGCCCCTTCATGCGCCAGATGTTCGGGCCCACATTGTACGAAGCTTTCCGCGAAATCAAACGAACCTTCGATCCGCAGGGGCTTTTCAATCCCGGCAAGATCGTAGCTGCGCCGCCGGTCACTTCGAATCTGCGGTTTGGAGCGAATTACAAGACACCAAACCCGGTCTCCTGGTTCGACTACTCGGAATTCGGCGGGTTCGGGGGCGCTGTCGAGATGTGCAGTGGCGTAGGCGCGTGCCGCAAGAAACTGGCCGGCACGATGTGCCCCTCCTACATGGCCACGCGGGACGAATCGGCTTCGACGCGCGGCCGCGCCAACGTGCTGCGTCTGGCAATGACCGGGAAGCTGGGCGAGAGTGGCCTCGGCGACGAGGGCGTATTCAAAGTGCTTGATCTCTGCCTGGAATGCCGAGCCTGCAAGTCGGAGTGCCCGGTGGGCGTGGACATGGCGCGGTTCAAGAGCGAGTTCCTGGCCGATTACTGGAAGCGGCACGGCACCCCGCTCAGCGCCCGCGCCTTGGGCAACATTCACGAGCTTTCTAAATGGGGCAGCCGGTTCGCGCCCCTGGCGAACCTGGGGGCGGCCAGCGCGCCCGTGCGCTGGCTGAATGAAAAGATGCTGGGCCTGGACCGGCGCCGTGTTCCGCCGCCATGGAAGCAGGAAACGTTCGCCAAGTGGTGGCGAAAGCGCGGTGGGGCAGGTGGGCCAAGCGCTTCCGCCTGCCAAGTTGCCCTCTTCAATGACACTTTTCTGAACCACTACCACCCGGAGGTCGGAATCGCCGCACTGGAGATTCTGGAGCGTGGCGGCTGCCGTGTGGACGTCGTCCGGCCCACATGCTGCGGACGGCCTTTGATCTCGCAGGGGCTGCTTAGCGATGCGCGCTGTCATGCTTCGCAGCTGGTACAAGGATTATTTCCCACAGCCTCGCGCGGAGAAAAGATCCTCTTCTGCGAGCCGAGCTGCCTTTCGGCGGTGAAAGAGGACGCGCCTTCGCTGCTGCGCGGCGAGGACCAAAAGCGAGCGCGGGTTGTGGCCCAGGCATCCCTGTTGTTCGAGGAATTTGCCTCGCAGCTGGACCTGCCTCTGCGGCCCGGACCTGCGCGAATTCTGCTGCACGGCCACTGCCACCAGAAATCGATGGGCCTCTTGCCCGCCACCGTGTCGCTGCTGGCGCGCATTCCTTCGGCACAGGTAACGGACCTGGATGCCGGGTGTTGCGGCATGGCCGGTTCCTTCGGTTATAGTCGCGAACACTACGAAATCTCGCGCAACATCGCTGAGCGGCGACTGTTACCGGCGGCACAAGCCATGAAGCCGGGTGAAGTGCTGGTCGCGCCGGGGACCTCCTGCCGCCACCAGGTGGCCGAACTGGCCGGAGTGGCGGCAGTGCATCCCGCGACTTTGATTCGCGAATTGCTGGTTTGAGTACCGCGTCGCTAACACGCCTAACCTGATCGTTAATCGAGCGCCGCAAGCCGCGACTTCGGAGCCGCGACCGTCAGGGAGCGGTCTCGTTTGGGATGCCAGCCGGCGAGTCATGAGTTTTTTGGATCACCAGGCGACCATGGCCTCTTCAAAGAGACGGCCGAGTTCTTCCGGCCCGGCCATCCGGGGCGCCAGTTTCGTGACGCGATGTTGGGGCAAGGTACCTTCGACCAGGGCCGGAATCTCTTCCGTGGTGTAACCAAGCGCGCGCAGGCCGTTAGGAACGCGCAGCCGCTCCATAAACCATGTGATCCGCTCCGCGAGAATGCGCCCCGCGTCCTCGCGGCGGCAGCGCGCAACGTCCACACCCAAGGCCTGCGCGGCTTCTAGATGACGATCGGGCGCGGAAGGGGCGGTGAACCGGAAGACCGCCGGCGCGTTGAGAATCACCGAGAAGCCGTGAGGTACCAGGGGATGTTCCACTCGATAGCCGGGAGCGCGGTACTGCTTGACCATGCCCGAGACAGGATATGACATTCCGTGCGGCAGGTGTACGCCGGCATTCCCAAAGCCGACTCCGGCGTAGGAAGATGCCAGCAGCATGTTGGCGCGCGCCTCGTCATCGGTGGGATCTTCGACTTCCCGTACCAGGTACCGGGCAACCATGCGTAGCGCTTCCAGGGACCAGACATCGCTGATCGGGTTCGACCCTTGGTAGGCAGGGCGCAACGACGGTCGCTCCGGCCTGGGCCTTTGGGCAAATGGCAGGGCCGTGTATGATTCGATCGCGTGGCTCAGCACGTCGAGACCGGTGGAAGCGGCCACAGCGCCCGGCATGGTGCGCGTATTCTCGGGATCGAGAAGGCCGAGGGTGGGCTTCATTAAGCGGCTGGCGATGCCCGTTTTGGCATGCATCTTCGTCAAATCGAATATGGCCACGCCGGTTGTCTCACTGCCCGTCCCAGCCGTGGTGGGAATCGCGATCAGCGGCTTCAGCGGCCCGGGGACGCGCAGGCCCTTGCCAATCGGCGGGTTCACGTAATCCAGGAAATCGGCGGGCGGATACGTCGTATACAGGTTCACCGCCTTGGCGGTGTCGATGGTCGAGCCGCCGCCCACGGCGACAATCGCTTCGCACCCAGCTTCTCGTCCGAAGGCGATGGCATCCTGGAACGATTCGTCTGTCGGCTCGATGCGTACCCGGTCGAACAGCACGGCTTCCACGTGATTTTCGGCAAGCGACTCCAGCACAACCTGGACAAGATGCATCTTGCTCAGCAAGCCGTCAGTGATCACCAGCGCGCGGCGCACGCTGAGGTCCGCCAGGTCCATGCCAACTTCCCGCGTCACCCCCGGCCCGAACCGGATGCTGGAAGTGGCCATTTCAAACGCGATTTCGTTTGCCATCGTATCGAGAACTATACCGCACGAGTCGCCTGCAAACGAATCAGTACCAGAACCAATCGGGCTGGACAGCGCGTTAAATTCGGATGACAATTGCATCGGCTGGAGTGCATCAATGCTCGTCTCGCTGCCTCAATTAAGACCTAGAACACTTGAATACTGTCCCGTGTGCCGGATGCAAACCCCGCACGAAATCCGGGAGGGCGACGGAGTGCTCGCCGCGATCTGCCTTTGCTGCCTGGAGCGGGCCTTCATCTACGAATTGGATCGCGATTAGAGCACGGTTGGCCTCTCCTGTCAGGAGCGGAACGAGCTCACAATCGTCGCACCATAGTCGTACCATGGAGGTTACTTTTCTCCGGGAAGATTATGGATATTCAAGTCCTGCACCACGTCAGCCTGACGGTCAGCAATCTGGAACATTCGATCCGTTTTTATCGCGAGATCCTCGGCCTGGAACAGATTGCCAGGCCGCCATTCCCTTTCGGCGGCGCCTGGTTCCGGCTGGGAGGAAAGCAGGAACTACACCTCATCTGCCACACCAATCCCACATACCGCGTCGGCAAAGGCGTCGATTCGGAAGATGTCCACTTCGCGGCTCGCGTGAAGAGCTACTCGCAGGTACTCGACTTCCTGCGCTCAAAGGGGTACCGCGAAGATGCTCCGCCCGACGACTCGATGAAACTTAAGACCAATCCGCACTCATTAACCGGCTATCCGCAGCTGTACATCATCGATCCCGACCGGCATGTGATCGAAATCAACGCCGAGCGGTTGGACTGAATCGATCTGGTAGACTCCATTTGATGGCACCCGAACAAGAGATTGAAATTATAAAGACGCTCGAGCAGAGCCGTGACGATCTGCATGCCGCGGTCGAGGGCGTTAGTGAAGCCGAGTCTCGCACCCGGCCAGCCGAGGCGCGCTGGTCAGTTCTGGAATGCCTCGAGCATGTCGCCACAGTCGAACGCCGGTTTCTTAACCGTCTCGAGACCGCGGCTAACCTCGAATCTTCGATCGATCCAGAGCGTGAGCCGCGCGTTCTGGCAATGGTCACCGACCGCAGCCAGCGGCGGCAAGCGCCCGAGATGGTGCAGCCGTCCGGCCGCTTCGCCAGCGTTGCTGACGCTTTGGCGGATTTCGATGCCACGCGCGCGGAAGTTATCCGGTTTGGCCAGGCGCGCCACTCGGAATTGCGCACGCTCGGCGCGCAGCACCCGCTTTTCGGGCAGGTGACCGGCTACGAGCTGATGCTGATCATCGCCGGCCACGCCTGTCGGCACGCCGCGCAGATCCGCGAAGCTCGCGCCGCACTGGCAACCAAGTAGG